>JAEYYY010000745.1 GCA_023430775.1 Pseudomonadota bacterium
ACGACCTCCACACGCGGATGGCCTCCGGTGAGGTGAAGGTCGAGATCACGCCGCAGGGCACGCTCGCCGAGCGCATGCGTGCCGCCGGTGCCGGCATCCCGGCGTTCTTCACGCCGACGGGTGTCGGCACCGTCGTGGCCGAGGGCAAGGAGACGCGCGAGATCGATGGTCGCCTCTACGTCCTCGAGAAGGCGCTGCGCGCCGACCTCGCGCTGGTTCGCGCGGCGGTCGCCGACCGGTTCGGCAACCTTCGCTACTGGCGCACCGCCCGCAACTTCAATCCGATCATGGCGTCGGCCGCGAAGCTGACGCTGTGCGAGTGCGACAAGCTCGTCGACAACGGCGCGATCGATCCCGACGATGTCCACACGCCGGGCATCTTCGTTCACAAGATCATCCACGTGCCCGAGCACGAGAATGCGTTCGAGTACAAGACGACGAGGAAGCGAGCGCAGCCATGACGTGGTCGACCGAAGACATGGCGCGCCGCGCGGCGCGTGAAATCCCCGAGGGCTCGATCGTCAACCTCGGCATCGGCCTGCCCACGCAGGTCGCCGACTACCTCCCAGAAGGCCACGCCTGGCTGCACTCCGAGAACGGCCTGCTCGGCATGGGGCCGTTCCCGTACGAGGGCGACGAGGATCCGAACCTGATCAACGCCGGCAAGCAAACGGTCACCGTCCTGCCCGGCGGCTCCACCTTCGACTCGGCGTTCTCGTTCGGCATGATCCGCGGTGGTCACGTCGACCTCGCGATCATGGGTGCGATGCAGGTCTCGGCGGGTGGCGACCTCGCGAACTGGGCGGTCCCCGGTGGCAAGGTGATGGGCATCGGCGGTGCGATGGATCTCGCGTCGGGTGCGCGCCGGATCATCACGATGATGCAGCACGTGACGAAGAAGCAGGAGCACAAGCTCGTGCCGCGCTGCGACTACCCGCTGACCGCCACCAAGACGGTCTCGCTCGTGATCACCGACCTCGGCGTGTTCGAGCCATCGGGCCACGGCTTCCGCGTCATCGAGCTCGCGCCCGGCGTCACCCGCGACGCCGCACAGAAGGCCACCGGCGCACCGCTGATTTAGGGACAGTCTCCACTTATGCCACTTCGAGTAGTTATCTACGCGGAATCTCGTCGCCCGTCGGGGACAGTGTTGAATTGCCGGTGAGCTGACGGACTCGCTCGATCACTCGCTGTTGTAGGCCGGTCATGACACCGTCGAGCTTCGTCAGCTTGATCTTCGAGACGGCGCTCTTGGAGAGGCCGATCGTGATTCCGATGTCGTATCCAGAAACGCCGAGTGCGATTGCCGCGTGAATCGCGATACGGCGAGCCGCCACGATCACCGGACTCCTCGATCGCGAGCTCAGGTCAGCTCGCTCGACGTTGAATATCGCTGCGGTAACAGCGACTACCCAGCGTGGGTCGATGCGAGTTGCGGTCCACGGGCGACCAAGAAGCGGCATCGCTATCCGACCATCCGACGTCGGTGTCCCAAACTCGAACTGACCGAGCTCGTTTCCCCGACGACGCAATCCAACAAGCTCTCGGCTCGGGTCTTCGGGGTTCGTTCTGACCCAGGCATCGAATTCCTTCACGGTGGCGAGCTCGCTCAGAGCCAAGCCCTTGTCGACTTGGAGCCATCGTGGAGCTGCAGCGGTTCCGAGATAAGCGCGGTGGCTCGTCCATGTGCTTTCCGCCGGGCTCTCGACCACTCCGGCGCGAACGGGGTTGTTATGGATGTAAGCAATCAAAGCACCGATGCGGTGCGGTGGAACGGCGTGATCCTTCGGGCCTCGGGCGAACACCGAGCCGAACCGTTCTTCGCGCGCATTGATCAACATCGCGAACGGCGTGTGCGCCCGCTTGGCCCATGACTCGAGCGGCGATTCACCCGCGATCACCCCGAGGTGAACATGGCTGCTCATCAAGGCGAATGAGATGCAACTCCAGTCAGAGTCAGAGAGGCCCCGGCCGAGCAGCGACAGGTATTGGGTACGCTCCTCGTCGCCCTTCATGAACCAGTGGCCGTTCGCGAAACGCGAGATCAGGTGATACACGACGCCGGGGACTGACGTTCTGATGGTTCGCACGGCCGGACCATCGTCCGAGTGTGCTTGCGGTTGCTAAGTGGAGTCTGTCACCGAGCGACCCAAGACTTTCGGTGGGTTGAACCACCTAAGTGGCATAAGTGGAGACTGTCCCTACTTCGAGAGTGGGCGGCCGATCGAGAAGCTCATGTTGGTGACGCTGCCGAAGCTGATCGGCTGGGGCGTGTCCTGCCACGCGGTCACCGTCTTCGCCGGCGACGTGCCGACGAGGTTGTTACCGTTCGGATTCAACAAGGTCGGGCATACCGGGTCGTCGTCGTCCTCCCAGATCTCGAAGCGGACGATCTTGTCGGCGAGGTCGCTGCCACGCAGGGTCTCGCCGGTCGGGCTGACGAGGCGCGCGCTGATCGGATAGAGCACGTCGGAGACGTCGACCGGACCGGTGCCGTGCGCGCTGCCGGCGCAGCCGAGGAACTGGTTCGTCGTGTCGTCGAACGCGTAGACCTCGATCTCGAGGGTGCCCGAGTCCGTTTGACCGGTGACCTGGAGCGAGGTGACGTCGATGGTGTCGTCGAGCTCGACGGTGCGGGTGTCCAGGGCGGTGTTGCCCTTGTTGTCGGTGACGGTGACGCGAAGCTCGTGCAGGCCCGCAGGCAACACGGCCGTGTCCCAGGTGTATGCGAGCGTGCAGCCACCCGCCGTCAGGCACTCGTCGGACGTCTTGGTGTCGGCGGGCAGGCCGTCGATGTCGAGCTGGATCGTCGCCTCGCCACGCTCGATGACATCGACCTCGACATGCACCGTGCCGACGCCCAGCAGGTCTTCGTCCTCCTGCGGCGTGATGCGCGCGATCTCCGGAACGTCGTCGAAGAGCATGTCGACGACGTCGCCGGGCGACCGCTCGCCATCCGCGATCGCCTGGATGCCGACGACGCGCAGGCCTTCCTTGGCGTTCAACGCGGCCCACGTGACCCGGACCTGACACGGATCGCAACGGCCGCCGTTGGGCGCCGGCGACACCGTGACATCGCTCTGCGGCACGCCGTCGACCGTCAGCACGACATCCTCGAGCGAGTCGACGTTGTCCATCGTGACGAAGAACTCGACCGGCTCGTGATCCGTCACCACCGTGCCGGCCTGCGG
>JAEYYY010000468.1 GCA_023430775.1 Pseudomonadota bacterium
CTATCGGTACGGAGACAGCCCAGTGCTTCCGATGGAGGAGCTGATCGATGCGTTGCGGCGATGCGACGCCAAGCGGTTCCGCAACGTGCTGCGCGGAGTCGTCGACCAGATCGTGCCGGCTCGCCGATGAAAAAGGGGAAGGGGAACATGTCCGTCACGTACATCCCAGATAGCGTCAAATTCCGGTTGTGGGGGAAAGCGGCTGGCCAGTGTCAGTACGACGGGTGTCCACAGCGCCTCTGGCTCGATGAACTCACCAAAGCAGAGTTCAACACCGCGTACATCGCACACATTGTTTCGGACAAGCCGGACGGGCCGCGGGGTCACGCAACGTTGTCCGCGCTTCTCGCGAGCGACATCAGCAACTTGATGCTGCTCTGCAAGTTATGCCGCGCGCGGCATAACGAGCATTATGCCGACTACCGGATTATGCCGCGTGGTGGTGGTCCTCTCGACGAGGATGCGGTCAGTCTACGCGGCATAATCAGAGCCCGCTCAAGAAGGCGAGAAGGGTGTCGTCGGGGCGATAGCGACCAGGGCTGGCGTGGAGCGGCGCGGTGCGTGCGAGTGCCCGCTCCTTCATCGAGAGGTCTGCGTCGAGATACATCTGCGTGGTTTCGATCGACTCGTGACCAAGCCAGAGCGCAATGACCGATCGGTCGTTGCCGGCCTGGAGCAGCGATACCGCGGTGGTGTGGCGAAGAACGTGCGGCGTCACGTTCTTGGTTCTAAGGGAAGCGCACGAAGCGCCGGCGATCTCGGTGTGTTTCGCGACGAGACGCTCGACGGCATCGCGACTGAGCACTGCTCCGCGTCGACTTGGAAAGGCGGGCTCAGCTGGAAGCCCGTCACGCTCGACGAGCCAAGCCTTGATCACTGAGACAGTCTCGCGCGTGAGCGGCGTGCACCGCTCCTTGCGCCCCTTGCCGCGACATCGCACGTGTGCTCCAGCGGTGAGGACAACGTCCTCGCAGCGGAGGTCTCGCAGCTCCGAGACGCGAAGACCGGTCTGCAGGAGAAGCACGATGATCGCGTAGTCGCGACGGCCAAGCCAGGTCGCCCGATCCGGTGCGGCGAGCAACGCTTCCTGCTCGAGCCGGGTAAGCGATGTGACGAGCTTGCGCTCGGCCTTCTTCGTCGGAATGGCGAGAACACGCTGACAAGTCGCGCTGTGACCGGGCTCTTGGAGAGCGACGTAGCGAAAGAAGGAGTGGATTGCCGCGAGCCGGGCATTTCGCGTGCGGATGCTGTTACGACGCTGCTTCTCGAGGTGCTGGAGAAACGCGGCCACGAGCGTCGCGTCGAGATCGGTCAGCGGCAGCGCGGACGGCGGCTTGCGCAAACGCTCCTGCGCGAACGCGAGCAAGAGGCGGAACGTGTCGCGGTACGCGGCAACCGTGTTTGGGCTGGCGTTTCGTTGATGCTGGAGGCGCTCTGTGAAGAATGCCTCTAGGAGGCCGGCGACGAGCGTCACTGCTTCACCCTTGAACGCTCAAGGCGAATCGTGGCTGCTTCGAGGAGCTCGGGGACGGAGGTCAGATACCAGTACGTGGACGACGGTCCGACGTGGCCGAGGTACGTCGACAAGATCGGCAGTCGAGCCTCGACATCGACGCCGTCGCGGTACCAGCCGAGGACGGTCTGGATCGCAAACGAGTGCCGTAGGTCGTGGATGGTGGGCCGCGGACGACGCTTGCCGAGTCCGGCCGCATAGACCAGCCGCAAGAACGTCTCGTGGACATTGTTGTAGATGAGCCGCTTGCCGACGGTAGAGATGAAGAAGCTCGTCGATCTCTTTCTTGGCGCGAGTCGGTCGCGCTCGCGGCGATAGCGATCGAGCGCTTCAACGGTCGTTTCGTGTAGTGGCACCTCACGGGACTTGTCGAACTTCGTCTTTCGGATCACGAGGGTGGCACGGCGACGATCGACATCGCGCTCGTCGAGTGCGACCACCTCACCGACACGCATGCCGGTCACAGCGACGAGCCCAAGCAACGTCTTGTACGTCATCGCCCTTAGAGGCGAGCGCAGCGTATCTGTCGCCGACAGCAGCGCTGTGACATCGGCGGTCGAGTACACGTACGGCGCGGAACGCGTTCGGTGGTGCGGCAAGTGGTCGAGCGCCGGAACTTCGGTCCGCGGCTCGATGGTCTGCAAGTACTTCGCGAACCCACGAACGACGACGAGTCGCTGCGTCCACCACTCCGGCGCTGCATCGCGCGGCTGTGCCGCCCATGCGACCGCTGCCGCAGTGGTAACAAACGAAGCTCCCCGCTCGTCGAGATATGCGACGAACTGCGGCAGCAGCTCGCCATCCCGCTTCGATTTGAAACCGAGCGCACGACGAGTCTGGAGGTATGCAGCAAGCGCACGACGCAGCGCGGTCACGCTGCACCTCCGGGCCACACATGCGCGAGCGCGCGAAGGTGTCCGATGTCGACGACATCGACGGGCCAGATCTTTGCAATCGAACGAAGCGAGTCGCGATCGACCTTGGCGTAGATGGCAGTCGTGTCCACGTGTCGATGCCGCAGCACCTGGGCGATCTCGGTCATCGATGCGCCACGGCGCAGCATCTGAGTCGCCGCGGTGTGGCGCAGACGGTGCGCCCCGCCGCTGGGAATCCCGGCGGCGCGCAGCGCAGTCTTCGCGATCGCGATGATCGCTCCAGGCTGCACCGCGTCGTACGGCGCGCGGCAGCGCACGAACGCCGCGCGCGTGGTCTTGCTGCGCGTGGCGCGCTGCAGGTAGGCCGCCATGGCCTCGCCGATGTCGGCCGGCAAAGGCAGCCGCCCGAACGCGCGGCCCTTGCCGCGAATCACGAGCTCGCCGGTCGTCCAGTCGATATCGTCGAGCCGAAGCGCGGCCACCTCGCCGGCTCGCAGGCCCAGTCGCCCGAGCAGAACGAGTACGGCGTAGTTGCGACAGCCAACCAGCGTCCGGCGATCGCAGGTCGCGAACACGGCGTCGAGCTCGCTCGTCTCGAGGAACTTCGGGAGCGACGCCAGCTTCCATCGCGGCACCGAAGGGACCGCATGAACCAGATTGAGCGTGGTCTTGGACGTGGAGAACAGGAAGCGCAACACCGATCGGAGCGCGCTCAACGCGCCTGACAGCCCCGGCCTACCCGCGCACGCGTCGACGAACCGAGTGACGTCCTTGGCCTTGAGCGCCGCCACGCGCTTGCGATCGAGGAACTCGCCAGCGACTGCGAGACAGAGGGCCCGTCGATCGGGCTGCACGTCTCTTTCCTCGACGAGGTAGCGCTCGTACTCGCGAAGTAGCTCATTGGCCGAACGTCGCTCTGGAGGTGCGACGGAGACCACGCCAGCCACGTGGAGGTATCGAAGTAGTGGAGCGACTGCTCGCTCGGTGATGAACTGGGTGTGCGTGCTGCGGCGCTTGGCCAAGAATCGCGCCACGACCTCGTGATTGATCCCGTCCACCGCTGTCTTGGCTCTCTCCAGCCATCGACTCAGGTCGGCCATCAAGCGGAGCTGATTCCTGAGCGAGAGCTCGGTGTAGCCGTGCGCTCTCAGCTCAGCGGCAAACCCTTCGACATGACACGTGAGTGGTCCGGAAATCCGGACCGTCGCAACAGCATCCATGGCGCCTCCACCCGGCTGTTGGCCGGAAGGAGCCCAGGATCAGGCCGCCGGATTATGCCGCGTACGAAACCGAGTCCTCGTCGGAGACCGACCTCCTACGCGGCATAATCGGGTAGTCGGCATAATGCGACACGCACCACCGCCTCATCGACATCGCGGACGTTGCTGGTCATTCCGTGAGCAGGCTGCAGACGATGAAGCGGCAGCACGAAGCTCGAATCGAGATGGTGACCGAGCCCTCGCAGAAGCAAAGCCATCTCCTCTCTTACTGCGCCAACATCGGTTCACAGTCAGTCTCTGTCTCGTTCGACGAGGGGCGAGAAGCACTCCAGCCTGATCGATATCCGGCGGAGCGGTGCGCCATCGAACTGGGGTTGCGCAATAGCGCGACGCGCGACAACGAGCCCGATTTCTGGAAGCAGGAGCTTCGGCAGCTTCGAGCCTCGTTTCAGCAGAAGGTCAAGTCATTGCGCGACGCAGGTTCGCTGCCCCATGCGTCGGTGTTCGCTCTGGCCCCTCAACCGCTCCTCATCGCCCTCGGCGCAGAGCTCGGCGATATCGGCGGCGCCGAGGTCTTTCAACTGCACCGAGAACCGCCTGGGTGGAAGTGGGAAGCAGATGCGGCGCATGGTCCGCTTGGGATCTCTCTGACGCCCCCTGAGAACACCGAGGGTGCACCAGCATTGTCGCTGAGCATCAGCGGCGAAATCACACCTCGCCGAATTCACGCAGTGCTCGGCGAGTCCGCAAGCATTTGGTCGCTGAACGTCCCGAAGCCCAACAATGACCTCGTGCGCTGCCGCGCCCACGTTGCCGAGTTCAGGATGTTCGCTCGGCAAGCGTTTCACGCGATCAAAGTGGCACATGGAGATCGTTCTCCGCTCCATGTGTTTCCGGCTCTGCCGGTTTCATTGGCCGTCGAGCTTGGTCGGGTTCGCATGCCGAAGGCCGACTTGGCGATGAGCGTGTACGACGAGATGAACGGCCGGTTCGTGCCGACGTTCACTCTCGGGCGGGAGCTGGAGGCGTAATGCGCTCCACGGCGTCAGCGCACGAAGTCAGCGCGCAGCTCGAGGACATCGCCAACCGG
>JAEYYY010000628.1 GCA_023430775.1 Pseudomonadota bacterium
CTCGGGCGCGGCGGCAGCGCTGGCCGCGATCGCGGCATCGCGCTGGCGCTCCGCGGCGACCAGCGCATCTCGCCGCGCGGTCTCCTCGGCAAGCCACCGCGCAGCGACCTCCGCGGCGTCGAGGCGGGCACGCGCGGCGCGCTTCGCATCGTCGGCGAGCGCGGCATCGGACTCGGCCATCACGCGCGCCTCGGCATCGAGCACCGCGATGGCGTGAGCGGCGGCGCGCGTCTCGCGCAGCTGCTGCTCGGCGAGCGAGGCGCGCAGGTGCGCCGCGATCGACAGCCGCGAGTAGATCTCGGTGCCGGTCATCCGCTCGAGCAGCTCGCTGCGATCGCGGCCATCGGCGCGCAGGAACGCCGCGAAGTCGTTCTGTGCGAGCAGCGCCGAGCGGCGGAACTGATCGAACGACAGCCCGAGCCGGCTCGCGATCGCCTTGAGCGTCTCGGTCTTGGTGCCGCTCAGCCGCTCGTTGCCATCGAGCGAGGTCAGCGACATCTGCTGATCCTGGAGCGTGCCGTCGATCTGGTTGCGCGCCCGCCGCACCGACCAGCGCGCGCGGTAGCGCTTGTGATCGCCGGCCTCGAAGTCGACCTCGGCATAGCCGTTGGCCGCGCCACGCCGCAGCAGCGTGCGCGCGTCGTGGGCGCCGAGCGTGGCCGGATCGTCGTCGCTACGGCCCACCGTCACCCGGCTGTGATTCGACAACCGCGGCGTGCGATCGAACAGCGCCACGCACAACGCATCGAGCAGCGTGGACTTGCCCGCGCCGGTGTTGCCGACGATCGCGAACACGCCGGTGTCCGCGAACGGCGCGCGCGTCAGGTCGATCTCGAATTCCCCGGCGAGGCTCGCGAGATTGCAGCCGCGGATGGCGAGGATCTTCATGCCGCAGCCTCGCAGCCCGCGATCGCCCGCGGCGCGCGGATCTCGAGCTCGCCGGCGAGGCTCGCGAGCTTGCAGCCGTCGAGGAGCGTCATGACGCCGGGTCCTCGCGATCGCCGCGCACCTCGGCGAGCAGCCGATCGAACGTGGCGAGCACGGCAGGGGAGGGCGGCGTTGCGTGATCGCGCGCCCACAGCTCGAGGAAGACATCCCGCGGATCGAGCTCGGCGAGCCGCTGGATGCCCGAGCTCGCGGCGAGCCGATCGCCCAGCGCGGCGCGATCGCCGGTGGCCTCGACGTGTAGCGACACCAGCCGCGCGTGCTTGCCCTCGAGCGCAGCCTCGATCAGCGAGCGCAGCCGCGGCTGCGGCGCATCGAGCTTGACGACCACCTCGAGGAACGGCCGGCTCGGCGAATCCTCGGCACCGCGCAGCCGCGGCAACAGATCGAGGCTGGCGAGCACCTCGTGCAGCGGCGCCGCGCCGACCTCGGGCACGCGCACGATCTCGATCGCGCGCGGGATCGGCAGGGCGCGGAGATCGCGCACGCGACCGGCCTCGAAGTCGATGGCAACGACCTGATGCGGGTACCAGGACTCGTCGAGCGACAGCGGGATCGGGGCCCCCGCGTAGCGGATCGTCCACCGGCCGACGTGCTGGGCGCGGTGGATGTGACCGAGGGCAACGTAATCGATCGTCTCGGGGAACAGCCGGAGCGGCGCCGACTCCTGGCCACCGATCGAGACCCGGCGCTCCGACGAGTACCTGGTATCGGCGCCGGCAACATAGAGGTGGCCGGTCACGATCAGCGCCTGGTCCGCAGCGCGCCGAGCGCTGGCCGCGGCGACCACCTCGCCATAGATCGCCTCGAGCGGGTTTGGATCGGACGGCAGATCGGCGGGCCGCAAGAACGGCACCGCGGCGATCAGCCCGCAACCACCGGCGACGGGGATCAGCAGCCGATCGAGATCGAGCTCGCCGTGCGCACGCGGCAGCGAGCCGATCACGAACACCCCGAGCTCGCGCAGCACGCTCGACGCGGCACCGAGCTTGGCCGGCGAATCGTGGTTGCCGGCGATCGCGACGATGTCCATCGCGGGACGCGCACGGCGCGCGGCGGCGAGAAACTCGAACCACGCGCGCTCGGAGCTGGCCGACGGCGTGGCGCTATCGAACACGTCGCCGGTGATCAGCAGGACATCGGCGGCCTCGCGCACGCAGGTGCCGAGCAGCCACTTCAAGAACGCGGCGTGCTCGTACTCGCGCGCGACCTCACCGCGGAGCAGGTGCCCCAGGTGCCAGTCGGACGTGTGGAGCAACCGCATCGGCGCTCCAGCCTCGCAGAAGGGTCTGACTAATTTCCCGCGGACAGCGAGAAGTAGAACGTGCTGCCGACGCCGACCGTGGATTCCGCCCAGATCTTGCCACCGTGCGCGTCGACGATGCCGCGCGCGATCGAGAGCCCGAGCCCGGCGCCGCGGTACTGCGAGGCCTTGCCGCGCCAGTAGCGTTCGAACAGCCTGGGCAGCTCGGCGCTGTCGATCCCGGGACCGGTATCGTTGACGAAGAACACGACGTCGGCGTCGCGCGCCTCGACGCCGATCTTCACCTGGCCACCTCGCGGCGTGACCTTGAGCGCGTTGGACACCAGGTTCGACATCACCTGGAGCGCGCGCTCGGAATCGCAGCGGATCGCCGGCAGGCCCGGCTGCACCGTGGTCTCGAGCGTCAGCCCGCGCTCCTCGGCGAGCGGGGCGAGCAGATCGGTGGCCGCGTGGATGATCTCGGTGGGCAGGTGCTCGACCGGATCGATGACGAGCTTGCCGGCCTGGATGCCCGCGAAGTCGACGAGGTCCTCGATCAGCCGCGCCATCCGCTCGGCCTGGCGATGGATCCGCCCGGCGATGCCGGCGACGCGGCGATCGCCATCGACCTGGAGCAGCGAGCTCGCTCCGATCAGGATCGCGCCGAGCGGATTTCGCAGATCGTGCGAGACGACGGACAGGATCTCCTCGCGGGCACGCGTGGCTTCCTCGGCCATGACGTGCGCTTCCTTCTCCTCGGCGAGGGCACGCGCGATCGCCACCTCGTCGGCCTTGCGGGCGAGCGCCTCGCCGACATGAAACGCGACGGTCATCGCCAGCTGGAGCTCGCGCGGCGTGAACGCCGGCGGTCGATCGCGATAGAGCATGAACTTGCCGATCAGCTTGCGGCGATAGACCAGCGGAATGAACGCGAGCGTCCGGATGCCCTCGGCACGAAACACGTCGCGATACGACGCCCACGCGGGGTCGGTCTCGGTGTCGGCGACCGCGATCGGCGTGGGCTGGATGGCATCGGCTTGCCATGGCGAGTGACCCTCGACGGCCGCGCGGTACGTCTCGGAGAGCCCGCGCCACGCCTTGAAGCGCATCACGCCATCGTCATCGAACAGCAGGATCGCGGTGCGATCGGCGCGGGTGCCGAACTGCACGGTGGTCAGCGCCGTGCTGTAGACGCTCTCGAGATCCTCGGCGACGGCGACCTCGCTGGTCAGCGCGTAGAGCAGCTCGCTCTCGGCGCGCGCGTGCTTCTCCTTCTCGAGCAGCGCGACGCGCTCGAGGGCCAGCGCGCAGTGGCGCGCCACGATCTCCTTGTACGTTCGCTCGGGAGCGAGGAACGCGCGCTCGCGATCGTAGGCGAACCAGATGCCACCGAGCCGGCGGGTCTCGCCGACCACCGGCAACAGTGCGTAGGCAATGTGCGAGGGATCCCGAGCCGCGCGCGTGCGCTCGAACGACGCCGGAAACTGGCGCTCGTAGTCCGCGAGCGAGCCGAGAAAGACCGCTCGGTTCTCGCGCACCGCGGTGGCGAGTGGCGTGTCGCCGTCGAGCGGTACACGGCTGACGCCGCCGACGCAGTCGCCGGAGACCAGCTCGAGAAACGCGCCATCCGCCGAGACCATCCACAGCGCGGCAGTGACCGCCTCGACGGACTTCTTCCCGGCCTCGACCGCGAGCTGCGCCACATCCTCGCGCGTGTGTGCCACGTTGAGCCGCGCGCTGAGCTCGAGCAGACCGAGCATCCGCGTCTCGAGCTTGGTGCGGCGTTCGACCTCGACCTCGAGGGCGCGCGCGCGTTGCTCGAGCTGCACCAGCGTGTGCGCGAGCGGCGCATCGCCGTGATCGACGACGACGTGCTGCGCCGCGACGGTGTCGTGCAGCCCGCAGATGCTGTCGAACGCGTGACTGTGCGAATCGAAGCGACCGAGTCGGTAGCCGCACAGCAGCTTGAACGGCGCGACCGCGAGCAGCTCGCCCCACAGCTGTTCGAGCCGGACCACCGCGTCGTGGTGACCCTGCTCCCACAGCACGTCGACCATCTCGCCGAACGCATGGACGGTCACCCCGCGCGCGATCAAGTCGCGCATCTTCGCGCCGACGTGCTCGGCGAACAGATCCTCGGCGGGCATGCCATCGCGAAGGATCGCGGAGAGCATGGTCGTGACATCGAGCAGCACCAGCGCTCCCGCATCGCGCAGCGCATCGACATCGTGGTGCGCGCGCAGATCGCTCTCGATCAACGCGAGGTGCTGGGGCCGTCCGATCGCGATCGCGGCGCCGTTGGTCCGCAGCGCCTCGCGGAGGAACGCGCCCACTCGCTCGGCCAGGAATCGCTCGTCATCGTAGAACTGGGCCTGATGCGTGTGCCCCCCAACGACGGCTGCCGACATTGCTACGTGTCTAACATTTCCAACTCCGAAAGCTGACCGAAACCGCGCAGCAGCTGCAGAACGTGCGAAACCGCCCGTGCGCCAATACGCTCGCTGGTCGATCATCGCGCGATGTTGAAGATGACGATCGCAGACATCGAGGGATTGATGGACCGCCACTTTCCCGAGTCGAAGCGGCTGTGGTCGATCACCAACCTGGTCGACAACGAGGTCACCCTCCACATGAGGTTTCGGCCAGACCTTGTGCGAGCCGGCGGAACCATCTCGGGGCCGGCCATGATGGCGCTGGCCGATACCGCGGCGTACTTCGTGACGCTCGCCCATGCCGGGCCGCTCCCCCACATGGCGACGGCCAACCTCGACATTCACTTTCTGAAGCGACCCGAGCCGGTCGACATCATCGCGACCGCAACCCTGCTGCGGCTCGGTCGCCGGCTCGCAGTGTCGACGGTGGCGATCCGCTC
>JAEYYY010000642.1 GCA_023430775.1 Pseudomonadota bacterium
GTCGGGCGCGCGATCGCGAGGCGGTTCGGCGAGCGCGGTGCCCGCGTCGCCCTGATCGCACGCGGGCTCGAGGGCCTCGATGGCGCCCGCCGCGAGATCGAGCGCGCCGGCGGCCAGGCCCTGGTGCTGCCGCTCGACGTCGCCGATGCCGAGGCGGTGGATGCTGCCGCGGCGTACATCGTCGAGCGGTGGGGGCGCATCGATACCTGGATCAACAACGCGATGGTGTCGGTGTTCGCGCCGATCGCGGAGATGGACGCCGCCGAGTTCCGCCGCGTCACCGAGGTGACGTACCTCGGCTACGTCCACGGTACCCTCGCGGCGCTGCGCCACATGCGCGACCGCGATGCCGGCGCGATCGTCCAGATCGGCTCGGCGCTGGCCTATCGCTCGATCCCGTTGCAGAGCGCGTACTGCGCCGCGAAGGCCGCGATCCGCGGGTTCACCGATTCGTTGCGTTGCGAGCTGGCGCACGATCGGAGCAACATCCAGCTGTCGATGCTGCAGCTCCCCGCCGTCAACACGCCGCAGTTCGAGGTCGTGCGCAACAAGCTCGGCAAGCACGCACAGCCGGTGCCGCCGATCTATCAGCCCGAGATCATCGCCGACGCCGTCGAGCACGTGCTCGCGCATCCGGTCCGCGAGATGTGGATCGGCACGTCGACGATCAAGGCGATCGTCGGTCAGCGTCTGATCCCCGGCTGGCTCGATCGCTACCTCGCGCGCAAGGGCTACGAGACCCAGGTCACCGACGAGCTGCCGCCGACCCACGACGACAACGTCGACCGGCCGCTGCCCGGCGATCGCGGGGCCCACGGCTCGTTCGATGCACGCTCGCACGGCCGCAGCCTCGAGCTGTGGCTCCGCATGCACCGCGGCCTGATCGGCCTGGGAGCCGCGCTGTTCGGCGGCGCGCTGCTGGCGCGGCTGAGGACGTGAAGCGCCGCAAGCGGCTCTATACCGTCGGGCACTCGAATCGCACGCTCGACGAGCTGGTGCTCGCGCTCGCCGCGTGGGAGGTCACCACGCTGGTCGACATCCGGCACTTCACGCGATCGCGGGCGAACCCGCAGTTCAACGCCGCGGTGCTGCGCCGCCGGTTGCCGCGCGAGGACATGGCGTACGTGGTGATGCCGGCGCTCGGCGGCCGGCGCGGTCGCCAGGACATCGAGCCGTCGCGGAACGCCGGCTGGACCAACGCGTCGTTCAAGAACTACGCGGACTATGCCGAGACGGCGGCCTTCCAGACCGCGTTGCGCGAGCTCCTCGAGCGAGCGGCGCACGAGACCTGCGCCATCATGTGCGCCGAGGCCGTGTGGTGGCGCTGCCACCGCCGGATCGTCGCCGACTACGCGCTGACCCGGCGCGTGCCGGTGTTTCACATCTTCACGGCAGCGAAGGCCGAGCGCGCGACTCGCACGCCGTTTGCCGTTTACGACCGCAGCTCCCGCACACTTTGTTACCCGCCCGAGTAACGTGCAGCGCGAGACAACACTCTGTTGTTCAACGAGGAGACCGTGACATGGGCACAGAAGCACCGCTGAGCGGACCGGATCTGAAGCAGGGCGTGGCCGAGGCGGATCTGAAGGAGGGCACGCCGCTCCTCGGTCATGCCGATGGCGAGGCCGTGGTGCTGGTGCGCGACGGCGGCAACATCCACGCGGTCGGCGCCACCTGCTCGCACTACGGCGGCCCGCTCGCCGAGGGGCGCGTGTTCGGCGGCGCGATCCACTGCCCGTGGCACCACGCCTGCTTCGATCTCGCGACCGGTCGCGCCCACGGCCCGGCCCTGGCGGCGATCGCGTGCTTCGACGTCGCGCTCGACGGCGGCAAGATCCGCGTCGGGGCGAAGAAGGAGCTGACGCCACCGGAGCGCGCTGCTCCGAGCTCCGTCGTCATCGTCGGCGGTGGCACCGCCGGCGTCGCCTGCGCCGAGGCGCTGCGTGCCGAAGGTCATCGCGGCACGATCACGCTGGTCAGCAGCGAAGGCTCCGATCCGGTCGACCGCCCGAACCTGTCGAAGGATTACCTCGCCGGCTCGGCACCCGAGGAGTGGGTGTTCCTGCGCACGCGCGACGCGCTCGCCGACAAGTCGATCGCGCTGGTCGATGGCTCGGTGACCGCGATCGATGCCAAGGCGAAGACGGTGCGGCTCGCCGACGGCGCCACGCTGGGATGGGACGCGCTGTTGATCGCGACCGGGGCGGAGCCCGTCCGGCTGACACTACCCGGCGTCGAGCACGCGAAGACGCTGCGCACGCTCGCCGATAGCCGCGCGATCGCAGGTGCGGCGAACGCCAGCACGCGGGCCGTGGTGATCGGCGCCAGCTTCATCGGCCTCGAGGTCGCGGCCTCGCTGCGGGCGCGCGGTGCGGCGGTCATCGTGGTCGGCCCCGAGACCGTGCCGCTCGCGAAGGTGCTCGGCGACGAGGTCGGCGCGTTCGTCAAGCGCGTCCACGAGGGCAAGGGCGTCGAATTCCGGCTCGGCAGGAGGCCGGCCTCGATCGCCGCCGATCACGTCATGCTCGACGACGGCACGCGCCTCGAAGCCAACCTCGTGGTGATGGGCGTTGGGGTCAAACCGCGCACCGACCTCGCCGCGGCCGCGGGCCTGAAGATCGACAGAGGCGTCGTGGTCGACGACCAGTTGCGAGCCGGCGACGGGATCTGGGCCGCCGGCGACATCGCGCGCTACCCGTACGACGGCGAGCTGGTGCGCATCGAGCACTTCCAGGTCGCGGTCCGCCACGGCCAGGCGGTCGCGCGCTCGATGCTCGGCATGCCGGCACAGCGCGACGTGCCGTTCTTCTGGAGCCAGCATCACGACGTCACGCTCGGCTACGTCGGTCACGCCGAGCGCTTCGATCGGGTCGAGGTCCGCGGCAAGCTCGACGATCGCGACGCGCACGCGGTCTATCGCGATGGCAAGGCGATCCGAGCGGTGCTGACGATCGGCCGCGATCAGCTCGCGCTCGATGTCGAGGCCGCGATGGAGACCGGCGACGCGGCGGCCCTCGAAGCCCTCGTTCGTTAGTTGCGCTCGAGCGCGGCGACCACCGCGCCGATGTCGATCGGCTTGACCAGGTGATCGGCGAAGCCGACGCCCGCGCTGCGATCGCGATCGTGCTGCTGCCCGTAGCCGGTGACGGCGATCAGGCGCGGGGTGCGATCGGGGAACTCTTGCTGGATCCGGCGGGCGAGCTCGAAGCCGTCGAGCACGGGCAGTCCGAGATCGAGCACGGCGGCTTCCGCCTCGAAGTTCTTGAGGCGCTCGAGCGCATCGATCGCGTCGCCGGCCATCGTCACCTCGTAGCCGAGGGTGGCGAGCGTGGCCGCGAGCATCTCGGCGAAGTCGCGGTTGTCGTCGACGACGAGCACGCGCTTGCGCATCGGCGCGCCCGGAAGCGCATCGCGCGAGACCTGCTCCGTTGCCACAACGCGCACGAAGCGCGGTAGCCGGATCGTGAACTCGCTGCCGTCGCCCGGGATGCCGTTGCTGGTCACGCTCGCGCTGCCGCCGTGCAGCGCCACCAGGTTGTTGACCAGCGACAGGCCGATGCCGAGCCCGCCGTCCGAGCGATCGAACGTGCGCTTGCCCTGGACGAACAGATCGAAGATGCGCGGCAGCAGGTCCGGCGAGATGCCCTCGCCGTTGTCGCGCACCTGGATCACGACCTCGTCCGCGGTCCCGCTCGCGCGCAGCTCGATGTGGCCATTGGGCCGCGTGTACTTCGCCGCGTTGGAGAGCAAGTTCGAGACGATCTGCGCGAGCCGCGCCGAGTCGGCGTTGACCGTCAGGCCGCGCGGCACGGTCATCGTCAGGCGATGGTGGCGCTGTTCGAGCAGCGGGCTGACGATCTCGACCGCGTTGCCGATCACGTCGGCGACCTCGACGGGGCGCAGCGTCAGCTCGAGCTTGCCGCGCGTGATCCGCGAGATGTCGAGCAGGTCGTCGACCAGCCGCGTGATGTGGCCGAGCTGGCGCTCGATGACCTCGCGCTCGCGGATCGAGTGCGTCTCGCCGCGAAACTTCATCAGCTCGACAGCGGTCGCGATCGGTGCGAGCGGGTTGCGGAGCTCGTGGCCGAGCATCGCCAGGAACTCGTCCTTCGCGCGACTGGCGGCCTCCGCCTCGGCGCGCGCCGCGATCTCCGCCTCGAGCAAGCGCGCGCGCTCGAGGGCCTGCGCGCAGAGCTCGCCCAACGTGATCAGCAGCGAACGATCGGTCTCGGCGAACGCGTGGTGGCGGCGATAGCGGATCGCGATCACGCCGAGCACCACCTCGCGCGCGATCAGCGGGATCGCCGCCGTGGCCTCGAAGCCTCCCGTCCGGTAGAGGTCGGCGAAGCTCGGGTAGCGCTCGAGGAAGCTGCGAGCGTCCTCGAAGAACAGCGGCGACTTGGTTCGCACCACCTCGGTGGCGGGCGCGAGGCGATCGAGCGTGTGCTCGCCGATCTCGCCGAGAAGCCGGGGTGGATGACCGCGCTCGTCGAGCAACTCGAGGGCGTCTCCCCGTGACGACATCACGTAGATCGCACCGGCCGCCGCGTCGACCTCGACCAGACACTCGCGCAGCACCGCCGCGGCGACCTCGAGCGGGGTGCTGGCCCGCGACAACGCTTGCGCCGCGCGATGAAGTCGCGCGAGCCGATCGCGGCCGGCTTCGGAAGCCTCGCGCGCCGCGCGTTCGATCTCGAGCTTGTGCTGCATCTCCTCGGCGAGCCGCGCCGCCGTCAGGTCGTGCGTGAGCTTCGCATAGCCCTGGAGCGTGCCGTCGTGCGTGTAGAGCGGCCAGATCGACGCCTCGGCGAAGAATCGCGTTCCGTCCTTGCGCACGCGCCAGCCGGTGACGTGATGCTCGCCCTCGCGCACCGCAGCGGCGAGGTTGTCGGCGGGAAGCCCGGCCGCGCGATCCTCCGCTGGAAAGAACGTCTCGTAGGGCTGCCCGAGGATCTCGTCGGCCGACCAGCCCTTGATCCGCTCCGCCGCGTCGTTCCAGGTCGTGATCCGACCGTTGGCATCGAGCAGGATGATCGCGTGATCGCGCACGCCCTCGACGAGGAACCGGAAGCGCTGCTCGCTCGCGTAGAGCGCTTCGAGCGCGTCGTCGATCTCGGCGCGGTCGCGCAGGACCATCAGGAAGATCGGCTCGGGTGTCGTCAGCGTGGCGGCGAACGTCCACGACAGCGACGGCTCGGAACCGTCGCGGCGGAGTCCCGGGAGCTCGATCGTCGCGAGCGTGTCGAGCGGCTTCATCGCCGGGGCGTCGGGCTGGCGCAACCGGACCGGGATCAGCACGTCCGTCAGCTGGCCGACGAGCTCGTCGCGGCCGTAGCCGAACAGCAGCTCGGCGGCCTGGTTCGCGGCGATCATCTTGCGGTCCGCCGTGAAGGCGATCGCAGGCTCGCGGTGATCCGCGAGGATCTCGGCGACGCGATCAGGGGCGCTCGCTACCCGATCGACCAGCCGGCGGAGCAGCTCCTCCGTCGAGCGCAGCGATAGCCGGCGCGCCGAGCTGGCGGCCTTGGACATCGGCGCGATCGAGGCTGTCGTTCGTTTCATCGCAGATCGTGCCGAGCGTATGCGAGACGTGCGCCATCGCACGGCCCCTTGATCGCATGCACTTGAGAACTCCCGGAGTGCGATCGTGTCTCGATGTGCGCGTGCGCTCGCCGCGATCGCGCGCAAGCGAGACAGCTGACGGGACAACTCGTGGCGGTCTCATGTCGAGCACGCGGTCGTCGATTCGACAACGAGTCGACGGCGATCCTCAACCATTTCACCCACAAAGCACGGGCACGCTGGTCGCACTCGTCGCGCAGCATGGCTGCCGTTCTCTGTCTCATCATGCTGCCACTCGTGGCGTCGATCGGTTTCATGCTCGGTACGGGAGGGACGGCAGGCACGTTCGCATTCCTGCTCCTCGGTGCGTTCCTGCTGTTCGCGGCGGTCAACCTGTCGCGCGAGTGGGATGACGAGAAGCAGATGTAAAGCAACACCGGTTGCACGGCCGTCGGCGGGATCCCATACACGCGAATGACCTCGATTCCGCCGGGACGGAATCCGTCCGAACGCTTGTTGCTCGTCGTCTTCGCACTGCTCGTCGGCAGTCTCCTGACCGCGACGATCGCGGCGCAGCGCATGTCGAGCCACGTCGCCGAGCTGTCGGACGATCTGACCGAGCGCACCATGCCGAGCATCGAGAGCATCGCCTCGCTGCGCGATGTCACGCTCGAGATCCAGGTCTCGCTGTCCGAGCTGGTCCACCTCGTCGACGATCCGCGCGAGCGTTCGACCCTCGACGTGCGGCTCTCGAAGCTCGAGCTGGAAGTGCGCGACGACCTCGCGGCCTCGACGCTGCCGGCGGAGGTGACGACCGCGTGGCACGAGTTCCATCGCGTCGTCGAGCACACGCGCTCGGTGGTCCACCACGATCCTGCGGCCGCGCGGACCGTGTTCCAGGAGGAGCTGCTTCCCGCCGCGAGCCGGCTCGGCGATCGCGCGATGCACCAGATCGAGCACGGTGCTCGTCAGGGTCGCGAGCTCGCGGTGCAGTTGAAGGACACCCGCGGCCGCGTGATCTGGTTGTCGTACGGGTTGATCGCGGTGACCTCGATCGTCGCCGCGGGAGGCATCCTGCTGCTGCGTCGGCAAAGCGCGAGGCGGCTCGCGGTGGTCGGTGAGTACGCGCGCGATCAGGAATCCAAGGCCAACGAGATGGAGCAGTTCGCGGGTCGCGTCGCCCACGACATCCGCAGCCCGCTGTCGACGGCGTCGCTGGCGAGCGAGATGCTCGAGGACGAGTGTCGATCGGAAGCAGCGAAGGCCGTACTCGCGCGGCTCCAGCGCAGCCTGACGCGGACCTCGGCGATCATCGACGGGCTCCTCGAGTTCGCGCGCGCCGGTGCCCATCCCGAGCCCGGCGCACGCGCGAACCTCGACGAGGTGATCCGCGACATCGCCGATGGTCTCGCGCCGGAGCTCGAGCGCTCGGGGATCGAGCTCGAGGTCGAATGCCTTCCGAAGGTGCTGGTCGGCTGTAGCCCGGGTGTCCTCGCGAGCCTGGTCGGCAACCTGGTCCGCAACGCGATGAAGTACATGCGAGCCGACGGCCGGCGCTGGATCGCGATCCGCGCGACCGAGCGTGGCGCCGCGATCCGGGTCGAGGTTCGCGACAGCGGCCCCGGGATCCCGCAGGACCTGATTCCGCGGCTGTTCGAACCGTACTTCCGGGTCGCGACCACCAGCACGCAACCC
Organism: Pseudomonadota bacterium; assembly: GCA_023430775.1. GTDB lineage: Bacteria > Myxococcota_A > Polyangia > Haliangiales > Haliangiaceae > JABFXX01. The sequence continues at coordinate 7,258 of JAEYYY010000642.1, forward strand.
GGCCTCGGGCTCGGCTTGCCGACCGTGCGCAAGCTCGCGGAGCGCCACGGCGGCACCGTCGGCGTCGCGTCGACGGTCGGAGATGGCAGCACGTTCTGGTTCGAGCTGCCGTATGCGGGCAGCGCGTGGGAGCCGCACGCGATGCATGCCGTGTCGACGTGAATTCCTATCTCCAACCGGCGGCGCGACCGATGAGCGTTTTCGCCCGCTGTGACGAGCCCGCACGAAACGCGTCGCGAGCGTGAGGCGTCGCGATTTCGCGTAGCGAACCGATCATCGACACAGCTAGTGTGACTGCATGTCGTTGGCTAGCTCGCTCGCTCACGCGCAGATGCGTAATCACTTTCATGCCTGTGCCTTCGTCACGAGTGAAGAAGAGGAACAGGCGATCATCGATCCGTTCTTCTGGGAAGGCCTGAAACGTCGAGAGAAGGCCGTCTACATCGTCAACCCGGATCATCGCGATCGCCACGAAGGTCGGTTGCGTGCGGGAACCTCGGCGCCGGAGCTCGTCGATGTCACCACGTGGCACGAGGCGCACCTCAAGGGTGGCTCGTTCGATCAGGATCGAATGATGGCCGCGCTCGAGGATCAGATCCGCGATCACGCCGCCACCGGTCAGCCGCCGATGCGCCTGGTCGGTCAGATGGGTTGGGTCACTTCCTCGCCGCCGGGCATCGAGCAACTCGTCGCCTACGAGGCGAGCGTCAACGAGGTGCTCAACCGCGGTCGCACGCCCACGGTCTGCGTCTACAACGTCAAGAAGCTCAGCGGCGCGCTGCTGATGGATCTGTTGCGCGCTCACCCGCTGACGGTGATGAACGGCGTGCTCCACGAGAACCCGTTCTACACCCCGGCCGAGCAGATGCTCGCCGAGATCAAGAATCGGCGCGCCAACTGATGGACGACGGGCAGGACCGCCTTCGCCGCTGTGTCCGCGATCTCGCAGCACTGACAGCGTTGCCGTCGATGTGTGTCGGGCGAACGCCCGAGGAAGCACTCGACGTCCTGGCGGAAGCCTTGCCCACCGCACTCGATTGCGACCTCGTCTACTTCGTGTTGCCGGGCTCGGTGCCGCAGGAGCGCGCGTCGATCGATCGCGTACCGGCCACGCCCGACCAGCTGCAGGAGATCCGCAGCATCTCTGCGAGCGAGGATGACGGTGCCCACGCGTCGGTGTTCGTCGGCGGAGCGAAGCTGTCCTGCATCGAAGCCGAGGTGCCGATGGGCGCGCGGCGAGGTCGCTTGCTGGCAGGCCGGCGCTCGGCGCTCGATGTCGAGACCGATCGCGTCCTGATCCGCACCGCCGCGAACCTGATCGGCACGATCATCGAGACGGCCAACGTGCTCGAGGTCGCGCGCCGCAAGGATGACTTCCTGGCGATGCTCGGCCACGAGCTGCGCAATCCGCTCGCGCCGGTCGTCACCGCGGTCGAGCTGCTCAAGCTCAATCCGTCGGTCAGCCGCGAGCGCGACGTCATCGAACGCCACACGCAGCACATGGTGCGCATCGTCGACGATCTGCTCGACATCTCGCGCGTCACCCGCGGCCACGTCGAGCTGCGCGACGAGCCGGTCTCGCTCGCCTCCGTGCTCCAGCGCGCCGTCGAGATCGCGACGCCGCTGATCACGCGCCACCGCCATCAGCTCGATGTCGGCGACGCGCTCGATGTCATGCTGCAAGGCGATCCGATCCGGCTCGCGCAGGTGTTCGGAAACCTGTTGACCAACGCGGCCAAGTTCACGCCGCCCGGCGGCCGGATCGCCGTCCAGGTCAGCCGCGACAGCAACAAGGTCCGCGTCGTCGTCAGCGACAACGGCGAAGGCATCGGCAGAGATCAGCTGCAGCGCATCTTCGAACCGTTCGTCCAGGCCGACCGCGCGCGCGACGTGCTCCGCGGTGGCCTCGGCCTCGGCCTCGCGATCGTCCGCAACCTGGTCGAGCGCCATCGCGGCACCATCTCGGTCCACAGTGAAGGCCGCGGTCGCGGCTCGGCATTC
>JAEYYY010000689.1 GCA_023430775.1 Pseudomonadota bacterium
CGGTAAGGCGCCGGCCTCGACGAGCGCGCGCGTGCGCTCGACCTCGCGGCGCGCGACGTCGAGTGCCGCCTTCGCGGATGCGACCTGGGCCTTGCCCGACGCGGCGGCCGCGCCGAGCGAGCCCGGATCGATCCTCGCGAGCACCATGCCCTTGGTGACGCGCTGTCCGAGCTCTGGACCGACCTCGCGGATCGAGCCACCGAGCCTCGCGATCATGTTCGCGGTGTTCGCCGGCTCGAGCGTGCCGGAGATCAGCGGCCCGCTCTCGATGGTCGCGCGGGTCACCGTGGCGACCTCTTCCTTGTCGAGGCGCGCGGGTGGTGGTGCCTGAGCGGCCGCCTCCTCCGGCGCCTCCTTGGAGCAGGCCGCACACAGGACGATGGCGAGGGCGAGCTTGGTCATGGCGTTCCTTGGGTCGGCGGCAGCGCGGGAAACAGCGCGAGGCGAACGCGCGCGACCTGCAGATCCTTCGCGGCGGATGCCTGATCACCGAGCGCGCGATCGAGCGCGATCCGCGCATCGGTGAGCTCGAGGTACGTCGACACGCCCTGCTGGTAGCGGACCTCGGCGATCTGATAGGCGCGGCGCGCGAGGTCGACGCTGCGCGCGTTGCTCTGCAGCGTGGCGACGGCGACGTCGACGTTGGTCTTCGCGGTCCGCAGGTCGAGCTCGGCCTGCGCACTCGCGTCGGCGAGCTGGGCCTCGGAGGCGCGCCGGTTCGCCTTCGCCGCATCGATCGTCGCCTTGCGGCGGAAGCCGGTGAACAGCGGCAGCGTGACGTTGACGCCGGCGGTCCAGTTGGTGCGCCACTCGTCGTCGGGACGCAGCGTCCTCGGATAGTCGACGAGGCCATAGCTGGTGAACGCCGACACCTGCGGATGCCAGCTCGACGACGCGCTCTTCACCTCGGCCGCGCGCGCCGCGACGGTCTCTCGCGCACGGGCAACCGAGAACGCCTCCTTCTGCGCGGCGACGCCGGCGACCCCGGCCGCGAGCGGCGCGACGTCACCGGCCAGATCGGTGGTCAGCTCGATCGGGCGATCGAGCGGCAGCTGCAGCAGACGCTTGATCCGCAAGGTCGCGAGGTCGCGCGCGGCTCGCGCACGTAGCACCGCGGTGCGCTGGGTATCGCGCGTCACCTCGGCCCGCACGACGTCGAACTCGGCGGTGCTGCCCTGATCGAAGCCGAGCTTCGCCTGCTCGAGCGTCTTCTCGGCGAGCTGCAGGCTCGACTCGCCGATGCCGACCAGCTTGTCGGCGAGCACCGCGCTGGCGTAGGCGTCGGCGACCGCGAGCACCACCACGGCGCGCCGGCTGCGCTCGTCGAGCTCGATGATCCGCAGGTTCGCCTTGGCACCCGCGATGCCGGCGCCGGTCTTGCCGCCATCCCAGATCAGCTGCTGGGCGTCGATCCCGGCGCGCCACGTGTGGGCCTGGCCGAACGGCAGCGCCTCGAATCCCGTGCCCAGCATGTTCGAGGTGTTCGAGCTCGCGAACAGCGCGTCGTACTCGGACTCGATCGTGTTGAGGTAGGAGGCAGTGACGGTGACCTGTGGGAAGTAGCCGGATCGCGCGGCCGTGACGTTCGCGCGCGCGGCATCGACGCCCGCGCTCGCGGCAGCGAGGGCATAGGAGACCTTCGCAGCCGTCCGTAGCGCGTCGTCGAGCGAGATCCGTTGCGCGCGCGGCGGCTGTGCGACGGCGGTGGTCGTCGCGATCAGCAAGCCGAGCAACGAAAACCGCACGCTGACGGTCCGCTGCAAACCGCATGCGATTGATCTACGAACGACGCCGAGCTCAGAACGGGAGCGTCGGCCAGTGGTCGGCCCACAGCATGGCGTGCGGCTGATCGGGGAGCACGAGCGCTGGCACCGCCGATACCGAGGGCGACGGCGCTGGCGGCGGCGTGCCCGGCTTCGGCTTCGGCTTCGGCAACAGCCGGTCGAGCGCGGTGCGCAGGCGCTGGTACTCGCGCTGCGCCTGCCGGTTGTCGAACCCGAGCTGGACGTGGCGAATGACGCCGCGCGGATCGATCACGAACGTCGCCGGCATCTGCTGCGCGCCGTAGCGGTCCGCGACCTGGGACCTGTCCTCCGGCAGATAAGCGCGCACCAGGTTCGGCACGCCGAGCTTCTGGTGAAACGCCTTGCCGTCGACGATGTCGTCGTCGAGCGCGAGGGAGATGAACGTGACCTTGCCGCGCAGCTCGCCGGCGAGCTTGTTCCACACCGGCAGCTCGTCCTTGCACGGACCGCACCACGCGGCGCCGACCGACAGCACGATCCAGCGGCCGCGCAACGCCGCCAGCTTGAACGGCTTGCCGGCGGCGTCGATCGCGACGTCGAGCTCGGTCGCCGGTTGGCCGACCGCATGGATCGCGGCCGCGGCGGGCGCGCCGACGAGCAAGCCGAGCACGAGCAGCGCGTGCCGCATCTCAGTCCTTGGGGCGTGGACCCGCGAGGCAGCGCTCGGTGGCCGCCTTGACCGACACGGCCGCGCGATGGCACGCGCCGGCGATCGCCTGCTGCGCGTTCGGCTCGGGATTCGCCTTCTTGCCGGCCTCGAGGTTGCGCTTCGCCGCCTCGATCCAGGCCTCGACGCTCTCGACATCCTCCGGCTCGTGGTGCGGGCAGTCCTTGAACGTCGCGAGGGCCGCGAGGAGTCCGTCACACTCCTTGTCCATGGTGTCGAGCTTGATCGGCGGGTCCGCGGGGAGCGGTGCGGCGGGCATCACGGGTGATGGCGGCTCGCGCAACGAGCACGCGGTCATCAGCAGGATGCAACACCACCGCATCGAGCCCCGAACAGTGCCATGACCAGCCTCGCGACGACAGCTGCTAGGATGGTCGTCTGATGAGGATCCTCGCGGCAACCTGGCTGTGGCTGCTCGGCGGCTGCCAGCTGGTGTTCCCGCTGGTCGAGCCCGACGCGCCGCCGCCCGGCGATCGCGATAACGATGACGTGCTCGATCCAGACGACAACTGCCCCGACATCGCCAATGCCGACCAGCACGACGAGGACCGCGACGGGGTCGGAGACGTCTGCGACAACTGTCCGCACGTCGAGAACACCAGCCAGGACGACAACGGCGATGGCGATGGCCTCGGCGTTGCCTGCGACGACAGCTCGCTGATCGATTGCATCGTTCGCTTCGATCCGTTCACGTCGCCGCTCACCGTCGATCCCGCCAGCCGGGGCAACTGGGTGCAGGTCGCCGACTCGATCCACCAGAACGGGATGGTGGACGACGGCTACCTCACCGTCGATGCCATCCCGCGCGCGAATCCGCTGATCATCGTCGGCGCGCGCGTGCGGGAGCTCGGGGCGGCCTCCGACTTCTCGACCCATGGTGTGTGGTTCGGATCCGATGTCTTCGCCACGCCCGGTCAGCCCACGAACAGCATCCTCGCGGAGCTCACCAACACGCTGGATCTGAACGTGCCGACGACGGCTGGCCTGCACGTCACCAACGGCGGTGGTCAGGCGCTGCTGTCGCCCGACGTCAACATGGGGCCCGACGCGATCACCCAGATCGCGCTCGATCTGCGCGGCGCCGGGGCGACCGTCACCGGCAGGCTCGAGAATGGAATCACCGGGACGCGGATGCTCACCGCCACCGGAGTGATCGGGACGCGGCAGATCGGGCTGCGTGCCCACCAGCAGGAGGTTGCGTTCGACTACCTGCTCGTGGTCGAGCGCCGGCTCGACGCGTGCGACCCGCGCGACTAGCGAAGCCCGACCGCGAGCGAATCGACATCGCCCCGGCAGGTCACGGTCAAGCCGCGCGTCCGCCCGGCGCCCGCGAGTCCCGTCGCGGAATCGATCCGCGCACCCGTGAACGTCACCGGCATGCCGGCGAGCAGCGACGCGATGCGGCTGTTGATCTGCTTCTCGAGCAGGCCCTCGAGCGGCGGCAACTGGAGCGCTCCGAGGTTGGTATCGACGACGTCGACCCGCAGCTTGCCGTCCTTGACGGTCGGGCGCAGCGTGGCCGTCCCGCTCGCGCGCTGGCCGAGCACGTCGACGCTGGCATCGACGACGATGACGTCATCGCGCAGCGCGACGCGCAGCTCGGGTCGTGCGCCGACGCCCGGCGCCTCGGCGATCGAACGCTTGATGATCTCGGCCACCAGCGGCTCCCCGAGCGTGACCGAGAGCTGCGGATCCTGCTCGAGCGGTGCGGTCACGGGCGCGACCGGCTGCGAGGGACTCGCAAACGTCGCATAGACGAGCGTGGATGCAACGCCGAGCGCGAAGCCGAGCACGAGCAGGAGGAAGCGCATGGTTCGCGCGACTGCAACGCGCGCGCCTGGCTCACATCGGCCGGATGCCCGACGCGTTCGGATCGGCCTGCACCGCGCGGGCGCGCAGATACGCGCGCGCGATCGCGGCCTCGTCGATCAGGCCGAGCACGTGGTCGTCAGCATCGGTGACCGGCAGCTGGCGAACACCGAGCGAGGCCATGACCTCGAGCGCGCGCGTCGCGGTGTCGTTCGGACGCAGGCTGTTCGGCGCGTGCATCAGATCCGCCGCGTAGACCAGGCCACCGAGATCGGGCTCGCCGGCGAGCGCGGTCAGATCCTCCAGCGTGATGGTGCCGATCAACCGGCGATCGCCATCGAGGACGACGAACACGTCTTGCCGGCCGGCCGACGCGACCACCTCGAGAAGCTCGCGCCCCGATTGCTGGCGCGTCAACGCGGCGTGCTCGGTCAGCAGCGGAATGCTCGCGATCGTCAGGTGATCCTCGGCCGGCTTCTTGGTCGTGTGGAGATGGATGCCATCCTGGGCGAGCAGCGCCTCGTAGATCGGGGCCGGCCGCAGGTGGCGCGCGAGGCCGTACGCCATCATGTTCGAGATCATGAGCGGCAGCGTCAGCCCGTAGCCGCCGGTCATCTCGATGATGATCAGCACCGAGGTGATCGGCGCGCGCACCGTGCCGGCGAACACGGCGCCCATCCCGACGAGCGCGAACGCACCGACCTCCGAGTGGCCGTGACCGAACAGCTCGACATCGAGCGCGCCGAACGCGCCACCGAGCATGGCGCCGATGAACAGGGTGGGTGCGAAGATGCCGCCGGCACCGCCCGACGAGTACGCCATCGCCGTCGCCACCAGCTTGCAGGCGCCGAGCGCGAGCAGCACGTCGACGCCGATGTTGCCGGACAGCGCGTCGACCAGCGTCGTGTACCCACCACCGGTGATGCCCTCGCTGCCCATCAGCTGCATCACCAGCACCGCGATCGCACCGGTGACCAGGCCGCCGATCATCGGCCGGCTCCACAGCGGCAGGGCGCCGGGCCGGCGCAGCCGCTCGCGCAGCCACAGCATCGATTCGCTGAACGCCACCGAGATCAACGCCGCGGCGATGCCGAGCGCGGCGTACACGATCAGCGACTCCGCGTGGCCGAGCCCGTAGCCCTGCGGGATCGAGAACACCGGATTGTCGCCGAGGATGCTGCGCTCGACGACGGCGGCCAGCGCCGCGGCGACGATCGCACCCGACAACAGCGTCTGATCGAGATTGCCGACGACCTCCTCGATCGTGAACGTGACCGCGGCGATCGGCGCGTTGAACGCGGCGGCGATGCCCGCGGCAGCACCGACGGGAAGCAGCAAGCGGAGGTTGTGCGTCGACACGCCGATCAACCGGCCGAGCGCCTTCGCGACGCCCGCGCAGATCTGCACCGTCGGACCCTCGCGACCGAGCGAGCTGCCGGTGCCGACCTGGAGCGAGCTGATCGCGAACTTGCCGAACGAGTCGCGGACCCGGATCCGCCGCGAGCTGGTCGCGTACGCGTGCTTGACCTGCGGAATGCCCGAGCCGCGCGCGTTCGGTGCGTAGTGCATCGCGATCCCCGCGACCAGGGCCCCGGCGGCGGGCACCGCGATCACCCACACCATCCACGAGTCGGCGCGAAACGCCGGTTCGATCGTCCAGCTCGCGACCCACTCGATCGCGAGGTGAAACGCGACCGCGACCAGGCCGCACACGCCACCGATCAGGATCGTCAGGCCGAACAGTCGCTGGCGCTCGGTGAGACTGAACCGCGCCCTGACTCGCAGCCAGCCCGCGTAAACCTGGTCGAGTCGCAAGACGCTCGATCGATACCGCCGATCGGCGCGCCGGTCACCTCACAACAGCTGCAACAGCCGCGGAATCACCTTCCCTTCGGTGACCAGCTCGTGATGACCGATCTGCGTGCGCAGGTGCAAGATCCGCGCAGCGCGCAGGTCGTCCGTCGGATCCGGAATCGCATCGAGCGTGATCGTGTCCGGCAGCTCGCGATGCAGCTCGTCGGCCCACGGCCGGGTCATCTCGCTGACGTCGATCAGGCGATGGCTGGCGTCGGCCGCGAGCCACGGCACCACCTCGGGCAACGGGCCATACATCGCGTCGAGCAGCACGACGGCAGACAGCCGCTCGCTCGCGAACCACGATCTGATGGTGCGGATCGCGCCGGAGTGCGCGACGACGATCACGCGGCCGGCGGGCGCGCGGGGCACGTTCGCGATCAGCTCGTCCAGCGACGGCCAGTCGATCGGATCGACATGTGCCGACGGAGCCCCAGGGACGACGAACAGCGCGTTGCGCCCCGCGCGCTCGAACTGCCGCGCGAGCCGATGCCGGCGCCACGCCTGATCGATCGTCACGAAGTAACCG
>JAEYYY010000718.1 GCA_023430775.1 Pseudomonadota bacterium
CCGCCTGCTGCACCGTCGAGCACCAGCACGTCCTTGAGCTGCGCGCTGTCGAACTGACCGCTCGCGATCGGGTTGCCGTCCATCGCGAGCGTGATCTTCAGCGACTGCGGCAGCGGCGTCTTGAACAGCTCGAGGATGGCGCGCATGCATGCGAGGTTCGCGACGCCATCGCCCCAGCCGTACGCGGGGACGTAGGAACCGAGCAGCGTGGTGCCGAGATCCGCGAGCAGTGCGTCGATCGGCGGGCCGCCAGCCGTGCTCGGGACGCCACTCAGCGCGAGCACCGCGAGGGCCGTCGCCTCGACCCGCGACGGCGTGGTGCCGTCCGCACGGACGACCTTGTCCGGCACCTCGAGGTACTTCGCGCCGTCCTCGGAGGCCTTGATGCCGTCGAGGATGCGCTTGCGATACCTGTCGGCGAGCTCGCCCTTCACCGCACCCGAGGCGACGATCGCCGCCGCGGTGTACGCGTCGGTGACCTGCTCGAAGTGCCGCGCGAACGCGGAGCCGGCCTTCGCCTGCACGCCCTGCGCGCGCTGCCGCGCCTGCGCCGTCGACAGGTTCGCGCTCGCGGCGCGGGTGCCGTCGGCGGTGGCCACCAGCACGCGCTGCAGCGTCCAGCCGGTCGCACCGGAGAACGTGCCGTCGGGGCGCTGATGCGATGCGAGGTACTCGACCGCGCGCTCGCCGAGCCGCGAGAGCACCGGGTTGTCGAGGTGTGCGAGCGATGCTTCGGCGAGCAGCGTCGCGCGCGTGTGATCGAGCGTGCGGCCATGGCGGATCGCGCGCTGCGCGGTGATCAGCGACAGCTCGCGGATCGCCTGCGGATCCGCCTTGTCGCCGAGCTGCGCGAGCAGGTTGGTCGCGCGGCCGGCGAGCAACAGAGCGTAGCTATCCTCGGCGACACCCGAGCGTGCGGTGCTGACCGCCAGCTCGGAGCGCAACAGGGCGAGCGCGCCGGGGAACACCATCAGCCGCACGCGATCGGTCGCCGGATCGCTGCCGGTCGGTCCCTCGATCGCGAGCTCGCGCGGTGCCGCCAGCGTGCCCGCGCGCGTCACCGTTACCGGCTTGCCGGCCGGGATGACATCGATCGTGCGCGCGACCGCGTCGGTGGCACCGAGGCCGACGCGCAGCTTGATCGTGCCGGCCTTGTCGGCGGTCAGCGTCGCGTAGTCGACGAGGCTGCCTTGTGCGGGGATCGTCCTTGCACCGCCAGCGCCAGCCAGCTTCGCACCTTCGATCTGATAGGTCAGGTTGCTCGCGATCGCCGTCTCGGTGGTGTTGATCATCTGCACCGGCAACCGGATCTGATCACCCGCGATCAAGAACGGCGGCACCACCGGATCGACGTAGCTCGGCAGCGTGCCGAGGAAGCTCGTCGTCGCGCCTGCCTGCGCACCGGTCCGCGAGTGCGCGAGGGCGAGCACTCGCCAGGTGGTCAAGCGATCCGGCACGTGCACCGGCACCGTCGCTTCGCCCTTGTCGTCGGTGACCACCAGCGGCTCGAACAGGAACGTCTCCGGAAACCACGCGCGGGTCACCGCCTCGGCTTCCTTCTCCTCGTTCTTCCCGCCCGGCGCCCGGCGGTTCTGCGCCGGCGGCAGGTTCGGGTCGTCCGCGGTCTTCTTCATCTTGTACTGGCCCTCGGCGCTGTCCTTCTTGCCCATCTTGCCTTCGTCGAGCGCCAGCCCCGCGCCACCTCTCGCCAGGTCGTCCTCCCGGTCCTCTTCCTCGGGAGCGTTGACGGCAGGGTCCACAGCCGGGCGACTCGCAGCCCTCTCCGCCTGCAACGAGACCATCGCCGGCTCGGCATCGCCGCCCTTCTTGTCGCGACCCTTGCACGCGAACGCGAGAAGCAGGATCGGAAACACTTTCATGCGCGTCATCACGGCTTCTCCTTCTCGACCCACAGGGCCCAGTTCTCGACGTCCTCGGGCAACCGCGTGCCCACCACGATCACCGCGCGCGGATCGGTCAACGACAGCAGATCCGCGGGCAGCCGCGACAGCGTGAGCCGCCGGCCAAACGCGTCGACGATCGGCTCGCCGCGCGCCGCGCACGCATCGAGCGCCTGGTTCCACAGCTGCGCCATCGTCGCCGGTCGCATCTTCTCGGTCGCCGGCGCCTTGGCTTCCCACTGGCGCGCCTGGGTGTGGAGCTCGGCGAGCACCATGTAGAAGTGATCGGTCAGCTCCTCGAGCGGATCGAACTTGCTGCGGGCGCGCGCGTTGACCACGGCGTCGAGCGCGGGCGGCGGCGGGATCGCCGTCACCCGCAGCACCGTTGCCGCCGCGGCGTTGGCACCACGGATCCGACCGAGCGCGAGCGCTTGCCCGTCGAGCATGCCGAACGCCGGCGAGCTGGTCTCCACCTTCGGACGCAGCCGGCCCATGCTATCGGGCCCCGGCAGCGGCACCAGCTGGCCGAGGCTCTCGTCGACGCCGAACAAGCCGACCGCCGCCTTGCCACCGCGACCACCGAGCTGCGTGTTGATCACCAGCTCGGCGCGCTGACCCGGCCTGTACGTCTTCTGCTTCGGCGTCACCGTCACGGCGAGCTCGCCTTGCGGCCGCACGTAGACGAGAGAGCGGACGCCGCCGCCCGTCACCTCGCACCAGCCCTCGACGCTCGGATCGATCGCGATCGAGACCTTGTTCTCGTCGTCGATCGCGAGCTTGTCCTTGTTCCACTTCAGGCAGTCGATGCGCAGCTCCTCCGGTAGCTTGCCGGTGAACTCGGGGCCGCGGATCAGCTGCGCCGTGATCGTGTCGCCCGGCTTCGCGATCACCGGCGCCACGCGCATCCGCAGATCCGGCACCCGGCCCGGCTCGACGCGCAGCTTCGTGGTCGCCGGCTTGCCATCGATCTCGGCGATGACATCGAGCTCGTAACCGATCATCGTCGTCGGCTGCGGGCGATCCTGGGTCGCCGTCGCCGGCAGCGACAGGCTGAACCGCACCACACCGATCGCGTCGCTCTCCGCTTCGGAGGGCAGCGTCACGCGGGTCCCGATCCGGTTCTGCACGCAGGCCAGCGCCGTCGCCGCCTGGGCGTTCGGCATCACGTCGACTCCCTCTTGCGTCGCCTTCGGATCGCGCGCCCAGCCACCGAGCTCGACGAGCTTGCTCCCGGCCGTCGCGCGCCAGCTCGCGAAGCTCGGCAGATCACCCTCGATGTTCGGCAGGCAATCGCGCGCTGCCTTCGCTCGCTCCTCGAGCTCCGTCGAGAAGCCCTCGGGTTGACCGATCACCGCCTCGACATCCGGCGTCAGCGTCGGCAGCTCGGGATCGGTGAACGAGAAGTTGATGCGGAACAACCGCTCGGCGCCCGCCGGCAACCGCTTGGTGCGCAGCACGCCGGCGACGCAGCGATCGAGCGCGTCGGTGCCCGCCGCGGCGGTGATCACCGCGCCGCTCGCCGCCACGCGCAGCCCGACGGCGACCTGCGGATCGTCGCCGTACCACTTCGCGCACGGCGCGAGCGACGGTAGCCAGCGATCCATCTC
>JAEYYY010000758.1 GCA_023430775.1 Pseudomonadota bacterium
CCTTAAGGTACTTGCCGGCTAACACCCGATACTTTGCAGCGAGCGATCTAGCGATGGAGACGACAGCGCCGGAGATGCTCTCCACGGTCTCGAACGTCGCGCACTCGCTGGTATCGAGCTTGCGACCAATGATCTCGTGAACCATTCCTCATCGGCAGGCGTCATCACTTCCTCCCGCTAGAACGATTCCATCAAGCTCGTCAAAGCACCGTCGCCAGTCGCAGAAGAAATGCGGAACGGTTGGCATAGCGGTCGAGTCCGTGCCACTCCCCATAGGTCGGGCTCTGGAACCGCTTGAGATAGATGACCTCCATGGGCCCGACGGAGTCCTTTCGTCCGGCGAAGCCAAACGGTGTGCCCACGTCGAAAAGGGCTCCAGCGATCTGGAAGCGTTCGAGCAGTGCCGCGAGTGAACCGGGCCTCGGAACGATCTGCATCTCGAGCGAACCTCGAATGCCCACGAGAACGCTACGTGCGCGTTGGTCTGGCGAGAGTTGCTCGAGGAGCTCGGTTGCTTCGATCAGAGACGAGGCGCCGACCAAGATGATCGAGGCGTCGTCGAGAGCGGCTACGCTACCGCCAGCAGAAAGCTCGCTTTCGAGGGGAACGGTGATGTTCGTGTCACCAATGGTTGCAAACCGAATCATGGCTTCCTCGAGGGAATGGGTTCAACGGTGAGCTCGATGTCGTAGTTGTATTCAACGACCGTATCGCGGGTCACGAGACCTTTTCCGTGCGTCTCGATGAGCTTGTTGTGCGCATCCACCTTGGTCTGAATGCGTTTTCCGGTCAGGTGATCGAGCTCGTAGTGCTTCATCAGGCTGTCGAGCTATTCCGTGATGGTCTCACCCCTGATGTGCTTCACACCGACGATGCGATGGCCACTCTGAGTGATCGGAGTCTGTGCGTAAGTGACTGAGTACGTATTGCTCACGGCTTCATCCATCGGGCTTGCGCAAGACTTCGAGCTCGATCACCGAACGGAGGTTCTGGATGGTGCTCATCTTGAACTTCTTGACGTACTGGACGCCGAGCGCCTTCATCTGACGGTGTCGGTTGCCTTGCCGGGGCCGCATCGAGTGAGGCTTTGAGGTTCGCCGCGTAGAGCGGCACCATGTGCGTCGAGCCGGGGCGATGCGCCGTGATCAGCTCGCCGAGCGCGCGGCGCAGCTTCGCGAGCGCCGGCTTGGCCGGCGACCCCGGTTTCGGCAGCGGAGCGGCGCTCTTCTTCGTCGCCTCTGGCTTCAGCTTCTTCGCCGGTTCGGCCCTGGCAGGCTCGGACATGGCGCGCGTGTCGCCCGCGCCGCCAGGAGTTGCGAAAAATCTTGTTCAAAAGTTCCCGGCGACTAGGCCGCTGATCGGCGACGATCGAGCCGTGACTCGCCACCTGTTCGTCCTCGCAGCGCTGGCCCTCCCGGCGGGAGCGGATCCGGCGAAGCCGCCGCACGGCGCGACCAAGATCTCGATCGACCACGAACGGATCGGCTGGCAGCGCAGCGAGGAGCACCACGTCATCGAGTGGAAGGGCGGGCGCTATGTCACCGCGACCGGCACCGCGGTCGATGCCAAGCTGATCGACGATCTGTACGCCTCGCTCGGCGGACTGCGCGAGGCGACGCAGAAGCTCCGGTGCCGCTCACACACCGACGATTATCCGAAGTTCAAGGTGGTGGTCGAAGGCGCCGAACCACTCGTCATCGAGTCCGAGTCCAACTGCGGATCGTATCGACCGTGGAGCGTCGAGAAGGGCGGCAAGCGGTTCGTGCAGTTCAGCGGCCAGGCATGGCGCGGCGTCGGCGACTTGATGGCGGCGGTGAACAAGGACTGGGTGAAGCGGCGGTACCGGATGTCGATGGGCGGCATGGAGCTGATCCACCTCGGCGACTACCCGGGGTCGGGCGAGCCCGCGGCCTGCGCGAAGAGCTTCGAGAGCGACGCGCAGCTGAAGAGGCTGTTCGGTGATCCCACGCTACGCGAGCTGAGCTTGACCTGCGATCTCCACGAGAGCGCGGACTGTTCGACGACACGCGCGAAGGCGACGTTCTCGTGGCGAGGTGTCGAGGTCAGCCTCGATGTCTCCTGCTCCGGTGGCGCGATCAAGCTGCCGGCGCGGTTCGCCGAGACGCAGGCGGCGCTGACGAGGCTCGTCGACAGCAAGCCCGTGCGGGCGCTCGTCAAGACGGCACCGAAGGCACCTCGGCTGTGGAAGGTCAACGACTGGATCGTCCAGGTCGTCGAACCCGGCTTTCCGACGCTGAGCTGGAGCGAAGGTGCGACGACGATCGGGGCGCGCGTCGTCGGTGCCTCGCCGCACGCCGGTTACTGGAAGGAGCTCGGGATCGATGCGGCACGGCTGCCGCGCCGAGGCAGCGTGGTCGACGTCCAGCTCGACTTCGCGGGCAAGCTTCCCTGAGCTGACGATCCTCGTGGCCTGCCGGTCGCTGCGCGCTCTGATAGTCACAGCCTATCAAAGCAAGAGAATTGGTTGCTTGGACTAATCACTCTCGCGCGCGCATGGTGGGCCCATGACGCTCATCAACACGCAGATCAAACCGTTCAAGGCCAAGGCCTTTCACCAGGGCAAGTTCATCGATGTCTCCGAGGAAACCGTACGCGGCAAGTGGTCGGTGTTCTTCTTCTACCCGGCCGACTTCACGTTCGTGTGTCCGACCGAGCTCGGTGATCTCGCCGATGTCTACGCGACGCTCCAGAACCTCGGCGTCGAGGTCTACTCGGTGTCGACCGACACGCACTTCACGCACAAGGCGTGGCACGACGCCTCCGAGACGATTCGCAAGATCCGCTATCCGATGCTCGCCGATCCGACCGGCCGGCTAGCGCGCAACTTCGACGTCATGATCGAGGACGAGGGCCTCGCGCTGCGCGGCACCTTCGTCGTCAACCCGGAGGGCGTGATCAAGCTCGCCGAGATCCACGACAACGGCATCGGCCGCGATGCCAAGGAGCTGCTCCGCAAGATCCAGGCGGCGCAGTACGTCGCGACGCACCCGGGCGAGGTGTGCCCCGCGAAGTGGACGCCGGGCGCGAAGACGCTGGCGCCGTCACTCGACCTCGTCGGGAAGATCTGAAGGAGGACGCGATGCTCGATCCCGCCATCATGGAACAGCTCCGCGGTCACCTCGAGAAGCTGAGCGCGCCGATCGAGCTGGTCACCGCGCTCGACGACTCGCCGGTCGCCGACGAGATCCGCGCGCTGGTCGCGGACCTGGTGTCGCTGTCGCCGGCGATCTCGACCCGCGAGGAGGCCACCGGCGCCCGCCGGCCGTCGTTCTCGGTCGGTCGCGTCGGCGAGCCGGCGCGCATCCGGTTCGCCGGCGTGCCGCTCGGCCACGAGCTCACCTCGCTGGTGCTCGCACTCCTCCAGGCGAGCGGCTATCCGCCGAAGATCGACGCGGCGACGACCGCAGCGATCCGCGCGCTGCCGGAGCTCGAGGTCGAGACCTACGTCTCGCTGTCCTGCCACAACTGCCCCGACGTGGTGCAGGCGTTCGACGCGATGGCCGCGCTCAATCCGCGCGTTCGCCACACCATGATCGATGGCGCCGCGTATGCCGCCGAGATCGAGGCGCGGCAGATCATGGCGGTGCCGACGGTGTACGTGAACGGCAAGCTGTTCGGTCAAGGGCGGATGACGCTCGACGAGATCCTCGCGAAGCTCGATACCGGCGTCGCCGCGCGCGCTGCCGCCGAGCTCGACGAGCGACCGCCGTACGATCTGCTCGTCGTCGGCGGTGGACCGGCGGGCGCGTCCGCCGCGATCTACGCCGCTCGCAAGGGCCTGCGCACCGGCCTCGTCGCGGAGCGGTTCGGCGGCCAGGTCGGCGACACGCTGGCGATCGAGAACCTGATCTCGGTGACGTACACCGAGGGGCCGCAGCTGGTCGGCGCGCTCGAGGCACACGTCAAGGCATGGGGCGTCGACCTGATCACGCTCCAGCGTGCCGAGGCATTGATCCCCGGCGACGGGCTGCACGCGATCCGGCTGGCGAGCGGTGCCACGCTGCGCGCGCGCGCGATCGTCCTCGCACCGGGTGCGCGGTGGCGCGAGCTCGGCGTGCCCGGCGAGGCGGAGTACCGCACGCGCGGCGTGACGTTCTGTCCGCACTGCGACGGCCCGCTGTTCAAGGGCAAGCGCGTCGCCGTGATCGGCGGCGGCAACTCCGGGATCGAGGCCGCGATCGACCTCGCCGGTGTGGTCGAGCACGTGACGTTGCTCGAGCTCGGCAGCGAGCTGCGCGGTGATGCGGTGCTGCAGACAAAGCTGCGCAGCTTGCCCAACGTCGCGGTGGAGCTCGATGCCAGGACGGTCGAGATCACGGGTGATGGTCGCGCGGTCGATGGACTCGTCTATGATCGCAGTGGCACGCGCCACCGGCTCGCCGTCAGCGGTGTGTTCGTCCAGATCGGCCTGGTGCCGACGACGAGCTGGTTGCGCGGCACGCTGGCGCTGTCGAGCTGCGGCGAGATCGAGATCGATGCGCGCGGCCAGACGTCGGTGCCCGGCGTGTTCGCGGCCGGCGACGCCACCACGGTGCCCTTCAAGCAGATCGTGGTCGCGCTCGGCGATGGCGCGAAGGCGAGCCTCGGCGCCTTCGAGTACATGATCCGCAGTGGCGTGGCGACGACCGCCGGCGCTGCTGCCGCCTAGCGGCGCAGTCGAACATCGGCGTAGTCGGGCAGGCTGCGGTCGAAGCCGCCCGGCTGGTAGAGGTCGGCGCGCATCTCGCTCTGCGGGGCGCGGTCGTCGATCCGGCGCGTCGTGATCAGGCCGCCGCCCTTGCGGTTGAAGACGTCGACGTACATCGACGTGCGGCGCACCTGATCCTTGGTCACGCCGAGGGCGCGCAGCGCGGAGTCGGTGAGCGCGATCGATTCGTGCTCCTCGAGGCGGCGATAGGCGCCGTTGCCCTTCGCGGTCTGCGAGTCCATGTACGGATCGTTGCGATAGCCGTACTGCGTGAGCTTCATGTCGATGCCGCCGTGGGCGCGGCACAGCTGTGCGTCGTCGAGGGTGGGGAACATGACGGACCTCAGCGTGGGGGGAAGTACTTGTCGAGCATGCCCTTGTAGGAGCCGTAGCCGGCCTCGTCGAGACAGCGCTCGGCGAGCGGTCGCGTGATCGCGCGGTTCTTGTTGGCCGCGTAGGTCTGCGGGCAGTAGCGCTGCGCGAGGTCGCGAAGCTGTGCCTGTTGCTTGGTATCGGCGCCGCCGGACACGGTGACGAGCTCGTCGAGAGTGAGGATGGTCATGACAGCTCCTCCAGCAGCTGCGATGCCACGCGCCGATGTCACCTCGCGTCGACAGGATCGCCGCCTGGGATCAGCGCGTTGCGGGCGAGTGTCTCCCGCGGTTGCACGCGATCGAGGGGCAAATCCCCGGCCGCGGCCACGCCGGCTGCCGGCTACCGACCTGTGGCACAGTAGCGGCGATGAACGAGTTGCACTGCCCCGGCTGCGGCGAGGTCCTCGACACCGCGGGACGTACCGACCGCTGTCCCGCGTGCGACGGCGCGTGGATCCACGAGGACGCGCTGGTCGGCATGCTGCAGGAGCGCACCTCGACCCTGGTGTTCCTGCCGTGGCAGCCGCGGCCGAAGGACAACGATCGCGTCTGCGCGGTGTGCAGCAAGTCGATGCAGACCGTGAACCTCGGTAGCGTCGCGCTCGATCGCTGCCCGCAGCACGGCGTGTGGTTCGATGCCGACGAGCTGGCGGCGTTGCTCGCGCAGGCGAAGCACTTCAAGCCGGAGCACAAGAAGTCGGGCGAGCCGGAACCAGAACATTCCGGCCTCCTGCACTCGCTGTCCAAGCTGTTCGGCGGCTGAGCGCTGGCGCTCGGTCGCGCGTGGTGCGCGGCTTGCTCGGAGTACGCCCGTGAGCGTACTGCGCGTGATGACGTACAACATCCGGCACGGGCTGGGCGGCGATGGCCGCATCGACCTCGGCCGGGTGAGTGACGTGATCGCGTCGTACGGACCGGATGTCGTCGGGATCCAGGAGGTCGACGTCGGGCGGCGGCGCAGCGGGCTCGTCGATCAGGCCGACGAGCTGGCGACCCGCCTCGGCATGACGGCCAGGTTCCAGCCCTGCATCGCGACCGACGGTGCGTACGGAATCGCAACGCTGTCGCGGATCGCCGTGCGCGAGACCAGGCACATCGCGTTGCCCGGCCGCGAACGCTCGGAGCCGCGGTGTGCGCTCGTGACACGGCTGGCGTGGCCCGACGACGGCGAGATCGACATCGTGAACACGCATCTGTCGACGTCGTTTCGCGAGCGCGGCAAGCAGACGGCGGCGATCGCGTGCGAGCTCGGTGGCGCGCACACCGTGGTGATCGGCGACTTCAACTGCACGCCGTTCTCGGGTGCCTACAAGCAGCTGTGCTGCGGGCTGACGTCGGCGACGCGGTTCGCGCGGACGTGGCCGGCGAGGCTGCCGGTCATCCCCATCGATCACATCCTGGTGAAGGGTCTCGAGGTGGTGAGAGCAGGGACGTGGACCGCGAAGCCGGCGCGGATCGCGTCCGATCACTTACCGGTGTTCGCGGAGCTTGCGGCATGACGGAGCTGTTGATTCCAGGGTTCACGGCGGGCGAGGTGATGCCCGCGCCGAGGTCGGGCGTCCTGATCGATTCGCGCGAGTTCTTCGTCGCGGTGTACGAGGCGTGCTGCAAGGCCGAGAAGAGCATCGTGATGACGGGCTGGCAGTTCGACAGCGACTTCGAGCTGCTCAAGGGCGACGACGCGGCGAAGTGCGACCGCCCGACGAGGTTCATCGACCTGTTGTCGTCGCTGTGCCGCGACAAGCCGGAGCTCGAGGTTCACATCCTCGCGTGGGATGCGTCGCCGATCTTCACGTTCGAGCGCGAGCCGCTGCAGAGGTTCGTGTTCTCGCTGCGTGGTCACAAGCGGATCCACTACAAGGTCGACAACGCGCATCCGTTCGGTGCGGCGCATCACCAGAAGATGCTGATCGTCGATCGCTCGATCGCGTTCGTCGGCGGCATCGATCTATGTCGAGGTCGCTGGGACGATCGGGATCACGCGGCGGTGCAGCCGAAGCGCTGCGACAAGAGCGGCGATTACGCGCCGTATCACGATGTCCAGGCGTTCGTCACCGGCGATGCCGTCGACACGTTGCGCGGCTGGTTTCACGACCGCTGGCACCGCGCCACCGGCAAGGCGCTGCCGGAGCGCGAGCTCCCACGCCACGACATCGGGGTCGAGGCGACGGTCGAGATGACCGCGGAGCGGATCGGCCTGGCGCGGACGGTGCCGCCGCACGACGACCCGCCGATGACCAAGGTCAGCGAGCTGTACGAGCTGCACAAGCGCGCGATCGCGAGCGCCGAGAAGTTCATCTACATCGAGAACCAGTACTTCTCGTGCGACGAGATCGCGGGCGAGATCGAGCGCCGGATGCGCCGCGGTGGGCCGAAGCTCGATGTCGTGGTGATCCTGCCGAAGGCGAGCGGTGGCTTCAAGGAGCGGATCTCGATCGGCGTCTATCAGGCGAGGTTGCTCGAGCGGCTCGACAAGGTCGCGGCGGAGACCGGCCATCGATTCGGCGTCTACTGGACCGCGGCGTGTGGCCCCGAGGGCGACAAGGCGGTGTTCATCCACGCGAAGGTGCTGGCCGTCGACGATCGGTTCCTGCTGATCAGCTCGGCGAACCTGTCGAATCGCAGCATGGGATTCGACACCGAGCTCGGTGCGGCGTGGGAGTCGGCGCACGAGGATGCCTCGATCAAGGAGGTGCGGGTGTCGCTGCTGCGCGAGCACTGCGGGTTGACCGAAGGTCTCGAGGAGACCGAGGGGCTGGTGATGAAGCTCGACGAGCTCGCCTGCGCGCGGACGCACCGGTTGCGGATGCACGATCGCAACGTCGAGGAGAAGCCGGGCTGGCTGATGTCGAAGCTGCTCCCCGCCGAGAACGTGTTCGATCCGGACAACCCTCGCGAGATGCACGAGGCGCTGCCGGAGCCGACGGCGTGGCTCGACAGGCTGTTCGGTCACCCCGCGCACTGGATCGGTCGCAAGCTGCGCGGGCAGTGACGGCACGCGGCTCGCAATCGGTCGTCGGTATGCGAGCCATCGCCAGCCTGATCGGACTGCTTGTCGCGTTGACCGCGTGCGAATCCGACCAGAGGAGCAGCGAGCGCACGCCGCAGATGGCGAGTGCAAGAAGCTCGGAGGACCGGATCGAGGGTGGCCTGCATCGCCGCGTGACCACGGCGCACGGGCCGCTTCATCTGTGGACGCCTCGCCATTACAGCGAGTCGGCTGACATCGTGGTCTACGTCCACGGCAACTACGTCGATGTCGACACGGCGTGGACCGAGCATCGGCTGGCGGCGCAGTTCGCGGCGAGCGGCATCGACGCGCTGTTCATCGCCTGCGAGGCACCGTCGAGTCCGCAGGAGGACGTGAGCTGGGCGTCACTGTCCGAGCTGCTGGGAACGACGCATCGCGCGATGCCGCTGCCGAGCGGGCGCGTGATCGTGGTCGGCCACTCGGCGGCGCACCGCACGATCATCCCGTGGCTCGCGGAGTCGCAGCTCGATTCGCTGGTGATGGTGGATGCGGTGTACGGCCACATCGATCGCTATCGCAGCTGGCTGCGCGAGCGCACCGATCGCCAGCTGATCTTCGTCGGCGACGACACCCGCGAGTGGACGGATCAGCTCCACGCCTCGCTGCCGGAAGCCACCGAGCTCGCCGAGATTCCGGCGGTCGGGCAGGGGCGCGGCGGTCGCGCGGTGTACGTGAAGTCGAAGCTCGGCCACATCGAGCTGGTGACGAGCGGCAAGGTGTTGCCGGTGGTGCTGCAGATGGCGGCCGACGAGGCAGGCGTCCCGGTCGCGCAGATGTGATACCCAGGAGGTGATGTTCTTCCGGGTGCTCGCCGTGATGGCGATGATTGCCGCGTGCGCCGATCGCGACGACGAACCGCAGAAGCCGCGGCGGCTGAACCTGCCGATGCAGGAGGAGCCGGTCGCCGATCCGAGCTCGAGCTCGGTGAGGAAAGAGCCGCGCCCGCCGGTGACCAAGGAGAGCCTGGTCGAGGATGGCAAGCACTGGCGGCTGAGCACGAAGAACGGTGGGGTGCACGTGTGGACGCCGAGGCGCTATCGCGCCAAGCGCGCCACCGCGATCGTCTACGTCCACGGATTCTACGTGAACGTCGACCAGAGCTGGGAGCAGTACCACCTGGCGACCCAGTTCGCGGCGAGCGGGATCAACGCGATGTTCATCGCCTGCGAGGCACCATCGGGCGCCGGCCAGCCGGTGAGCTGGAAGTCGCTCCAGGAGCTGCTCGCCACGGTCGAGAAATCGATCGACCAGGAGATGCCGCAGCGCCGCGTCGTCGCGGTCGGCCACTCCGGCGCGTATCGCACGCTGGCGGGCTGGCTCGATGACAAGGAGCTCGACACCGTGGTGCTGCTCGACGCCGCCTACGGCGAGATCGACCAGTTCCAGAAGTGGATCAAGGCGGACGAAGATCATCGGCTGATCAACGTCGGCGATCTGTCGACGCGCCCAAAAGCCGACAAGATGCACGCCGGGCTGCCGGACAGCGTGGTGCTCGATGGCTTTCCGTCCCTGCAGGAAGGGCTGCCGAAGTCGGCGTCGCGCGCGCGCATCCTCTACATCAAGTCGACGCTCGGCCACTTCCCGCTGGTCACCGGCGGCATCGCGCTGCCGATGATCCTGCAGACCCTGCGGGCGCCGCGCGTGCTGCGCAAGCCGCTCGAAGAGCTGGTCGGGCCGTAACTTCAATAGTTTTGCGTAATGTGTCGGGCCCGGCGGGCTTGCCGATCGCCCGGGCGAGCCTCTTACACTGGAGGGGATGAGAGTGCTCACGGTCGTGGCATCCCTCGTGGTTGCGACGATAGGCGAGGTGCGGGCGGAGACCCTGACGATCGATCAGGCGATCCAGCTCGCGTTGACGCGCAACGAGAGAGCGGCGGTCACCGATCTCGAGGTCGCGATCGCGGAGGCCGACATCATCGGTGCGCGCTCGGCGTTCCTGCCGGTGGTCGATCTGTCCGCGAACGCGGCGTACCGGCCGACCTCCGATCCGACGACCGGCGCGCAGACCACGCTGTCGCTCAGCCAGCCGATCTACAACCCGTCGGCGTTTCCGCTGCGCGATCAGGCGAAGCACACGCTGGCGGGTCGGCGCGCGCAGCGCATCGACACGCGGCGCCGGCTCGCGTTCGACACCGCCAACGCGTTCATGCAGGTGTTGCTCGCGGATCAGGTCGTGCAAGCGGCGCAGAAGAAGCTCGAGACCGCCGCGCTCAACCTGGCGTCGACGGACGCCCAGGTGAAGGCGCAGCTGGTCAGCTCGAACGACGTCACCCGCGCCCAGATCAGCCTCGCCACCGCGACGCGCGACCTCGCCGCGAGCAAGGGCAACCTGCGCGCCGCGTACGTCGCGCTCGAGTTCTTGATCAACAGCAAGGTCGACGGCGTCAGCCCACCGACGGCGCTGCTCGCGGCGGGGCAGCAGCAGCTCGGCGACGAGACCGGGCTGATCGCGTCGAGCATCGGTCGCCGCGCCGATCTGACCGCGAACAAGCAACTCGCGATCGCCGCGCACGACTTCGTCCGCGAGGCGCGGGCGCGCTACCGGCCGTCGTTCGAGCTCGGTGGCTCGCTCACCGCCTCGGCGGATCCGGCGGGTAACGACCTCGGTGCGGTGATCGGCATCAGCGCGCGCTGGACGCTGTGGGACTCGGGCTCGCGCAGCGCCGACGTCAAGGCGCGCGATGCGCGGGCGAGGATCGCCGACCTCGAGACCCAGGCGCTGATCCGCGAGATCGAGGCCGACGTGCGATCGGCGGCCGCTCTGCTCGCCAGCCGGCAACAGGCGCTCGCGGCGGCGGCGATGGCGCGCGACTCGGCGCGCAAGGGTGCCGACGAGGCGACCATCCTGTATCGCCAGGGCCTCGCGAAGGCGATCGAGCTCCTCGATGCCAACGACCAGCGCTTCGTCGCCGAGGTCAATCACGCGACCTCGGAGTTCGATGTCGCGCGCGCCTACCTGTCGCTGCGGCTCGCGATGGGCTTCGATCCGACGGAGGCGAAATGAGATACCTGATCTTGATCGCGCTCGTGGTCGCCTGCTCGAAGGGCGGCGGGGACAAGGGCGAAAAGGGTGGTGGCCGCGGCGGGCGCGGCGGCACCAAGCTCGAGTATCCCGTCGACGTCGCCACGCTCGAGCAGCGCCAGGTCCAGTACACGGTCAACGCGCCAGGATCGATCGAGGCGTTCCAGCAGGTCCAGATCACGGCGCGCGTCGCCGGTGCCGTCGACAAGGTCGCGTTCGTCGAGGGCCAGGAGGTCAAGGCCGGCGACGTGCTCGTGGTGATCGAGAGCCAGCGCTACCAGATCGCGGTCGCGCAGGCGAAGGCCTCGTTCACCAAGGCGCAGGCCACGCAGCGCGCCGCGGAGGCGGCCCTGCAGCGTCGCCTCGGCGCGCAGGAACAATCGCCCGGCCTGGTGCCCGGCGAGGAGATCGAGCAGAAGCGGACCGCGGTCGATACCGCGAAGGCCGATGTCGAGCAGGCGCGCCAGGCCGTGCGGGTGGCCGAGCTCAACCTGCGCGAGAGCTTCGTGCGCGCGCCGATCGCCGGCACGGTGCAGACGCGGACCGTCCAGCAGGGCCAGTACCTGGCGGCCGGCAACGTGCTCGCCACCATCCTGCAGCGCGATCCGTTGCTGTTGCGGTTCCAGGTCACCGAGCTCGACGCGCCGCGCCTCAAGGCGGGCATGGAAGCGTCGTTCACGGTCAAGGGGAGCCAGCGCACGTTCACGGCGAAGCTGACGCTCGTCGGTGGTGCGGCCGATCCGCAGACGCGGATGGTGCCGGTCACCGCGCAGCTCGATCCGACGGAGCACGAGTACTGGCTGCGACCCGGCGCGTTCTGCGTCGTCAACATTCCGATCGGCGCGGCGCGCAAGGGCATCGTGGTGCCATCGCTCGCGGTGTCACCGACGGAGCAGGGCAACGTGGTCTACATCGTCGACGACAAGAACATCGCGCACGCGAAGGTGGTGCAGCTCGGCATGCGCACGCCGGATGGTGGGGTCGAGCTGCGCAGCGGTGTCAACGCGGGTGAGGTCATGGTGATCCGCGGCATCGAGCCGCTGTCGGATGGTGCTCCGGTCAAGGTGAAGTCGAAGCTGACGCTCGAGCAAGCGGCGAAGGAAGCCGCCGACGAAGCAGCGAAGGCGGCGCCGACGGAAGGCTCGGCGTCGCTCGGCAAGGGCAGTGCGGTCGAGGCCGGCTCTGCCGCGGGATCGGGCTCGCAGAAATGAACCTGACCGATCTGTGCCTGCGGCGTCCCGTGTTCGCGTGGATGCTGATGTGCGGGACGATCCTGTTCGGCGTCGTCGCCGTCGGCCGGATCGGCGTCAGTCAGTTCCCGGACGTCAACAAGCCGACCGTCTCGGTCAGCGTGTCGTGGCCGGGTGCGTCGCCCGAGGACGTCGAGACGTCGCTGGTGACGCCGATCGAGGACACGCTCTCGCAGGTCACCGGCGTGCTCGAGCTGACCTCGCAGGCGCGCCACAACTCCGCGCGCATCACCGCGACGTTCGACATCTCGCGCGACATCGATCTCGCCGTCCAGGATGTCCAGGGCAAGCTCGCGCAGATTCAGCGCCGGTTGCCGACGGGCGTCGAGCCACCGACGGTGTCGAAGAGCAACCCCGACGACACGCCGATCATCACGGTCGGCGTGTCGGGGCCGTTCGCGCGCCAGCTGCTCGCCGACGTCGCGCGCTACCAGCTGGCGAGCGCGATGCAGACGATCGAGGGCGTCGGTCAGGTCCAGATGATGGGCTACCTCGATCGCTCGGTCCGGATCTGGGTCGATGCCGACAAGCTGCTCGCCACCGGCGTCACCGTCACCGACGTCACCAGCGCGTTGCGCGCCCAGCACGTGACGTCGTCGGGCGGGCAGATGTCGAACGGCCAGCGCGCGATCGATATCCGCGTCATCGGCGAGGCCAGCGACCTGAGGACGCTGCGCGAGATCGTGGTCAAGAAGGTCGGCACCGCGGTGATCCGGTTGCAGGACGTCGCGCTGGTGCAGGACGGCTTCGTCGACGTCACCTCGGTGGCGCGCAGCAACGGCGAGCCCGTCCAGGCGATGGGCATCCTCAAGCAACCGGGCTCGAACGCGGTCAGCGTGGCCAACGAGGTCAAGCGCACCTGCGAGGAGATCCAGAAGACCTTGCCCGAGGGGATGAAGGTCGAGGTGCTGTTCGACACCACGCAGTTCATCAAGCACTCGGTCGAGGAGATCGGGTTCGAGCTGGTGCTCGCGGTGCTGCTGACCGCGCTGGTGTGCTGGCTGTTCCTCGGCTCGCTGTCGAGCACGCTCAACGTGCTGTTCGCGATCCCGATGTCGCTGCTCGGCACGATCGCGGTGATCTACTTCCTCGGCTGGACACTCAACACGTTCACGCTGCTCGCGCTGTCGCTGTCGGTCGGCCTCGTCGTCGACGACGCGGTGATGGTGATGGAGAACATCTATCGCCATGCCGAGATGGGGAAGGACCGGGTGCGCGCGTCGAGCGAGGGCACCAAGGAGATCACGTTCGCGGCGCTGGCGGCGACGATCGCGGTGATCGCCATCTACCTGCCGGTCGCGTTCATGACCGGCATCATCGGCAAGTACTTCCTCCAGTTCGGCGTCACGCTGTCGGTCGCGGTCGCGATCTCGTACATCGAGGCGATCACGCTGGCGCCGGCGCGCTGCGCGCAGATGCTCCAGGTGTCGACGCACGGCTCGCGCAAGGGCCTCGGCGCCGTCGTCGAGTGGTGCTTCACGAAGCTGACCAACGGCTACTCGCGATCGCTGAGATGGTCGCTGCGGGCGCCCAGTCTGGTGCTGGTGTTCGCCGTCGGCATCACCGCCGGTGCGTGGTGGTTCGCGAACAACCTCGATCAGGAGATGGTGCCGTCGCAGGATCAGAGCCGGCTCCAGGTCAGGCTGACGACGTCGATCGGCAGCAACCTGCAGGAGACGGATCGGTTGATCAAGCAAGCCGAGGAGCTGCTGCGCAAGCGGCCGGACATCGAGCGCGTGCTGACCACGGTCAACCTCGGCGGCGGCAGCATGTCGCTGACGCTGGTGCCGCGCGACCAGCGCAAGCAGACGCAGCTCGAGATCCAGGCCGCGCTGCGCCGCGAGCTGTCGCAGATCCCGGGGTTGCGGGCCACGGTGCAGGATCTGTCGCAGCAGGGCTTCACCGGCGGTCGCGGCAAGCCGGTCGATTTCCGCGTCACCGGTCCGGACTGGGAGACGCTGATCGCGCTGGCCAAGAAGATGGAGGCCCAGCTCGCCGCGTCCGGCCTCGTCGCCGACGTCGACACCGATTACGACCTCGGTCCTCCCGAGCTCGCGATCGCACCCGATCGGCCGCGTGCCGCGGATGTCGGGGTCAACGTCAACGAGATCGCGCAGACGATCAACGCGCTCGTCGGCGGCAGCATCGTCGGCCAGTACTCGACCGCGGGGCGCCGGATGGACATCCGCCTGCGCCTGCTCGCGATGCAGCGCACGCGGCCCGAGGATCTCGAGCGGCTGCGCGTCAAGTCGTCGACGGGGCAGCTCGTGCCGCTGTCGAGCGTGGTCACCGCCGTCGAGCGGCCCGCGCTGCAGACGATCAATCACACGCAGCGCCAGCGCGCGATCCGGATCACCGGCAACGTCGCGCTCGGCAAATCGCAGAGCGAGGCGATCGCGCTGGTGCGCGAGCTCGGCGAGGACGTGCCCGTCGGCTACGCGGTCAAGCTCTCCGGTCAGAGCTCCGAGTTCGGCGATGCGATGTCGAGCCTGATCTTCGCGCTGATCATCGGCATCGCGTTCGCGTACATGGTGCTGGCGTCGCAGTTCAACTCGCTGCTCCACCCGGTGACCGTGTTGACGATCTTGCCGCTGTCGATCGCGGGTGCGATGGGCGCGCTGTGGATCTCGGGACGAACCCTCAACGTGTTCTCGATGATCGGCCTGTTGCTCCTGATGGGCATCGTCAAGAAGAACTCGATCATGCTGGTCGACTACGCGAACGAGGTGCGCGGCCACGAGGGTGTGAACGCGCTCGAGGCGATGCACCGCGCGGGGCCGACGCGGCTGCGGCCGATCCTGATGACCGCGATGGCGACGATGATGGCCGCGATCCCGGCGGCGCTCGGGCTCGGCGAGGGCTCCGAGACGCGCGGCCCGATGGCGATCGCGGTGCTCGGTGGTCTGATCGTATCGACGGTGCTGTCGCTCTACGTGGTGCCGGCGTTCTACGTGCTCGCCGATCGCGTGAAGCGGTTCCTGCGCCGGATCCGCAGCAAGCCCGAGGAGGATCTGCCGATCGCTCGCCTCGGCCTGCCAGCCGATGCGGTGCCGCACGCGCAGCTGCCGCACGCTGGCTCGCCGGTCGTCGTGCCGCCGTTGCCGATCGAGCCACCGCCGCCGGCGCCGGTCGAGGAGCCGCCGCCTGCCGCGGCGCCCGACGAGCCGACCGCAGTCGGTGAGCCGCCGCGCGAACCGCCGGACTAGCAACAGCTCGGTGACATGGCGCGAGGACGCTCGTACCTGGCGCCGGATCGGGCATCATGCGCCGCGATGAGTGGGCCGACGCGACGTGCTGTGCTCGAGGGATTGGCGGCCGGTCTCGCGCTGGCCGCGTGTGGTGCGACCGACACGAGCGAGCCACCGCCGGTCGACGAAGATCCGCCCGACGAGCCGGCGCCGATCGATCCACCCGACGATCTCCCCGAGGCCACGACGTTTCCGCTCGGCGTGTCGGCGGGTGACCTCGCGACCGATCGCGCGGTGCTGTGGACGCGCCACACCGGCGACGCGGCACTGGCGCTGCTGGTGTGGAAGATGGACGGCGACACCTACGCCGAGGAGCTCGGCCCGTTTCCGGCCGAGGTGGCGGATGGCTTCGCCCATGTCGCGGTCACCGGCCTCGTCGCCGGCGCGCGCTATCGCTACGCGTTCGTCGAGGGCGAGCGCGTGGCGCGCAGCGCGATCGGCAGGTTCCGCGCTCCGATCGCGGACGATGCGAGCGAGCCGCTGACGTTCGGCGCGATCGCCTGCACCGAGGGAAGCCGATCGTTCGACGTGCTGGCGCGCGCCGCCGAGCGCGACGATCTCGATGCGTTCCTGTTCTGCGGCGACAACGCGTACTGCGATGGTGCCGAGACGCTCGACGACTATCGCGCGCTCTACGCGGAGCACTACGGCCGGCCGGAGCACGTCGCGATCCGCGCGCGCACCGGCATGTACGTCACCTGGGATGACCACGAGGTCAAGAACGACTGGAACCCGGAGACCATCGACGAGGATCAGCTCGCGGCCGCGTTCCAGGCGTTCTTCGAGCACGCGCCGGTCGGCGACCAGGGCGAGCGCCGGATCTGGCGGAGCTCGCGGTGGGGCCGCACCGTTGAGATCTTCGTGCTCGACGGTCGCAGCGAGCGCAAGCCGTCGTCGATCCTGTTCGGCGAGCAGCAGTACCTGTCGCCCGCGCAGATGGCGTGGCTGAAATCGGGGCTGCAGGCGAGCGAAGCGACGTTCAAGCTGATCGTCAACTCGGTGCCGATCACGAACATGCCGAGCGTGTGGGACGCCTATCCGACCGATCGCTGGGAGGCCTATCGCGATCAGCGCACCGACATCCTGTCGTTCATCGACGATCAGGCGATCGAGGGCGTGCTGTGGGTGTCGGGTGACTTTCACCTCGCGTTCATCAGCCAGGTGTCGACGAGCGGGCCGGGCGCGACCCAGCGCGAGGTGCTCGTCGGGCCCGGCGCGCAATCGGCGAACCTCTTGCTCGAGACGCTGCAGCCGCCGCAGTTCGCGTTCGCGACCGGCACCAACAACTACACGACCCTGAAGCTCGACCCGACTTCGAGGTCCGTCACCGTCGCGTATCACGACGCGACCGGGGCGGTGTTCCACCAGACCTCGTTCGTGCCCTGATCGCGCTTGCCAACGTATGCACGCTAGTGCATATGTATAGGCATGCATCTGGACGTGTTCGAGACCCTCGCGGATCCGACGCGCCGCCGCATCGTCGAGGTGCTGCGCGAGGGCGAGCGGCAGGTCAACGATGTTGTCGACAAGGCCGGGATCCATCAATCAGGCGTGTCGCGGCACCTGCGCATCCTGCTCGAGGCGGGCTTCGTCTCGGTCCGCCCCGACGGGCAGCGCAGGTACTACGGCCTCCGGCCCGAACCATTTCGCGAGCTCGAGAGCTGGCTCGATCGCTATCGCAGGCTGTGGGACGACCGCCTCGATCGATTCGGCGCCGCGCTCGACAAGAAACCCAGGAAAGGAAAACAGTCATGACCACGCAGACCCGACCGGGCGAACCGATCGTTCTCGAGCGCAGCTACAAGGCATCGATCCAGGACATCTGGGAGCTGTGGACCACCAAGACAGGCTTCGAGTCGTGGTGGGGACCGCAGGGGTTTCGCGCCGAGGTCCACGAGATCGATCCGCGCGCCGGCGGCACGCTTCGCTACGACATGATCGCGGACACGCCGGAGATGGTGGCCGAGATGAAGAAGCTGGGGTCCGACCCGATGCACCGGGTCACCGCACGGTTCTCCGAGATCGTCCCCCTGAAACGCCTGGTCATCGTCAGCGTGATCGACTTCCTGCCGGGCGTCGAACCGTACGACAGCACGATCGCGGTCGACTTCCGCGTCGAGGGTGATCGCGTGTCGATGGTGACGACGCTGTATCCGATGATGTCGCTCGAGATGAGCCAGATGCAGAAGGAGGGTTACTCGAGTCAGCTCACCAAGCTCGACGCGCGCTTCGCGTGACGAACTTCGCACCCGGCGCCGCGGCACGCTGGGGTATCCTCGAGCCATGCGGTGGTCGCTCTTGCTGCTCGTCGCGTGCTCGTACGCGCCGAAGCCCGGCGAGGCACCGATCACCGGCGACGACGCCCCGGTCGATACCTGTGCCGGCAGCGGCATCGAGGCGTGCAACGGGCTCGACGACGATTGCGACGGCGACACCGACGAGGGGTTCTCGGTCGGCATGCCGTGCGACGGCGACGATGCGGATCAGTGCAGCGATGGCGTGTTGACCTGCGAGGGCACGTGCACCGAGACCGTCGAGGCCAAGGTCGAGATCTGCAACGGCGCGGTCGACGAGGATTGCAACCAGCTCACCGATTGCGGCGACACGGCCTGCCAGGACACACCGTTCTGCTGCGTGGACAGGCCCGACGGGCTCGCTCACACGATCGGCAACCAGTGCGTGGACGACGATTTCGGGATGACAGCCTCGAGCGACGACGTGCAGGTGTATTGCTGCGGCGGCCAGGCGCGGTTCTGCCTCAGCAAGGAAGCGTGTCCGTGGCGCGCGGGGTGTCCGGCGGGCAACACCAAGACCTGTAGCCGCGCGGGGCTCGGTGCGAGCCTCGAGATGGCGGTCGCCAGCTGCCAGCTGTGGAAGGGCCAGACCG
The DNA here is from genome assembly GCA_023430775.1 of Pseudomonadota bacterium. Classification (GTDB taxonomy): domain Bacteria; phylum Myxococcota_A; class Polyangia; order Haliangiales; family Haliangiaceae; genus JABFXX01. The sequence continues at coordinate 18,521 of JAEYYY010000758.1, forward strand.
ACTACGGCTGTAGCCTCGACGAGCAGATCACGTTCCCGTAGGTTTCCTTTCGTACAAGCGTGGCGCTAAGGTCGGCCCCCGATGGCGAAGCCCGCATACAAGCGCGTGTTGCTCAAGATCTCGGGCGAGGCGTTGATGGGCTCGCAAGGGTTCGGCATCAGCAGCGAGGTGCTCGGTCACGTCGCCAATGACATCGCCGAGACGGCCAAGCTCGGCGTCCAGGTCGCGGTGGTGGTCGGCGGCGGCAACATCTGGCGTGGTGCCAGCCACGGCGCCGGCAGCATGGACCGCGCGAGCGCCGATTACGTCGGCATGCTCGCCACGGTGATGAATGCGGTGTCGCTGCAATCGGCGATCGAGAAGGCCGGCGTCACCACGCGCGTGCAGACCGCGATCCCGATCGCGCAGATCGCCGAGCCGTACATTCGCCGCCGCGCGATCCGCCACCTCGAGAAGGGGCGCGTCGTGATCTTCGGCGCCGGCACCGGCAACCCGTTCTTCACCACCGATACCGCGGGCGCGCTGCGCGCCGTCGAGATCGGCGCCGAGGCGCTGCTGATGGCGAAGAACGTCGACGGCGTCTACGACAAGGATCCGAAGAAGCATCCGGATGCCAAGCGCTACGCCACGGTGTCGTTCGACGATGCGATCCAGCGCCACCTCAAGGTGATGGACAGCACCGCGTTCGCGCTGTGTCGCGATAACGCCGAGGCGATGCCGGGTGGCGTCGTCGTGTTCGAGCTCGCCCGGCGTGGCAACATTCAGCGCGTCGTGTGCGGCGAGCCCGTCGGCACGATTGTCAGGGACAAGGTCGAGACCACAGCCGTCTAGAGGAAAGCCATGATCAACGACATCACCAGCGACGCCGAAGAGGGCATGAAGAAGGCGCTCGAATCGTTCAAGCGCGATCTGCAGAAGATCCGCACCGGCCGTGCGAACACCGCGATGCTCGACGGCATCAAGGTCGATTACTACGGCACGCCGACGCCGGTGAATC
>JAEYYY010000848.1 GCA_023430775.1 Pseudomonadota bacterium
GTCCTGCACGACGCGCAGTAACCGCACCTGAGCGGGCAGGGGAAGCTCGCCGATCTCGTCGAGGAACAGCGTGCCGCCGTCGGCGCGCTCGAACCAGCCGCGGCGCTGCGCCTGCGCGCCGGTGAACGCGCCGCGCTCGTGGCCGAACAGCTCGGAGTCGATCAGCTCGGGCGCGATCGCACCGCAGTTGACGCGCAGGATCGGACCACCGGCGCGATCGCTGCGCGCGTGGATCGAGCGCGCGACGACCTCCTTGCCGGAGCCGGTCTCGCCGAGGATCAACACCGGTGCACCGGTCGGCGCCACCTGCTCGACCTCGCGCATGACCTCGCGCAACCCGGTGTCGGCACCGACGACGGCGACGCCGATATCTCGCATCTGCAGGCGTGCGAGCGCGGCGGCCTTGTCGGCCTCGGCAGCCTCGCGCAGCTGCGTCAGCTCGCGCCGCGATCGCTCGGAGGCGAGCACGGCGCTGAGTGGCTCGCTGATCGCGGCGAGCTTGCGCGCCTCGAGCTCGCGATCGGAAGCGACGAGCAACACGCCGAGCGGCCGCGAATCCCCGACCAGCGGCACCAGCCACCACGAGCGCGCATCGGAGCCGAGCTCGATCGCGCGCAGCATCTCGCGCGCGACCGCACCGGGGCGCGCGGCGTGGGCGTGCTCGATCGCGCCCGCTTCGATCCACGCGAGCAGGCGCGCCAGTGCGGCGGCACCGAGCTCGACCCGCGGCTTCGCGGGATGCGCGACGCCGAGTGCACCGCGGCGCACGAATGCCGTGGTCACCAGGTGATGTTGCTCGGGCTCGAGCGTGCGGACGGCGAGCGCATCTCCGTCGAGCTCGTCGAGCATGCTGGCGCCGACCCGGGCGAGGAAGCCTTCGGCATCGCTCGCCAGCGATGCCTCGCGCCACAGCTGGGCCATCAGCGACATCGTCGATGCGTATCACGAAATATCGTGGGAACACGATAGTTCGTGAATTGCACGAGATATCGTAGAAATCGACGTCTGTTATCACGGAGGTGATTCTGATCAGCGCTGCAGTTGATTGAAATCACTGACCATTGATTCTCGTTCGCTCCGGCTCGTTGGCCCACGGTCTGCTTCACGCCCGACCGTGGACTTCGACTCGGCGCCCCTGCTGATCGCGCTCACCAGCCTGTTTGCGGCGACGGTGAACGGCGCGCTCGGCTACGGCTACTCGTCGATCACGGTCCCGATCTCGCTGCTGATGACCACTAGCCGGGTGCTCAACCCCGCGCTCGTGATCGTCGAGGTCGTCGTCAACCTGTACGCGCTGTTCCTCGGCCGCCGCTCGATCAGGCGCGTGTGGCCGCAGGTCAAGCCGATCGCGCTCGGCATCCTGCCCGGCGTCGCGCTCGGCAGCCTGGTGCTGGCGTCGATCAGCGTCGAGTGGGCGAAGCTGATCACCTACGGAGCGTTGCTGCCGCTGATCCTGATCCAGGCGGCGGGGCTGCGGTTCCCGATCACGCGCATCAAGGCGGTCGGGCTTCCGTTCGGTACCGGCGTCGGAGTTCTCTACTCGCTGACCACGATCTCGGGGCCGCCGCTCGCGCTGTACTTCAACAACCAGGGAATGACGAAGGACGACTTCAAGGTCGCCCTCGCGATCTCGCGCTCGATCGAGTCGCTGTCGACGCTGGTCGCCTATACCGCGCTCGGCATGATCACCGCCGAGAGCACGGCGCTGGTGCCGTACCTCGCACCGGGCGTGCTGATCGGGTTGCCGATCGGCTTCGCGTTGATCCGCCACATCGATGCCGAGACGTTCCGCCGCGTGTGCATGAGCTTCGATGCGTGGCTCGTCGGCTTCGGCCTGTCGCGCGTCGTCGCCAAGCTCGGCTTGCTCCCCGAGGTGTGGGCGTTCCAGCTGCTGACGCTGACGATCATCGTCGACGCGATCCTGCTCCGCACGTTCTTCCGCAAGCGGTCCGCGAAGCGCGCCGCGGTTCCGGACGAAGGCGTGCCTTCGGTCAGCCTGCGGGTGCCCGGCGGCTGACGATGGCGCAGCGCGTGCAATGTCGCGCTGCGTGATCAGAACACTCTCTCTTCTCCTCGCGTTCACCGTCGCGTGCGGCGACTCGAAGGCGACCACGTCGGCGAACGAGGTCACGATCCTCAACGTCTCGTACGACCCGACGCGCGAGCTCTACGCGGAGATCAACGCGGCGTTCGCGAAGTCGTATCAGAGCAAGACCGGTGTCGCCGTCACCGTCAAGCAATCACACGGCGGTTCGGGCAAGCAGGCGCGCTCGGTGATCGACGGTCTCGCCGCCGACGTCGTCAGCCTCGCACTCGCGGGCGACATCGACGCGATCGCCGACAAGGGGCTGCTCGCGAAGGACTGGCAGAGCAAGCTCCCCGATCGATCGTCGCCGTACACGTCGACGCAGGTGTTCGTGGTCCGCAAGGGCAACCCGAAGGCGATCGAGGACTGGGACGACCTGATCGGGCCGGACGTCAAGGTGATCACGCCGAACCCGAAGACGTCCGGCGGCGCGCGCTGGGCCTACCTCGCCGCCTGGGGCTACGCGAAGCAGAAGCTCGGCGGCGACGATGGCGCGAAGGAATTCGTCAAGAAGCTGTTCGCCAACGTGCCGGTCCTCGACTCCGGCGCCCGCGGCTCGACGACGACGTTCGACAAGCGCGAGCTCGGCGACGTGCTGCTGTCGTGGGAGAACGAGGCGCTGCTCCTGGTCGCGCAGAGCCCCGACAAGTACGAGATCGTGTGGCCGCGGCGCAGCATCCTCGCCGAGCCGCCGGTCGCGCTGATCGATCGCGTGGTCGCGAAGAACAACACCGGCGAGGTGGCGAAGGCGTACCTCGACTTCCTCTACACCGACGAGGCGCAGGCGATCATCGCCAGGCATCACTACCGCCCCCGCGCCTCCGCTGCGGCCCAGACGAGCAAGTTCCCGACGCTCGAGCTGTTCACGATCGATGACTTCGGCGGCTGGGCGGCGGCGCACGCGACGCACTTCGCCGACGGCGGCACGTTCGACCAGATCTACGCGAAGTAGTCATGGCCGCGTACGCGATCGCGATCGTCTGGGTGCTCGGCATCGCCGGTGCGTTCGTCACCGCGCGCCGGCGCGGCCGGATCGCCGGCGTCGCGCTCGCCGTCGTGCTCTCGCTCGTAGCGGCGGCGCTGTTCGGTGCGTCCGGCCAGATCTCGAACGACGCGCTCGCCCTCGCGGTGGTCGCGGACCTCTGGATCACCGGCATCGTCCTCGTGATCGCGCTGCGCCGGCGCAGCCCGCTGCCCGGCTTCGGGCTCGGCATCGGCGTCACGCTGACGTACCTCGGCCTGCTCGTCGTCATCCCGCTGGCGACGCTCGCGATCCGGACCTCGTCGCTGACCGCCGGCGAATTCTGGGGCGTCGTGACCTCCGAGCGCGCGCTCGCGAGCTATCGCCTCTCGATCGGCGCGTCGCTGCTGGCCGCGGCGATCAACGTCGTGATGGGCACGATCGTCGCCTGGGTGCTCGTGCGCTACGACTTCCCGGGCCGGCGGATCATCGACGGACTGGTCGATCTGCCGTTCGCGCTACCGACCGCCGTCGCCGGTATCGCGCTGACCGCGACGTGGGCGGAGACCGGCGTGCTCGGCAAGCTGTTCGGCGTCGACGGCGCGTACTCGCGCATCGGCGTCGTCATCGCGCTGACGTTCATCGGCCTGCCCTTCGTCGTCCGCACCGTGCAGCCCGTGCTGCTCGCTCTCGATCCCCGCGTCGAGGAGGTCGCCGCCACGCTCGGTGCGAATCGCTGGCAGACGTTCTGGCGCGTCATCGTGCCCGCGCTGCGGCCGGCGCTGGTCACCGGCTTCGCCCTCGCGTTTGCCCGCGCGCTCGGCGAGTACGGCAGCGTCGTGTTCATGAGCGGCAACATGCCGATGAAGACCGAGATCACGCCGCTGCTCATCATGGCGAAGCTCGAGCAGTTCGATTACCCGGGCGCCACCGCGCTCGCGCTGGTCATGCTGCTCGCGTCGTTCGCGATCCTGATCGCGATCAACTCGCTGACCTGGCGCGCGCACAGCCGCAAGCTACCGACGGTCCGCAAGCGTCCGCCCGCGAGCGAGCTGTTCGAGGGGGCCTCGTGATCGGCCCGGTCCAGAAGCGCAGCGCGATCTGCGAGGAGCCGCGCTGGATCCGCTACCTGTTGATCGCGCTCGCGGTCGGCTTCCTGCTGGTGTTCCTCGTCATCCCGCTGCTCGTGGTGTTTCACGGCGCGCTCGAGAAAGGCTTCGCGGCATACACCGCCGCGCTGACGGATCCGGAGACGCGCTCGGCGCTGAAGCTGACCCTGATGGCCGCGGCGATCGCGGTGCCGCTCAACCTCTGCTTCGGCATCGCGGCCGCGTGGTCGATCACGCGCTTCCAGTTCCCCGGCAAGCGCGTGCTGGTCACCATCATCGACCTGCCGTTCGCGGTGTCGCCGGTGATCGCCGGCATGCTGTTCGTGTTGCTGTTCGGCGCCCAGGGGGTGTTCGGTCCGGCGCTCGCCGATCACGACATCGAGATCATCTTCGCGGTGCCCTCGATCGTGATCGTCACGGCGTTCGTCACCATCCCGTTCGTCGCCCGCGAATTGATCCCCGCTCTCGAGGCGCGCGGTCCGGAGCAGGAGCTCGCCGCGCTGACGCTCGGAGCCTCGCGCTGGCAGACCTTCTGGCGAGTCACCATCCCCAACCTCAGGTGGCCGCTCGCGTACGGCGCGATCCTGTGCACCGCGCGTGCGGTCGGCGAGTTCGGTGCGGTGTCCGTCGTCTCCGGTCACATCCGCGGCGAGACCAACACGGTGCCGCTCCACGTCGAGATCCTCTACGCCGACTTCCAGTACCAGGCGGCGTTCGCGGTCGCGACCATCCTGATCTTCATCGCCCTCGTCACGCTCGTCCTGAAGAGCCTGCTCGAGTGGCACATCTCTCGCACCCAGCGGAGGCGCTGATGGACATCGAGGTCGAGCACGTCGTCAAGGCATTCGGCGAGTACCCCGCACTCGACGATGTCAGCGTCACCATTCCCGGCGGCAAGCTCGTCGCCTTGCTCGGCCCGTCGGGCTCCGGCAAGACCACGCTGCTGAGGATCATCGCGGGGATCGACGCGCCCGATCGCGGAAGCATCCGGTTCGGTGGCGCCGACGTCACCGAGGTAACAATCCAGAGACGCCGCGTCGGCTTCGTGTTCCAGGACTACGCGTTGTTCGATCACATGACCGTCGCGGACAACATCGCGTTCGGCCTCTCGGTGCGCGGCAAGCCGAAGCCGGAGATCACTGCGCGCGTCCGCGACCTGCTCGGGCGCGTCCAGCTCGACGGCCTCGGCCATCGCTATCCCAAGCAGCTGTCCGGTGGGCAGCGCCAGCGGGTCGCGCTCGCGCGGGCGCTCGCACCGAATCCCCAGCTG
>JAEYYY010000875.1 GCA_023430775.1 Pseudomonadota bacterium
TCGGACATCATGGCGCGTCGCACGCTCGCCGCCGACGAGGTCGTCGCGCTGATCCGCGATGTCGCCTCGATCCTCGTGCAGCTCCACGACCGCGGCCTCGTCCACGACGCGATCAAGCCGCACGTGATCGTCATGCGCACCGGCCAGCGCGCGTTCCCGATCCAGCTCGGTGGCTGGTCGTCGCTCCGCACCGGCAACGGCAGCGAGGACATCCACGCGCTCGGCGTGCTCGCGTATCGCGCGGTCACCGGTCGGTTCCCCGGCCTCGCCGTGCCCGAGCTCGTGCCTGGTGTTCCGGGAGCCCTCAGCGGCCTGATCGTCGACATGCTCGCCGCCGACCCGGCCGAGCGCCCCGACGCCGACGCTGTCCTCGCGGAGATCGCCAGCCTCGCCGGCGATCGCTCGCTCGCCGGTCCTCGCTTCGCCAAACCGAGCCATGCCGCGCCGCTACGCGTGCGATGGACGCCGCCACCCGAGGAGCTGCAGGCCGTCGCCGAGGCGATCACGCTCCCGCGCAAGCGCGTCTGAGCGCAGTCGAGCGACCGGCGCTATAGTCCGCGGATGGATAGCGGCGCGGCGTTGCTGAGCGAGATCGTCGCGCGGCCGGATGATGATGCCCCGCGCATCGTCTACGCCGACTGGCTGCTCGCGCACTCGCAGGATCCCGAGGATCACGCGCGCGCCCAGCTGATCCACACGCAGTGCGGGCTCGCGAACGCGCACCCCTCCGAGGTGCCGACGCTACAGGCGCGGGCGCGCGACATCCTCAAGAAGCACAAGCGCCGCTGGGTCGCCAAGCTGACCGAGGCGAACATCCGCGGCAACTGGCAGTTCCGGCGCGGCTTCCTCGATGCCGGCACGCTGTCGGCGAGTCGCTTCGTCGCGGTCGCGCCGCAGCTGTTCGAGCTCGCGCCGATGCTGCGCGCGATGGTGTTTCCGCAGGCGTCGAACGAGCTGATCGCGCTGTCGGGCTCGCGCTACCTGGAGCGGCTCGACGAGATCAATCTCCACGAGATGTGCAAATGCGGCCGTTGCAAGATCGAGCTCGAGCTGCCGGTGTTCTTCTCGTCATCACACGTCGGCAAGGTACGCTCCCTCGTGCTGTCGGCCTGCCGGATCGACAACACCAACGCGCGCCTCCTGTTCGAATCACGGCTTCTCGATGCTGTTCGCGACCTCGACCTGCACGACAACAAGATCGACGGCGGTGGCCTGGCCCCGCTCGCGAACCGCCCGTCCACGTTTCGCCGCCTCGTCCTCGCGAACAATCCGCTCGGCGATGCCGGTGCGCGCCTGCTCGCGTCCTGTCCCGAGCTCGCCGTCGAGGAGCTCGATCTCTCCGAGTGCGGGATCGATCAAGACGGCGCCGCTGCGCTCGCCTCGGCGCCGTGGGCCGATGGCCTCGTCCGCCTCGTGCTGATCAACAATCCGATCGGCAAGGGCCCAGCGCGCGCCGCACTGCGCGAGCGTTTCGGCAATCGCCTCGAGCTGTGATGAGCGACAAGAAGGAACGCACCGTCGTCACGCGCAACCCGCCGCCACCCGCACTGCGTCCGCGTCCGCTCGCACCATGGCGCGAGGTCCTGTCCAGCGATCCGGCGGAGCAGGAGCTCCTCGCCGCGATCCGCCGCACGCCCGCCGACGAGGACGCGCGCATGGTCTACGCCGACTGGCTCGAGCAGCGCGGCCGCACCGACGAGGCCGGGTTCGTCCGCCACGCCGGCAAGCTCGCCTCGAACGATCCGTACCTGCGCGGCAGCGATCCGGCATGGCGCAGGATCGTCGGTCGCAGTCCGATCGCGCTGTGCAACCGCAAGAACTGTCCCGGGCGCTGGGACCTTCTCCTCGCGGAGCGCAACACCGAAGAAGCACGAGGCTGCATGACCTGCGAGGGCCCGAGTGGCCGCGCGGTGCGCTACGTCACCGACTACCAGGATGCCAAGCAGGCCGGCGCCTTCGGTGACGGCCCGGTGGTGATCGATCCGGCCGCCGACGTCGCCGATCTGATGTCCGTCTGCGAGACCTGGCGCGCGCGCCGCTAAGTTCGCGCTACCGTCGGCTCGTGCCGACGTGCTCGTGTGGAACTGCCAATCCTGAAGGCACCGCCAGCTGTGCCACGTGCGGCAGGCCGCTCGAGGTGCCGCCGGTGCGCATGATCGCCAACCCGCCGGCCCCACGCATGGGCGGTGCACCGTTTGCGTTTCCTCCACGCCCGATGACGCCCGCGCGCGAGGTGCTGTCGAGCGATCCGACCGAGCACGATCTGCTCGTCGCGATCCGAGCGACGCCGTCCGATGATGCCGCCCGGCTGGTCTACGCCGACTGGCTCGAGCAGCGCGGTCGCACCGACGAGGCGAGCTTCGTACGCCACGCCGGCAACCTGCCGCCACGCGATCCGCGCGCGCAGGTCGGCTCCGTCGAGTGGCGCCGGATCGTCAGCCGCACCGCGATCGCGCTGTGCGATCGCACGGGCTGCCCGGGCCGCTGGGATCTCCTTCGATCGGAGCGCAGCTCGGAGGAGCTCCGGGTCTGCGGCACCTGCGCGAATTCCGGCGGTCACTACGTGCGCTACGTCGCCACCGACGATGACGCCAAGCAGGCCGGCTTTCATGGCGGCTGTCCGATCGCGATCGACAGCGCCACCGATCCCGACGCGATCACCGCGACGTATCAGCTCTGGCAGGTGCGCGGGCGGATCAAGGGATCCGGCCCGCTGCCGGCACCCTGATCGACACGAACAAACCTGACAACCTTTCGCGGGACTGGCCGAAGCGCGCTCCCTATGACGCGTACGGCCCGTCTAACGATCCCGGGAAAGCTCTATCAAGTCGTGTCTTATCTGCGGGATGGGCGTCTCCTGACAGGCGACGACCGGGACCGCGTCTTGACTCTGCTGGGGCGGGCGCTCGAGCGGAGCGACTGGCGCTGCTTCGGCTATCGCTTGTCGAGCAACCGACTGTGCTTCGCCATGATCGCCGGCCAGCAATCGATGGACAGCTGGGCTCGTCGAGCCCACGGCACGTTCGCCCGCTGGTTCAACCGGCGACACGGCGAGCGCGGCTCCGTCTTCGCGGATCGGCCCAGCACGGTGGAAGTATCCAACCAACTCGTGGCGAGCCTCCTCGCCGACATGCATGACTCGACGCCGCGGATCGGCTTCGCCGGTCTTGCAGAC
>JAEYYY010000013.1 GCA_023430775.1 Pseudomonadota bacterium
CCGCCGAGGCTGCCCTCGGCCTTCGGTGCGCCGCGCAGTGCCGCCGCCGGATCGGCGATGCCACGGCCGCGATCCGCCGCGACCACCTCGAGCCCCGCCACACCGCCGCGCTCGATCGCGCGCAGCCCGATCTCGCCGCTGGCCGCATGCGCGAGCTGATTGCGCGCGAGCTCGCTGACCGCCGCCGCGAGCTTCTCGATCGCGAGCGTCGATAGCCCCTGCGCGGCACCGCCGGAGCGCACCGCTTCTCGAGCCTCGGAGACCGACGCGTCGTCGCGGATCGCGATCGGACTCGTCCCGGCGAGCCAGGTATCGATCAGAAGCGCGCCCATTTGGTCACCGTGACGACGGTGCCTTCGCCGACCTTCGACTCGATCTGGAAATCGTCGACGAGGCGCTTGCTTCCGGATACGCCGAGGCCGAGTGACTTCGCCGTCGAGTAGCCGCCGATCAGGACGCGATCGATGTCGGAGATTCCCGGGCCCTGATCGCGGAACGTGATCCGCAAACCTCGCCGGGAATTCGCTTCGACCTCCTCGAACATCGCCGTGCCTCGCCGGGCATGAACGAGCACGTTCCGGGCCAGCTCCGAGACCGCGGTGGTGATGGCGACGGTCGCGAACGAATCGAGACCATTGCGCTGCGCGATCTCGCGCGCGCGGCGACGGACCGAGACGACATCGTCTTCGGACGCGATCGCGACTTCGGCACTGCTCGTCACCCGCACGTCATTTCCTGGGCTTCGGCAGCAGCGCCAGCCCCTCGTCGACATTGAGAGCGGTCCGCACGCCGCTCATCGTGAAGCCCATGCGGACCAGGGTGGCCGCGACCTCCGGTCGGATGCCGACGATCACCGTCGCGGTGCCCATCAGCTTCGCCATCTTCGCGGTGTCGACGAGCACGCGCGCGACGTAGCTGTCGACGAGGTCGAGCCCCGACACCTCGATCAAGAGACCGGCGGCGCCGGTGCGTTCGATCGTGGTCAGCAGATCTTCCTGGAACGCATCGGCAACGGCGTCGTGCAGATCGGTCTGCACGGTGACCAGCAGGTTCTCGCCGACGCGAAGGATCGGGATCGAGCCCATCGCCTACGCCCTGTCCCTGATCTCCCGGCCGAGCAGCGAGAGCGCGAGCTCGATGCCGTCCTCGAGACGCGCGCGGGTGTGCATGGTGGAGATGTCGACGCCGAGCTGGACGACGGTACGTGCGATCTGCGCGCTGATGCCGGTCAGGATCGTCTCGGCGCCGAGCAGCCGCACCGCCTCGGTGGTCTTCAGCAGGTGATCGGCGACCATGGTGTCGACCGTCGGCACGCCGGCGATATCGACGATCACGGCGCGCGCCTGCTCCTCGACGACGCGCAGCAGCAGCGTCTCCATGATCTGCGACGCGCGGTGGCTATCGACGGTGCCGACCAGCGGCAACAGCAGGACGCGGCGATGGACGCGGATCACCGGCGTCGACAGCTCGCGGATCGCGGCCTGGTGGCGGGCCACCGTGTTGAGGTTCGCCTCGATATAGGTGTCGATCGCGAGCCCCATGTCGAAGGCGACGATCTTCGCGACGCTGCCGTACGCGGCATGTGCCTCGGCAGCCGGCAACTCGGCGAGCAGGCGATCGAACAGCAGCCGGAGGTAGCGGCTGTACGCGCCGATGTAGAGCTTCGGCGGCATCCCGATCCGCTCGTGCACCGCGCCGACGCGCAGCCGATCCTCGACGTACGCGAGATCGAGCCGGCCGGAGAACAAGCCGAGGAAGTACGCGCGCTGCATCCCCTTGACGTGGGTGACCGTGCCGTCGTCGGGAAAGAACGCCCGGCTCTCCGGCTCGCGCAGGATCAGCTCGTACAGTGCGTCGACGACTGCCTGGCCGCTGCGGTCCGCAAAGCCGCGCAAGCTGGCGAGGCGCTGGAGATCCTCGTCTGTGATCTCGTAGAAGGCGCGCCGGTTGCGGAGCTCGCGCTCGTCGAAGCGCAGCCGCTGCATGTAGTTGACGGGGCTTTCCACTCGCACGTTCGTGCTCGTAACACAGGTCTCGTGCTTGACGCATGCGTTGCGCGAGGCCAGATTGGGCTGCCGTGGACGGTCGGTCGAGTGCCTTCTCCGAGCTGGTTCGGCTCGGCCGCCTGCTGGCGAGTGCCGCATCGCCCGAGGACATGCACGTCGCGATCGCCGATGCCGCGAGTCGCCTGGGAGTCCACACGGCCGTCCTGAAGGTCAGTGGCGCCCGGGTCGAGATCGCGGCCGTCCACGGCCTCGCGCAAACCTTGCGCGGCTGGTCGATCGATGCGGACGAGCTCGACATGCTGGCCACCACGCTCGGCAACGCAGCGGGCTGCTCGCATGTTCACGTGCGGATGCTCGTCGTCGGCGGCGATATCTACGGCGTGCTCGCGTTGCTGTCGGAGCAGCCGATCGAGCTATCTCCCGACCAGCTGGTGGTCGCCGACGCGATCGTCGATCTCGCCGCCGCCGCCAGCGAGCGCGCGGCACGCTACGCCGATCTGGCGCGGTCCTACGGCGAGCTCAAGGCCTCTCGCGAGGCGCTCGCCCGCAGCGAGCGGTTGCGCATCCTCGGCCAGATGGCAGCCGGCATCTCGCACGACGTCAAGAACATCCTCAACCCGCTCGGGCTCCAGCTCGAGGTGGTGAAGCGGCGGATCGCGAAGGGCGATGTCGCCGGCGCCACCTCGACCCTCGACACCATGCGCGACGTCATCCGCCACGGCGTCGACGTCGTCGAGCGGCTGCGCGAGTTCAGCCGGCAAGCACCCGAGACGGCCGAGTCGGTCTCGGTCGAGCGCGTGATCGCCACGGCGGTCGAGCTGTCGCGCCCGCGCGTCTCGCTGTTTGCCGGCGTCGAGCTCGTGGTCGAGGCCATCCCGGATCTCCAGATCCGGGCGCGGTCATCGGAGCTCGCCACCGCGATCGTCAACCTGATCGTCAACGCGACGGAGGCGATGCTCGAGGGCGGCACGATCACGATCTCCGCGGGACACAGCGACGGCGAGACCTGGATCCGGGTCGCCGACAATGGCCCCGGCATGCCGCCCGAGATCGCCGACAACGCGTTCGAGCCGTTCTTCACCACCAAGAAGGAAGGCACCGGGCTCGGGCTCGCGATGATCTACGCGTTCGTCCAGCGGTTCTCCGGCCGGGTCACCCTCGACACCCGGCCCGGCAAGGGTTCGACCTTCACCCTGTACTTCCCGGCCGGCTGATTTCGCGCAAACCGTGCGCGGCCAGCGGTTGCAGCGCACCGGTTGCGCCGGTATGCTGCTAACTGCTTGAAGTTCCCTGGCACGGGACTCGCTAAAGGGAGACCCCATGACCCGATCTGGACGCATCCTCGTCGTCGATGACGAAGTGAACGCACGCACTGCGCTCGCGGAGCTGCTCCGCGACGAGGGCTTCGATGTCGAGACCGCAGCCGATGCGTTCAAGGCGCTCGGCAAGTACGAGTCGTTCGGTCCTCACATCGTGGTCACCGATCTCAAGATGCCCGGGATGGACGGCATCGAGCTGGTCAAGAAGCTGCGCGCGATGGAGGACCCGCCGACCGTCGTCGTGATGACCGCGTTCGGCGCGGTGTCGTCGGCGGTCGATGCGATGCGCGCCGGTGCGGCCGAGTACCTGACCAAGCCGCTCAACTTCGACGAGCTGCTGGTCGTGCTCGACAAGGTGTTCGAGCAGCAGGAGCTGCGGCGGGAAGCGCGCCAGCTGCGTGCGCGCGTCCGCGATCGCGTCGCCCCCAACAACATCATCGGCTCGAGCCCGCCGATGCAGCGCGTGTTCGAGATCGTCGATCAGGTCGCGCCGAGCAAGGCCACCGTGCTGATCACCGGCGAGAGCGGCACCGGCAAGGAGCTGGTCGCCAACGCGATCCACCAGCGCTCGCCGCGCGCGAACGGGCCGTTCATCAAGCTGCACTGCGCGGCGCTCGCCGAGTCGCTGCTCGAGAGCGAGCTGTTCGGACACGAGAAGGGCTCGTTCACCGGCGCGATGGCGCGCAAGGACGGTCGGTTCTCGCTCGCCGACGGCGGCACGCTGTTTCTCGACGAGATCGGCGAGATCTCGCCCGCGATCCAGGTCAAGCTGCTGCGCTTCCTCCAGGAGCACGAGTTCGAGCGCGTCGGTGGCACCCAGACGCTGCGCGTCGACGTCCGCATCATCGCGGCGACCAACCGCAACCTCGTCGAGGAAGTGGCGAAGGGTCGGTTCCGCGAGGATCTGTTCTATCGCCTCAACGTGGTCGCGCTCGAGATGCCGCCGCTGCGCGATCGCCGCACCGACGTCCCTGCCCTCGCGAAGTTCTTCCTCGACAAGTACTCGCGCGAGAACGGCAAGACGATCGAAGGCTTCGCGCCCGAGACGCTCGAGCTGCTCGCGTCGTACGACTGGCCCGGCAACGTGCGCGAGCTCGAGAACGCGATCGAGCGCGCCGTCGTGCTCAACACCGGCAACCAGCTCGAGCCGCGGTTCTTGCCGGCGAGCGTGCAGCCGCGCGCGACGCCGAGTGGCCTGCCCGCGATCCCCGGCTCGACGATGGCCGAGGTCGAGCGCTACGCGATCCTCGAGACGCTCAAGTCGACCGGCGGCTCCACGTCGAAGGCAGCCGAGATCCTCGGCATCAGCGTGCGGACGATCCAGTACCGCCTGCACCAGTACAACGAGGCGCCGCGCTCGGAGGTCGAGGTCGTTCGCAAGGACCCGGCGTCCGGATCGCGCGGCGGCTCCACCACGCGTAGTCCCGAGCCGGCGTGACACCTCTCGACGAATTGATCGCGTACGTCGAGCTCGACGACGGCGATCGCGCACGCCTGACCGCCCTCCATCCCGTGCTCCAGCCGGAGTTCCCGGCGATCGCGGGGAGGTTCTACGAGGCGGTGTGGAAGAGTCCGGGTGCGGCGAGCGTGCTGTCGGGCCCCGAGCAGGTCGAGCGCCTGCGCGTCACGTTGATCGACTGGATGTCGACGGGCCTGCTCGGTCCGTATGACGACCGGTTCTACGAGAAGCGGTCGCGGATCGGCCGCCGCCACGTCCAGATCGGGCTCGGTCACCAGTACATGTTCACGGCGATGAACGTGGTGCGCATCGCGTACATCGATCGCATTCACGCCAGGCTGCCACCGGATCAGGCGCTCGCGACGATCCGCTCCGTCGAGAAGCTGCTCGACATCGAGCTCGCGATCATGGTGCGCCACTACCAGCTCGACTCCGAGGACAAGCTGATCGCGCGCGAGCGCCGCGCGCAGGCCGAGCGGATCACCGCGATGCAGACGATGACCGCCGGCATCGCCCACGAGGTCCGCAACCCGCTCAACGCCGCGAAGCTGCAGCTCGAGCTCCTCGAGCGTCGGCTTCGCAAGCGGTCCGACGACGAGCGCCTGGTCGAGCCCTGCGAGCTCGCGCAACGCGAGATCGAACGGCTGACGCAGCTGCTCAACGACTTCCTCGCATTCGCGCGGCCGCCCGAGCTGGTTCCGGAGGATCGCGACCTGGTGCCGATCGTCGGTCACATCGTCGAGCTCGAGCGGGTCGCCGCCGATCGCCGCGGCGCCACCCTGACGTTCACCAGCAGCGAGCCTTCGCTGATCGCCCACGTCGATGCCGCGAAGATTCACCAGCTCGTGCTCAACCTCGTGCGCAACGCGATCGAGGCCGTCCCCGAGGGCGGCAACATCGGCGTCGAGCTCCGCGGCGACGAGGCAGCGGTCCGGATCGTCGTCACCGACGATGGCCCGGGAATTCCCCAGGACATCCGCAACCGGATCTACGAGCCGTTCTTCTCGACCAAGCCCGGCGGCACCGGACTCGGCATGTCGATCGTGCACAGCCTGGTCGCGCTCCACGGCGGCGTCATCGACCTGGCGAGCTCGCCGGCCGGGACGCGCTTCGAGGTTCAGATCCCGCGGCGGATCTGAGGCTGGAACGCGGGAGCGACATGCGGGGCGCGCATCTCCTCCGCGCATTCGATGCACAGGGTCGCCGTCGGCAGCGCGTCTAGCCGCTGATCGCCGATCTGCTCGTCACACGAAACACACCTACCGTACGAGCCATCGTCGAGCCTGCGCAGCGCGGCGACGACCTCGCCGAGGACCTTGGCATCGGCCTCGCCCAGCCGTGCGACCACGGTGGCGTCCCACTGCTCTGTGGCGCGCTCGACCTCCTCCGCGTCACGAGCACTCATCTGTTCGTCCGCCCGGTCGAGCTCGTCGCGGTAACGCAGCAACAACTGACGGCGCTGACGCATCAGCCGTTGCCTGATCAATCTGGTCCTCATGAGAACCGAGAGCGTGCATCGGCCGCGCCACCGGGCGCTCGCGCGCGTTCACGGCGATCGCCGCGAAAGTCGCGCAAACTCGGCGGGCAGGAGTCGAGGGACGACGCGCTTGCGCGCACGCACGGCAAGACGACCACGTCGCCGTGCCGCACGTACCGGTGGCGCACGCTAGCGACGGGCGCGGCGGTCGCTGCGATAACGCGGCCGCTCGATCCGGTTCGACGGCGTCGGGCGATAGCGTGCCGTGTAGCCGCGCGGGCGGTAGTGGCGATAGCGATGGGTATCGCCGATCCGCACGATCGCGACCGGCGGACGCGCGACGTGCCAGCCACCCGTGTAATACGACGAGCGGTACCAGGCGCCGTCGTAGTTCCACCAGTAGTAGCCGTTCGAGTAGAAGATCGGCTCGTCGTAGTCGGCGATCACCGAAACACCGGGCGACACCGCGACGAGATCGGGCGTCTGCACGGTCGCCGTGGCGCGATAGCCCACGGTGCCGGCGCAGGCACCCGAAAAGGTGAGAGCAGCTAGGAGAAGAAGCTTACGCATGCATTGGTAAGGAGCATCGCGCGTGCCAGGGACCTGTGTCAGGAGAGCCCCATCGCGGCCCGACACGTCTTGGTGTAGAGGTCGCGAAACAGGTTGTCGGGATCGGTGATCGCCTTCACGGCGTCGTAGTTCGGCTTGTTGAAGATCTGCCAGAACTCGTCCTCGCCGTAGTAGTTGTGCGCGATCAGCGTCTTGATCCCGCCGAGCTCGCGCAGCTTCTCTTCCATCATCCGGTGGTAGTTCTTGTCGCGGCCGCGCTGCCGCATGCCGTAGATCGCGAGATCGAGGAACAGCTCGTCGGGCAGCGCCTTCCAGTAGTCGTCCTGCAGCCACTCGTAGTCGTGAACGCGCCGATACGGCACGCACCACAGCGGGTAGTGGCCGAGCTCGCGCGTGTACCAGTCGAGGAACTCGGGCACCTTCGAGAACGGCACGAACACGTCGAGCGTGATCGTCGGCCTCTTGTCGTCGAGCAAGAAGTGCAGCTTGTCGCCGAGCCGCAGCCACTGCGACGACGCCAGGAACCTGCCGAACAGCAGGCGGCCGAGGAACGACTTGGGGCGCACGTTGGTGACGCCGCGGTCGTAACGGAACACGTACTGCTCCGTCGTCATGTAGTCGTCGGCGCGCTTCGCGGTGCTCTGGTAGTAGACCGCCACCCAGTCGTAGCGATGGGTGTACGGCGCGCGATCGACGAACTTGCCGACGCTGAGCACGTAGAGCTCTGGCGAGTGAATGATGCCGTCCATGAAGTCGACATCGCGCTTCTCGAAGTGCCGCTTGATCGCGGCCTGGTAGTCCTCGATGGTGAAGTACTTCTCGTACAGCACGTGGACGTAGGGCTTCGCCGGGATCAGCTTGAACGTCAGCTTCGACAGGATGCCGAGCGTGCCGAACGCGCCGTGCACCATCTCGAACACCAGCGCGTGCTCGTTGTCGCGCCTGCACGTCAGCACCTCGCCGGTGGCGGCGATCACCTCGTACTCGAGACAGGTATCGTGAAAGCCGCCGTGGACGAACGACATCGATTCGATCGAGCAGCCCGCCACCGCGCCACCGATCGTGATCGTCTTGAGCTCGGGGACGACGATCGGCAACAGGCCATGTTCGAGCGTGGCCTTCACGAGATCGCAGAACGCGACGCCTGACTCGGCGACGCAGATCCGCTTCACCGGATCGATCTCGAGGATCTCGGTGAGATCGCTGATGTCGATCTTCGCATCCTTGCGGCGGAGGTCGTTGGCCTTCGGCACCTGGTGCGCGACCGCCTTCTTCTTGAGAGACAGCGGCCTCCCCGGCGTGTGCGCGCGCAGCTGGTCGACGATGCGCGCGACCTTGGCCGCGTGACGAGAAGCAGATTCGTTCACAGAAGGAGAGTGGTATCGAACCCGAGCGGCGATGTCATCCAGCACGAGCAGATGTCGGGGCAAGCTGCGTGCCGACGAGATCGAGCACCTCGGCGAGCGCGCTGTCGTCGAGGCCACCGTCGGCGACGACCTCCGGTGCGAGCGGTTGCTCGTAGGTGACGCCTGCGCCCGGTAGCTCGGGCGCGTCGCCGGCGCGCGCTCGCGCATACAGCCCCTTGATGTCGCGCGCTTCGCGATCGTGCTGCGACGCGCGCACGTGCACCTCGATGAACCGGCTCGCCCGCGCGCGAACCGCATCGCGGTAGCGCCGCTTCGCAGCCGTGGCGGCGACGAGCACGAGGAGCCCCTGGCGCTCGAGCACGAGCGCGAGCTCGCCGAGCGCGGCATAGAAGGCATCGCGCTCCGCCGGCGAATAGCCGCGCATGGCGAGCGCCTCGCGGATCTCGTCGCTATCGAGGAGGACGCTCGGCCGCGCGAGCCGTTCACGCACCCGGCGAGCGAGTGTGGTCTTGCCCGAGGCGGGCGGTCCTGTCAGCCACGCGATCATGCCGCCCAGCACCGGAAGAGCTGGTCCGCCCACATCGGATCGAAGTGATGCGTCTCGAGCGCGCACTCGGCGAGGCCGAGCAACGTCTCGCGGCCCTCGCTCGACAGGCTCGGATAGAAGCGCGGGTTGCACACCACCAGCGCGCGCCACGCGAAGAACGGCGGCGCCACCTCGGTCAGCTCGTGATCGGGCCGCGCCGTCAGGTAACTGCTCCAGAACCGATGCCAGAGCGGACCGAGTGCGTTCCAGCCTCCCTGCTGGTCGATCGCGAACAGCAGGAAGTTGATCGACAGCGCGATCACGTCGTCGGCAGGATCACCGCACGTGCCGCGGCTGGCATCGAGCACGCTGAAGGTGGTGCCCGCCTCGAACACGATGTTGAACGGGTGAAAGTCGCCGTGCGTGCGGGCCAGGCGATGCTCGTGCTCGCGGAGCCGCCAGCGCCACTCGACGCACGCGCGCTCGATCGCCTGCAACCGCCTCGGCGATGCGCCCTCGACGGGTGGATAGCCGTCGATCATGCCGAAGATGCCTTCGCCGTGTCCGATCAGATCGCGGATCGCGCGGCGATACCGCGGGTTCGCGAGCTCGGGTTCGAGCGGCGTCGCGTGCAAGCGTGCGAGGTAGTGCGCCAGCGCGTCGACCCGAGCCAGGTCGAGCTCCTTCGCGCGACCCTCGCGGGCGGCCTGGCGGAGCAGGTCGGCGTAGATCTGCCCCGGAGCGTAGCTGGTGATCAGGTACGGCTCGCCGCGGATCGACGTCAGCTCGCCGTCCGCCGACATCGTGCCGACATCGATCGCCTCGATGTGCCGCGGGATGCGCGCGAAGTCGTCGAACGCGAGGACCGCGTTGGCCGCGCGATCGGCGCGCCGGTCGTGGCCGAACTCGTCCCCCGCTTGCGTTCGCCAGACGACCTCGCGGCGGTTCCCCTTCGGATCCGCCAGCCCGATCCGCACCGGCTTGCCGTAGCCCGCCGCCTTGGTGGTCGCATCGTGGGTCGCGCCGGTATCGGGCGCGAGCGGCTCGATCGAGATCACCCGGTGATCGGGAAACAGCCGTCCGAGATGTTCGTGAAGCTTCGCCGGGATCCTCACGCGGCCTGACATTGCATCGCGTGTGCCCGCGAGCTTGCGCAGCTCCGGCGTGGCGTCACGCGGCTCGCGCAGTCGCTGCGTGATCACTGGTTGCCCGGCGTCGTCGACGGCGGCACGCGCGATGCTTCCTGTGAGGCCATGAAACCGGTTCTCGCGCTCGTGCTACTCGCGACCTGTCAGGTCGGCCAGGAGACTCCGTCGATTCCCTGGTTGCACGGGCTGGCGAATCCGGTGTCGTCGAATCGCTCGAGCGACGAGGTCGCGCGCCGGATCGATACCTGGAGTCGGTTCTCCGACGTCGATCCCGAGTGCTCGACCGGCAACTATCCGGGCATCGAGATCGAGGCGGACGTCGCCGCGCAGCCCGGCCTCGAGACCGTGATGGTCTCGCTGGCCCACGGCATCGTGATCACCGACGCCGAGGGCGAGCTGATCGCCGAGACGCCGGGCTATCACTGCGAAGGCACGGCGGACGAGCTCGAGGCGATCGCCGGCGGCGACGCATTCGGTGCGCGAACCCTCGCGATCGCGGCGACCGCGGGTGGCCACGAGGAGAGCCGGACCTGGCTGACGCTGTTCCGCGTCGATGGCCGCCGGCTCGATCCGGTGTTCACCGGCACCGTCGAGGAACGCCGTGGCACGAAGGTGGATCGCGGTGGCGTGTTCCTGCTGCCGAACGCGCTGATCTATCGCGCACCGCGAGGCACGCCGGCGATCTGGTTCTACAACTCCGACGCGCGCGCCTACGTCCAGCCCGGTCAGGCGATCGATACGCACCACGACGGACCGACCGTGTCGCAGAGGTAGGCACCGTCATCGTCGTCGGTGCGCACGACGCGCCGTGGTCGCCTCGGACCTCGCCGGCTCCGGCTGCGCGTGCGACGCACGGCCGGTGCCGCGGGCGCGGTCCACCGCGAGCGCAACGACCGGAACACCGTCCTGCCGCGCGCGATCGCGCCGACGAGCGAGGTCGCGATCACGGCGTCGACGAACAGCGACAGATCCCACGCCATCACGACGGCCAGATCGAACGAGCCCGCGATCGCGATGACCTCGCCTCCGCACAGCAGCATCGCCGCGATCACGATCGCGAAGATCAGCTGAGGCCGCTGACACCTCGCGACCCAGCGCAGCGGTTGCTCGACCAGCCGGTCATGAAGGAACCGCGCGGTCGGCGTCTCCGGGAACCGCCACATCACGGCCAGCAGGCCCAACAGCATCCCGATCAGCATCGACGCGATCCTAGCGCGGCGGCGTCCTGATTCCCAACGGCATCCCGATCGACACGATCCTGGCGCGCCGGCGTCTACTTGCCGTCGCCGAATGGGTGACAGGTGGCGCAGCGCTGCGCTGTGGGTTCGTGCGTCACCTGCGCCGGGTGGCACTGCGTCGTGCAGCTCGCGCGATCGTCGCGCGGCGAGACCTCGTGCGAGCGGTGGCAACTGTCGCAGCGATCGTGGCCCTTGCTCGCGTGCAGGCCCGGCCGCTTGTTCTGCGGGTGGCAGCTCGCGCACGCCGGCGGTTGCGCGACACCCGTCGGGCCGTGCGGCCGGTGACACGACGCGCAGTCCTGCTTGCCGTGGCCGAGCTTCGCCTTGTCGGCGTGGCAGCTCGCGCACGTCGCCGATGGCTTGCGCTTGCCCGCATGGGTGTCGTGACAGCTCGAACAGGTCGCGTGACCCGGCGGTGCGGTCCTGGCCTGCGGTGCGTGGCAAGAGGCACAGGTTGGACGCGCAGCTTGCGGCGCGTGCGCTGCGGTGGCGTGGCACGACGCGCAGTCGCGATGGCCCTTGTTCGGCGCCGCGCGCGCGGCCTCACCGGCGTGACAGCTCGCGCACGTCGGTACCGGCTTGGCCGGTTCGTGCGCGGCGCTCTGGTGGCAGCTCGTGCACGTCGCGTGACCCGAGCCGGCGGTGCTGCGCGCCTTGTTCTGGTGACAGTTGCCGCACAGCGCGGCGGTCAGCTGCGGCTTCGGCGCGTGCGGCGCGTGGCAATCGGCGCACGCCGCCTTCGCGTGGTTCGGTTGCTTCGCGTGGCAACCCACGCAGGTCAGCGCCTTGACGTTCGCGGCGAGACCGTGCGGCGGATGACAGGTCGCGCACGCGTTCGCCACGAGCAGCGACTTCGACGTCGACGGATGTTGCGTGCGTTGCGCGTGGCAGGTCTCGCACGCTCGCGGCCTGTCGGCGTCGTGCTGCGCGTGACACGTCGTGCACGCCGCGTGCTTCGCCGCCGCGAGCACCGGCTTCGCGGTGTGACAGCTCGCGCATGCCTTGACCTCGGCCTTGCCGAACTTGTGAGGGGCGTGGCAGCTCGTGCAGGTCTGGTGACCGGCATCGAGCGCGATGGCCGCTTCGACCTTCTGCTTGCCGCGCTGCTTCGCGTGGCAGGTCGCGCACCCGGTGTCGGCAGACTGCTTCGCCTCGTGCACGCTGTGGCAATCGAGGCAACCGCGCGCGCCGGCGTGCTCGGTCTTGTTGTTCTCGTGGCAGGTCGTGCACGCCGGCGGATCGAGCGAGGGCGTGCCGTGCGCGCGGTGGCAGTCGCTGCACTTCTCGTCGGCGTGAGCTCCGACGGCACCGACGTGCGCGCCCTGCGGCTCGTCGTGACAGCGCATGCACGCGGTCGGTCGGATCTCGAGGTTCTCGTTGAAGCCGTGGCAGTCCTGGCAGGCGGGTGGCTCGACGCCGATGTCGAGCGGGCCTTTCGGGTGCAGCGTCGGCCGGACCTGCGCGTGACAACGCTCGCACAGGTTCGCCGGCGGCTTGTCGAACGTCTCGCCGTGGCACTCGCGGCACGCCACCTTGTGATCGCCGACGTGCACCTTGTGGCCTGCACTGTCGCGCACGGTGCTCCACACCGCGGGCACCTGGTCCGGCGCGCGTTTCTCCGCCGCACCCGAGCAGCCGATCAGCGCGAGGACGACGAGCCACCTCATCGCGCACCGATCGGGTGACACATCCGGCACGGCATCGCCGTCATCGGCAACCGGCTCGAGAAGCCCGGCGGATGCGGATTGCCGCCGACGCCACCGACGGCGTGACACGACACGCACAGCGATTCGCCGGCGCCGCCGTGACAGCTCGCGCACGCCGCGGGATCGCGACGCGCCTCGCGACCGTGGCGATTCTCGGTGACGCCGACCCAGCCCGCCGGGTGCGGGTTGCGCCCGGCACTGCCGGCGACGCCGCGGTCCACGTGACAGCTCGCGCAGCGATCCGGTTGATGACAGGTGGCGCACGCACCCGGATCCGACCGCGCCTCGAGCGCGTGGCGCGAGGCAAAGCCCGCGCGATGGATCGTCGGCGTCAGCGGATCCGCGAACCGCCGCGCCGCGGGCAGCGCCGGCGCCGTGGTGCCGTGGCAGCTCGCGCAGAACGCTTGCTGGTGACAGCTCTCGCACAGCTCGCCCGACGACGCCGCGCGCGCACCGTGCTCGCGGATCCAGTCGCCGTCGTGCGCGAGGTGCGTCGCCGGCAAGGTCTTCGATTCGACGAGGCCGATGTGGCACGCGTCGCAGCGGCGGCCATCGCGCTCGGCATCCTTGTCGTGGCAGCGGAAACAGGTCGCCATCGGCGGCCGCAGCTGCTCGGCGTTCTGCGCGACGCCGTCGTGGCAGCGCATGCAGTTGTTGCTCGTCGGTGCCGCGTGCTTGGAGTGCGCGAACTTCAGGTGATCGCGCGCGTCGATCAGGTTCGCGATGCCACCGGGCGCATCGGGCGGCTTGGTGTGACAGCCGATGCACGATCGCGTGTCGTGCGGCTTCTGGTGACAGCTCGTGCAGGTCGCGTCGTCGGGCAGGTGCAGCGCCGAATTCTCCGGCGCCGTCGCCACGCCGGCGTGACAGCGCGTGCACGCGACACCGGCGACGACGTGCGCGCGATGCGGGAACGTCGACTGCGCCGGCTTGCGGAGGCCGAGGATGCCCGCGCATGCCGCGACCGCGACGACGGCGAAGATGGCGACGACCTTCTTCATTTACCCCACCGCCGCGACAACTGGCCGAGCACGTCGAGCCTGCTCGTGTACTCCGGCGTCGCGCTCGCCTCGACCGCGAGCGCCGCCTGCCACGCCCCGCGCTCGCCCGCGATCGCCGCGAGCGCCCACGGCCACACCGAGCCGCGACCGTGATCTTCATCCTGGATCACCAGCTCGAGCTCCGTCGCGAAGCTGAGCTTGCGCGGTAACGCGATCCGCGCCGCACCCCGCAACCCGGTCCACTCGTCGGTGCCGACGCCGCTGCGCCGCAGCTCGCCGGTCAGCGCGCTCGCGCCCTTGTCGTCGAGTCGCAGCCGCGCGCGGCCGACCAGCTCGGCGCCGAGCTCGTCGACGTATCGCGCACCGACATCGGCGATCAGATCGAGCCGCGGCGCCGCCTTCCAGGTCGCGAGCAGCCCGGCGCGTTGACTGGGGATGTCGCCGATCACGGAGAACAACGACGTCGCCGGCACCATGTGCGAGGCCGCGCGATGGCCGGCATAGACATCGGTCCGCAGCTGCTTGGTCCGGTAGGTCGCCGTCACCGTCGCTTCGGCGACGCCGGGGTTCGCGAGATCGTAGGCGAGCCGCGCACCGAGATCGCTGCGCTTGCCGAGCGTGAAGCCGCTGTCGACGCCGAGCTCCTCGCGCGACTTGCGGCCGTAGTCGCGCTGCTGCGCGTAGGCGACTCCGACCGCACCCCACTCGCCGAGCCGGCGAGAGGCGCGGCCACCGACGTACCAGTCCCACGAGCGTCCCTCGGGTCCAGTCGCGGTGATCGCGGTCATCATCTGATCGGTGGTCGGCAGCACCGGCATGCCGGCGACCAGCTCGACATCGAACCGCCTCGGTAGCCGGACGTGCGCCGTGCCGCCGTCGACATGGATCGGACGCAGCGCGCCGATCGTCGACACGAAGCGGCCGAGCCGGCCGGCGACGCGACCGGTCTCGCTCTTGCCGTGGACCGTCGCCACCAGCACGTCACCGCTGACATCGCCGAGCTCGCGGATGCCCGCCGTCCACACCACCGCCTCGGCGAGCGTGCCTTCCGCCGGCTCGCCCTCGGCCTCGAGCACCAGCAAGCCCGCCGGCGACGCGGTCGTCGCGAGCGCGTCCGCACGCAACCGCAACGGCTCGGCATGCGCCGAACCGGCGAGTGCGATCGCGAGCGCCGGGGCGAGTCTCACGTCTTCTGCTCCACCGTCGGGATCTGCTGGCTGCTCTCGCGGCGCTCGCGCCGGATCCGGCGCAGGTCCTTGTAGACCGCGAGCCCGTACAGCGAGAAGGCGAGCGTGCCGATCGCCTGGCCGATCGACATCGCCAGCATCACCGGCAGCGGCGTCGGATCGAGCATCGACCACACCATCAGGCCGAGCGCGAGCAGCGTCAGCACGGCGGATGCGCGCAGCAGCGATGCGGGCTGGATGCGGATCACGCGCTTGACGATGCGGACGATCACGGCAGCCCTCCCACCAGCGCCTTCTTGCGCGCTTCCTTGCTGAACGGGTGCGCGAAGCCGTGGCAGCCCTCGCTCGCGCAGCTGACCTTGCCGGCGCGAACGTCGTCGCGCGAGCTCGCGTGATCGCCGATCTCGTTCCACAGCGGGTTCTGCGTCGAGTGGCAGCGCGTGCACGCGTCGTTCTTGAACGGCCGGCGCAGCTCGATCTTGACCAGCGACTCCTCGATCGGCATCGAGTGGTAGTGCGTCAAGTACTCGTAGACGTGGCGCATGCCGCCGATCTTCGTCGTCACGGTGCCGAACATTCCGTAGTCGGCGTGGCACGCGTAGCAGTTCTCGTGACCGAAGGCGTCGTTGCGAGCGTGGCGCGCCGCGAGTGACGTGCTCTGGTCGTTCCACGAGTCCTCGCCATACGGCACCATCACGTGGCACGACGACGCGCAGAACTTGGTGGTCTTCGTCGCGTGATAGCCGGCGACGTTGCCGTTGGTCGCCGTCGCGATCGGCAGGATGCCGATGCCGAACAGCAGCAGCACCTTCGTCATCCGCGTCAGCGCCGGCTTCTTGAACAGGTACCAGAGGAGCAGCAGCGCCGAGCCGCAGGCGGTCACCAGGGCGAGCAGGAGGAACGGATCAGAGAACATCGATCACTCCGTCGAGGTGGCGACTCGCACCGGCGAGATCGAACAGTGGGTTGCCGAACGCGTCGACGCTCGGATGACAGGTGGCGCAGTCGTTGATCGTCAGCCCGGGTGCGTGCGTGCTCGGCGGGAGGCCATGACAGGCGCCGCAGTACGCCTGATCGCCGGCGTTCCACACCGGCGCTCGCAACAGGCCGGCAGAGACGTCGCCCGACAGCGTGCTGCCGTGGCAGTACGTGTTCGTGCACGTGGCGCCGGCGCGATCCCACGCCGGCTGTGCTCCGCCGGCGCGGGCGAGCATGCCGGCAC
>JAEYYY010000797.1 GCA_023430775.1 Pseudomonadota bacterium
ACCGAGCCCGGCGGTGGCGGCGGGGCGATCGGCCGGATCCGGATCAACACGCGCGGCGGCACCGCGACGATCGACGGCGTGATGAGCCCGGCGTTCGACGATCCGGACAGCACGGCGACACAGGGAACCGCGACGCTCGAGTGATCAGCGCGGCGGCGGCCAGTGCGGTTGTGCGCCGTCGGTGAGATACGCGCGTGGCATCGCGGCACCGGCGAGAAATTGCCCGCGCCGCCGGCGGCGGTTCCAGCGATTGAGGGCGACGATCGTGCCGAAGCCGACGAACACGCCCGACAGCGCGAGCAACCACGGCGCGCCGAGCGCCGGCAAGATCACGCCGATCGTCATCACCACGACCATGCCGCCGAGCGCCTGCCAGACGATGTCGCCGGCGTGACGGCGCGACCAGGTGTCGTAGTCGCGCTCGCACTCCACGCACCAGCCGGTGCGGATGGCGTCGTAGCTGTCGGCCTGGCAGCGAGTGCACTGCACCCGGCGACTCTAGCGCCTCGGAAACCCGTCGAACAGGTAGCCGTGGTCGACGCCGCTATCGATGATGCGAACCGCGCAATTGCGCGGGTTCTTCTCGGACTCGAACCACTCGGGCGACAGGTGACACCACATCATCACGAACGCGCGCAGCGTGACGCCGTGGCAGATCACGATGATGTCGTGGATGCCGTGAAACTCGGCGTCGCGATGAAACGTGCCGAACGCCTGGTGGATGCGCTTGGCGACGTCGAACCGGCTCTCGCCCATCGGCATCCGCGCCCAGAACTTGCCGCCGAACCGGCACTGCATGTCGTAATAGGCGAACTCCTGCGGGAAGCGGACCGGGAGCTCGGTGTCGGGGACGCCGTCGAACAGGCCGAACTGCTGCTCGCACAGGAGGATGTGCTCCTTGCGATCGGTGATGTAGCGACCCGCGGTCTCCTGGATCGCATCGGCCGTCTCGCGCGTGCGCGCGTACGGACTGACCCACAACCGCACGTGGCGGACGTCCTCGGTGGGGCGCTCGGCGAAGTGGGCGGCGATCCGGCGCCCGGCCTCGAGCGCTTGCTCGCGACCGCGCTCCGACAGCGGCACCGCGTGATCCGCGGTCGTCGTGTGAATCGTCGGATCGACGTTGCCGAGTGACTCGCCGTGGCGCACCAGCAGGATCCGCATCGAGCCATGGTAGCTCCATGCGAACGGGCTGTGCTATTCGCGAGCGGAGTGACGATGAAACTCGGCCGGTCGCGCGTTGGATCGCCATGAAGATCGCGCTGGTCATCGTGGCAGCAGCGGCATGCACCAAGGTGGATCCCACACCCGTGAAGCCGCCCGGTCCGACGCTCCTCCAGCGCGATGCCGGACCGCCTGCCGATGCAGAGCTCGACCACGCGCTGCACGCACCGTCGGCGATCGATCGCGAGTGGCCGATCAGCGACGGCAAGGACATCGCGTTGGCGCCGCTGACCGGTCCGTTTCCGACGCTCGAGAGCATCTGTAGCCGGCTCGGCCGCGCCGTCGACCCGATGGATTGCCGGCTGCCCGACGACACCGACACGACGCCCGACGAGCTCGCCGGCCAGACCGCGGTGCTCGACTGGGCGGGGATCCGCACCTACGAGGATCCGGACAAGCTGCCTCCCGGCGGCGACCACACACTCGACCAGCGCGAATATCTCGCGTTCCGGACCTCGCGCGGCTGGTGGGTGGGCGGACGGTTCGACGGTGCCGGCGGCGGTCGCGGCGGCTGGGGCGCCGAGCTCTCGGTGAGCGGCAACGCGATCGTCATTCACTACCAGCTGACCAAGGCGTCGAGCGGCAAGTGGGCTGGCACCTACTACTGGGGCGTCGCGATCTGCGCCGCCGACGCGAGCGGTGCGATGGCCTGTACGCCGCGATTGCCGACGGGCGAGACCGAATACAACACCAGCACGCGCGACTGTCCTGGCTGCCGCGAGACCCCGTCGCTGGCTTGCGATGCATCGTTCGATGGCAGCACCTTGACGATCAAGCCGATGGTGCGCGCGAAGAGAGATGACGACCCGTTCTGGGTACCGCAGTACGATCGCAAGGCGGCTGCCGCGTGCAGCAAGCTCGCGTACGCGGGCAAGACGACGATCGCGATGCCGTAGCGACCAGCTGATGAAGTGATCGCCCGCCGACGCTGCAGCGGGGCGCCGCCATCTCGCGTATAAAACCCGCACGATGTCGGAAGTCGACGCGGAGCTCGCCACCATCGGCGCAGTCCTCGTTGAAGAGCGCGTGTTGCGCCGGATCATCAAGAACCACCGCAAGCTCCGCGGCGTCGGCCTGCAGGTGCCGCACGAGCACTGCTACGAGATGCCGCGCGACGAGCTCGGCTCGTACGTCGAGCCCGACGAGATCGCGATCGAGCTCGCCACCCTGCCCGAGCGCATCGTGTTGATCCCGGCGGATCGCGACAGGCTGACGACGCCCGAGGCGTGGACCGCGGCGTGGCGGGCGATCTTTCACGCCAGGATCCATCAGGCCTTCGAGGAGCACCTCGGCAATCGCCGGCTCACCCTCACCGCGATCCGCGAGCGGATCAATCGCGTCGGCCAGACCGAGTTCGACGAGATCCGCTCGGTGCTCAAGCAAGAGGATCTGCTGTTGCCGCCGCCCGGCGCCACCAACGCGCGGGTCTCCACCGACGACGCCATCACCTACGTCGAGTTCGTCGCGCTCTATCTCGAGCTCCAGCAGTTCGCTCCGCAGGCGATCGATCGCACGTTCCCGGCGCTGTTCGATACCCAGCGCGTCGACCAGACGATCGCTCTCGACCTCGATCCCGCCGCCCTGCTCGCCGCCTCGCGCCCGCCGAGCGCACCCGCGACGCCGCTGATCGCCGCGCAGCATGCCGAGGAGGAGGCCGAGCGCAACGCCACGGTGTTCAGCGAGGGCCAGAAGAAGTCGGCGCACAAGGCCGCGCTGGCCGCACGCGATCGCGGCAATCGCTCGCGCGCGGCGATCCTGCACTACCGCGCCGGCATGGACACCGCGGGCGAAGGCGATGTCACCGAGCTGGTCAACCGGCTGACGCGCGCGCTGTCGCCGAAGCATGTCGCGCCCGACATCAGCGACGACACCAAGAAGAAGTGGGCCCAGGCCCTCCGGCCGGTCGCCGAGTACGCGGCGCGCCAGAGCTCGCTGCGGTTCTCCGTCGGAGCGCGCTTGCTCTACGACCTGCAGGCCGCCTGCGTCGTCGCGGATCGCGAGGTCAAGGTCGTCGACTTCTTCACCTGGGCGCTGTCGTTCGGCAAGCAGAAGATCGTCCGCGAGCTGCCCGCCACGCGCGAGGTCAAGGTCGCGAAGCACATCCACAGCGCGGTCGCCAAGATCCCGGCGTGCGGCGTGCCCTCCGAGCAGCTCACCGAGGCACTGCACGAGATCCGCGATCGCGCTGACCTCAACGTCCGCACGGTGCAGCGCCCGAAGATCGAGGCCGCGCTCGACGCCGTCGATCTCCATCCTCACTCGCTGCCCGAGACCGTCGGCGAGAAGAAGCTGATCGACGAGCTGCTCGACCGCGCCGTCGGCGTCGGCCGGCTGACGATCGGCAACCTGCGCGACGCGATCTCGAAGAACGATCTCAAGACCAACGACCTCGTGCTGTCGGAGCTGAAGGGCGGCGATCAGCTGCTGCGCGCCGACGACATCCTGTCGCGCTCGATGGACGGCGTCTACCGGCGCGGCGAGCAGTACATGCGCTTCCTCCAGAAGCTGTCGTCGCTGCTGTTCGGCACCAGCGTCGGTCGGTTCCTGACGCTCTGGCTGTTGCTGCCGGCACTCGGCACGATCGCGGTCCTCGAGGGCTTGCAGCACACCGTCGGCGCCTACCTGGTCAAGCCGATCATCGGTCACGAGCCTGCGATCTCGGGCGAGCTGTTCTCGATCCAGAAGGCGATCTGCTTCGCGGTGCTGTTCCTCCTGATCCACGTCGGGCCGTTCCGCAGCATGGCGATCTGGATCGGGCTCAAGCTGTGGTGGGTCGTCAAGCTGCTGTTCTGGGACGGACCGATCGCGATCTGGCGCCATCCGATCGTGTCGGCGTACCTCAAGAGCCGCGCCCATCGCTGGGTGATCCGCCCCGGCATCCTCGGCGCCATCGCCTGGCTCGTGGTGCCCGATGATCGCGAGATTCCCGTCGTCGGGATTCCGCTGCGCTACGCGATCGCCGTTGCCGTCGCGCTGGCGCTCGCGTTCGGCATGAACACGCGGCTGTGGCGGATCGCCGAGGAGCGGATCGGCGATGCGGCGGTGCGTTCCGGTCGCCACGTCACCACGCGCTTGATCCCAGGCGCCGTGAAGTTGATCCTCGAGATCTTCGCGAAGCTGATCGAGCGCTTCGATCGCGCGATCTATCGCGTCGACGAGCTGCTGCGTTTCCGCAAGGGTCAATCGATCATCTTCGTCGTCATCAAGGGCGTGCTCGGCGCGCTGTGGTTCATCCTCACCTACTTCCTGCGCCTCTACATCAACCTGTTCATCGAGCCGACGGTGAACCCCATCAAGCACTTCCCGGTGGTCACCGTCGCCGCGAAGCTGATCATCCCGATCATCCCGGCGCTCCAGAAGGGCATCACCGAGGCCACCGAGCCGCTGCTCGGCGCAGGTGCCGGCGCGTTCGCCGCGTTCAACGTCATCATGCTCCCCGGGCTCGCCGGCTTCCTGGTCTGGGAGTTCAAGGAGAACTGGCGGCTCTATCGCGCGACGCGGCCGAAGCAGCTCAAGCCCCAGGCGATCGGCCATCACGGCGAGTCGATGGTCGCGTTCATGAAGCCCGGCTTTCACTCGGGCACGATCCCGAAGCTCTACACCAAGCTGCGACGAGCAGCGTGGAAGAACGACGAGCGCAGCGTCGCGAAGCAGCGCGAGGGCCTGCATCACGTCGAGGAAGCGGTCGCCACGTTCGTCGATCGCCAGCTGGTGTCGATGCTCAACGAGGTGCCGGCGTTCAGGCTCACCGACGTCGCGGTCTCGCATGTCGAGATCGGATCGAATCGCGTGCAGTTCGAGCTGGTGTGCCCATCGGTCAATCCCGAGCCGACGAAGGTCCGCTTCGAGCAGCAATCGGGCTGGCTGGTCGCGAGCATCCCCGAGCCGGGCTGGATCGCCGCGCTCGACGATCACCATCGCCGGATCTTCGAGATCGCCCTGACCGGCTTCTACAAGCTCTCCGGGGTCGAGCTGGTGCGCGAGCAGCTCGAGACGGCGCTCCAAGGTGATGGCACCGCGCCACCGCCGTACGACATCGCCGACGAGGGCCTACTGGTGTGGCCCGCCGGTGCCTACAACTGCGAGGCGGTGTACGACCTGCGCGCGAAGAAGCTCGTCCCGACGATGCGCGGTGAGAAGTTCGATGGTGGCCTGCCCGACCTCGACAAGCGCCACGCGCTGTTCGGCCGCGAGCCGCTTTACTGGTCGGTGTGGTCCACGGCCTGGCAGCAGATCGCCCGCGGCGAGCCGCCGATGCCGCTCCTGGTGGGGCCGAGCCTGCTCCCGACCGGTACCGCCGTGGCGCCGCCACCCGTGTCACAGACCCGGGCTGCGTGAGCGTCACCTACGCGGGATAGCCCAACATCGGCGGATAGATCGGTCGATCCACCGGTCATGGCGAACGGTGACCTGGAGTACCTGGAAGAGGTGTTTCTCAAGGTTCGCCGCACCAAGCGGTTCTCGAAGTCGTTCACCGTGGTGCGCGACGCCGCGCATCATCATCGCGCGGTCAACGAGAACTCGAACAGCGTGGTGGTCGGCGCGAGCTCGAGCGACTCCGACCCGCCGGGCACGTAGACCCGGTTCGCGACCACCAAGCCCCGCGCACCGGCGCGCTTGCCCGGCATCGGTTCGAGCGTCTCCCAGGTGTCGATCGGAAAGTTGTAGAGCTCGACGACATCGAGCGCCTCGAGGCCGGCTTCACCACCGATGCAGACGAGGTTGCCGTAGAGCTCGCCGTACGCGCAGCCACCACGCGGCGTCGGCATCGGGGCGCGGTTGATCCACACGGTCGCGTCCTGCGGCAGCGCCCAGACGTCGTCGAGCGGTTGCGGTCCGGTCAAGCCACCGAGGCCACCGGCGACGATGAACGTGCCGTCGAAGCGACGGATCGCGGCGGCGTGCGAGCGCGCGATCGGCAGATCGACCGGCATCCGCGAGAACGTGCGCGTCTCGAGATCGAAGTCGAGGTTGGTCGCGAGCACGTCCGAGGTCGAGGCACCACCGAGGAGAAAGATGTGTCCCGGCGACACCACCACGGCCGCCGCGCCGCGCGCATCCTCGGGAGCCATCGGCGCGATCTCGGTCCATTCGGTGGCGTTCTGCTCGAGCACGAAGCAGCGACCGTCGGCGACGAACGAGCGACCGTCGAGCCCGCCGAGCGCGAACACCACCCCGCCGATCACGGCGATGTTGGCGTGCGTCCACGCGACGGGCAGGTCCGGGAGCGCGCCCCACGGATCGCGCTCGCCGGCGGCCAGCGTGTCGAAGGTCAGCACCGACCTGGTGATCGGCGCGCCCTCGGTGATCCCCGCCGCGAACCCGCCGGCCAGCACGAGGCGAGAGCCGAGCGCCCCCGCCGCGGTCTCGAGCCGCGGCTCGGGCATCGCGAAGATCCGCCACTCGTCGGGACAACCGTCCTCGTCCTCGAAGTCGTCGAAGTCTTCTCGCTGCTCGGGACACTCGTCGAAACGGTCGGGGATCCCGTCGTTGTCGGCATCGTCATCGGCACAGCCGACGAGGAGCGCGACCAGGACGCAGCAGCGGATCACGCTCGAAGTTTAGACCCGATACCGAGGCGATGCGTGCAACCGCCTCGCAACCTTCGCCGTCAGATGTCGTCAGATCACACATGCGGCTGGCCATCGGATTCCTGCTGCTCGCGAGCCCCGCGCACG
>JAEYYY010000154.1 GCA_023430775.1 Pseudomonadota bacterium
GAGAGCACCAAGCAGCTAGCCGCCGCCGAGCAACAAGCTCGAGAGCGGTTCGAGAAGGCGATGAACGAGCTCCGCGAGGGGGCGTATCGCTTCGCCAACCGCGCGCGGACCGAGTCCGAGCTGATCATCGAAGAGCTGATCGACCCCGAAGGCGAGACCGTCGAGATGCTCGCCGAGATCGAAGGCGACCAGGGCGCCCTCGCCCTCGCGCAGTCGCTCGAGCTCATCACCTTCGATACCTGGCTGTTCGGCCAGATCGGCGACAAGGACGAGCTCGACCTCAAGGCCGAGGAGCACTGGGAGATGTGGTTCTCCTTCGGTGCCTGGATCGGCGAGACCATCCGGCGCCGCCACGGCGGCCACTGGCTGTTGATGGGCGACGACCCGCACACCTGGCGCGTCGGGTTCTCGAAGATCTTCCTCGAGATCGCACCGTTCGTGTTCGCCGAGCAGCTGCTCCGCATGGGCTCGGGCGCGACCCGCAAGATGGTCACCGAGATCGAGCGCATCCGGACGCTGCACGATGTCGATCAGGAGGTCGAGATCAAGCTGTCGATCCCGTTCGAGGCCCACAAGGAGACCGTCCCCGAGGCCGCCCACAACGCGCTCGACCAGCTCGCGCAGTTCCTCGAGCAGAACGACTTCATCGAGAAGGTCCAGGTCGACGGCTTCACCGACTCCGACGGCGACGAGGAGGCCAACAAGCGGCTGTCGCTCGCGCGCGCCAACGAGGTCATCAAGTACCTGGTCAACCGCAAGGTCAGCTCGAAGCGCCTCGAGGCGAAGGGCTACGGCTCCGAGCACGAGGTCGCGCCGAACGATAGTGACGACAACAAGGCCAAGAACCGCCGCGTCGAGTTCGTCGTCACCGAGCAGAAGGAGCGCCCGCCGCTGCTCGATCGGTTCGTCGCCCAGCACTACATCCGCCTCCACACCGTGCCGCTCGGCCAGTGGATGTCGATGGACTTCGCGCGGCTCGCGAAGCTGTGGAACGAGGAGCCGGTCGCGAAGCTGATCGAGGCGATCAAGGAAGCAGGTCCGCGCCTCGGTCCCGGCAACGCGCAGGTCGTCGAGCAGGTGGTCGCCGCGATCAGCAAGGCGAAGCAGGATCAACCGATCGCGAAGCAGACCGGCGATCGCGGGCTGTTCGAGGCGATCGCGCAGATCATCGCGCTGCGCCGCGCCACCGCCCCCGTCGCGATCGACATCCTCGAGCGCGTCGTCATGCCGGCGCTGCACGTCGGCTTGCCCGACAAGTTCCCGCCGCTCGACGAGGACGACCTCGGCAACCTCCGCAAGGGCATCGAGCTGTTCGCGTTCTTCGTCGAGGTCATCCCGCACCAGTTCCAGGCCGACGACGAGGGCTTCCTCGGCACCATCCCGCACGAGCAGCTCACCACGCCGTACGCGGACCGCAACGTCCTCGAGATCGGCAAGGGTGACTGGGTGGTGGTCAACCCCGAGCACTTCATCCCGATGCTCGGCCCGTTCGAGCCCCAGAAGATGCTCGACAAGTACGACGAGTTCGTGAAGTACGTGAGCTCGATCCCGGATGCGCCGCGCCGCCGCGACGATGGCCGGATGCTCGCCGAGACGGCGATCCGCGCGCTCGCGGATCTCAAGATGACCGTCGCCGTCGCTGCCCAGAACCAGGATGCGCTGTTGTTCCGCTTGCTCCCCCCGCCGGGCTAGACCGGGTCTCTTTCAGGAAGCGCGCGAGGTACGGCGCCGTCTTGCCGGCCGAGCGCGCGACCTCGTCGGGCTTGCCGGTCGCGACGATGGTGCCGCCTTCCTCGCCGGCGCCGGGGCCGATGTCGATCACCCAGTCGCTGCCGGCGACCACCCGCATGTCGTGCTCGACGATGATCACCGTGTTGCCGGCATCGACGAGGCGATCGAGCTGCGCGACCAGGCGCTCGACATCCGACGGATGCAGGCCGGTCGTCGGCTCGTCGAGCACGTAGAGCGTGTTGCCGCGCGACAGCCGCTGCAGCTCGGTGGCGAGCTTGATGCGCTGCGCTTCGCCACCCGACAGCTCGGTCGCCGGCTGGCCGAGGCGCAGGTAGCCGAGCCCGACCTCGCGCAGCAGCTCGAGCGCGCGATGGATCGCCGGCTCGTCGGCGAAGAACTCCCAGGCATCGTCGACGGTGAGCCCGAGCACGTCGGCGATCGTCTTGCCGCGATACTCGATCTCGAGCGTCTTCGCGTCGTAGCGCTTGCCCTGGCAGACGGGGCAGGGCGCGTAGACGCCGGGCAAGAACAGCATCTCGACGAACACGAAGCCCTCGCCCTCGCAGTTGCTGCACCGGCCCTGGGCGACGTTGAACGAGAACCGTCCCGCGCTGTAGCGCCGCGCGCGCGCTTCCTTGGTGGCGGCGAACAGCTTGCGCACGTGATCGAAGAGGCCGGTGTAGGTCGCCAGGTTCGAACGCGGCGTGCGCCCGATCGGTCGCTGATCGACGACGACCAGGCGCTTGATCTGGTCGAGCCCCTCGGTGATGCGGCCGCCGACCGGCGCCACCACCGTACGCTCGAGCTCGTCGACCTCGTCGTCCCCTCGCACCTCGTGACCGAGCTGGGCTGCGACCAGCTCGACGAGCGCCTGGCTGACCAGGCTCGACTTCCCCGAGCCCGAGATGCCGGTGACGCTGGTGCACAGGCCGATCGGAAACGCGACGTCGACGCTGTCGAGGTTGTTGCGCGTCACGCCCTCGAGGCGCAGCCAGCCGTGAGGGACGCGCGGCCGGCGCGGCGGCAGCGGTGGCTGTTCGAACAGGTGGCGCCGCGTCTGCGAGCCCTCGATGTTCGCGAGCCCCGCGGGTGGGCCGCTGTACAGCACGCGGCCACCGAGCTCGCCGCCGGCCGGCCCGACGTCGACGATCCAGTCGGCGTGCCGGATGACATCGAGCTCGTGCTCGACGACGAACAGGCTGTTGCCCGACTCCTTCAGGCGATCGAGCGCGCGCAGCAGCGCCTCGGTATCCGCGGGGTGCAACCCGGCCGACGGCTCGTCGAGCACGTAGACCACGCCGAACAGGTTCGAGCGCACCTGGGTCGCGAGGCGCAGCCGCTGGAGCTCGCCGGGCGACAGCGTCGGCGTGCTGCGCTCGAGCGTCAGGTAGCCGAGCCCGAGATCGAGCAGCACCGACAGGCGCGCCACCAGATCCTCGGCGATCCGCTGCGTCACCATCGCGCGCTCGGGATGCGCGTCGTCGCGTGTTGCCGTGGCATACGGCGCGAACAGCGAGGCCAGCCGCTTGAGCGGCAGCCGCGACATCTCGGTGATGTCGAGCCCGGCGAACGTCACCGACAGCGCTTCGCGACGCAGCCGCTTGCCGTGGCAGGTGCCGCAAGCGCTGCCGATCATGTACTGCTGCACGCGCCGCTTCATCGCCGCGCTCTGGGTCCTGGAGAACGTCTCGAGCACGTGGCGCTTCGCGCTGGTGAACGTGCCCATGTAGCTGGGCTCTTCTTTTCGCTTCAGCGCGCGCTTGGTCTCCGCCGGCGTCAGCCCCGCGTACACCGGCACGGTGGGCTGCTCCTCGGTGAACAGGATCCAGTCGCGCGTCTTCTTCGGCAGCTCGCGCCACGGCCTGTCGACGTCGATGCCGAGCGTCACCAGGATGTCGCGCTGGTTCTGGCCACCCCACGCCTGCGGCCACGCCGCGATCGCGCGCTGCCGGATCGTCAGCGAATCGTCGGGCACCATCGAGCGCTCGGTCACCTCGTAGACCCGGCCGAGACCGTGGCACTCGGGGCACGCGCCCTCGGGCGTATTCGGCGAGAACGACTCGGCGTAGAGCAGGGGCTGCTTCTTCGGATAGCTCCCGGCGCGCGAGTACAGCATGCGCAACAGGTTCGACAGCGTGGTCACGCTACCGACGGAAGATCGCGTCGTCGGCGTGCCGCGCTGCTGCTGCAACGCTACCGCCGGCGGCAAGCCATCGATCTCGTCGACCGACGGCACCGGCATCTGATCGAACAGCCGCCGCGCGTACGGCGACACCGACTCGAGGTAGCGGCGTTGCGCTTCGGCGTAGAGCGTGCCGAACGCCAGCGACGACTTGCCGGAGCCCGACACGCCGGTGAACACCACCAGCGCATCGCGCGGGATCTCGACGTCGACGTCCCGCAGGTTGTTCTCGCGCGCGCCTCGCACGCTGACCACACCTGGGCGGGGCTTCACTCTCCTCACTTAGCATCCACCGGCGACGGCTACCGTGAGAGCAAGTAGCAGACACCGCCGAAACACGTCATCGCGCGATCGCCGGTCAGCCACACCGTCAGCGGCGGCACCGTGGTCAGCGCGCACGTCAACGTGTACTCGGTGACATCCTGGGCGAGCCCGAACTGCTTGATGCGCGAGCGGCCATCGGGCGTGACGTCGACATCGGCGGTGACCTCGACCAGCGTGGTGGGCGCCTTGCTTCGCTTCGCTTGCTCGCAGGTGCCGTGCCACGGCGTCGTGTAGCCCGCGTCGGTGATCGCGATCTCGCGGCCGTGATAGCCGATCGCGTCCTGCTCCGAGATCGACGTCTTGGTGCCGATCTCGTGACCCGTCACCTTCCACGCGTGGACGAGCGCGGCGACATCGGGATCGATCGCCGGCTTCGCGGGCGGCGGCGAATCGGGAGGCAAGCACCCCGCGAAGACGATCAACAGCTCACAGCGACGCGTCGGCACCACGCAGGGGTAATGACACCACGAAACGCGCGCCGCCGGTGGATGGACGCTCGGTCGCGAGCCGCAGCTCGCCGCCGTGCTCGATCGCGATCTTGCGCGCGATCGCCAGGCCGAGGCCGGTGCCGGTCGCCTTCGAGGTCACGTAGGGCTCGAAGATCTTCTCGCGCTTGCTGTCCTCGACGCCCTTGCCGTGATCGTCGACGGTGATCGACACGGTCTCGCCGTTCGCGCTCGCCGCCCAGCCGATCACCACGTTGCCGGCATTGCCCGCCTCCTGGCCGGCGTGGATCCCGTTCTCGACGAGGTTGGCGAGCACGCGCTTGAGCAGCAGCTTGTCCGCGCGCACGGTCACCGGCTTGGCCGGCGGCTTGAGCGTCAGCCGCTGTGCCATCGTCGGATCGAGCTTGAGATCCTCGATCAGATCGCCGAGTGCGAGCGGCGCCGCTTCGACCTTCGGGAGCGCACCCAAGGTCCGGAAGGTGTCGACCAGGCGGCGCAACCCGGCGATCTCTTCCTCGACGATCTCGCCGGTCAGCGCGAGCTTCTTCTTGAAGCGCTCGTCGTCGCCCTTGTACGACGCCACGCAGTCTTGCACCGCGAGCTGGATCGGCGTCAGCGGGTTCTTGATCTCGTGCGCGAGCTTGCGCGCGACGTCCTGCCAGACGCCCATGCGCTGGAGGTACTCGACCTGCTGCCGGGTCTCCGCGAGATCGTCGAGCATGGTGTTGAACGCGGTGCCGAGCTCGCCGAGCTCGTCGCGACTCGTCAGATCGACGCGCGCCTCGTGCTGGCCATCGGAGACCTTGCGCGCGGTGCCGACCAGCCGGCCGATCCGGCGCGTCCACAAGGTCGAGAACGCGATGCCGATCGTGATCGCGACCAGCGCGGCGATGCTCATCAGCACCAGGAACGCCTTGCGATAGCTCTCGGACACCGACGACTCGTTGATCGACATGATCATCTTCGTCGAGTCGATCGCGCTCTTGATCTGCTCGAGGTCGTCGTTGACCGTCGACGACACCTGGAACGTCAACCGAAGTACCGCACCGGATTCGCCGAACGGCTCGTCGACCACCTTCTCGCGCCACTGTGGCCCGGCCAGCGGCCGTGTGGCCTCGGCGAACAGCGTGCCGTCGGCGCGCAAGATCGCGAGCCCGACGAGACCGCTCTGCTGGGGCTCGTCGAGCACGCGCCGCAGCTCGCTCGAGACATCGAGCTGGAACGCATCGCTGATCGTGGCGTTGGCGTTCGCGGGATCGAACACGATCAGATCGGGGCGCTTGACCAGCCGCGCTCCGACCTCGCCGTGCAACCGCTTCGTGGTGTCGATCCACTGGTGATAGGTGCGCATCGAGCGCTCGAGCACCACCACGCGCGATTGCGCCTCGGCCGCGGCGACGTTCGCCGCCACCTTGCCGACGTCGCCGATGAAGTACGCGGCGATGCCGAGCGGCAGCATCACGATCGTCACCAGCAGCGCGGTGAGCTTGAGCTGGAGGGGGACGGTGCGTGACTTCGTCATGGGCGAGGCCTGAAGAAGGGTTGCGACTGGATGCGGAGCACGCGATCCGCCTCCGGGATCTTGGGGTTGACGAACACCGACACGAACGAGCCGAAGAACGCACCGCCGCGATCGAGCCCGCCGCCGTTGCCTTGCGACAGCCAGCGCCGGACCTCGGCGAGCGTCTCCTTCGAGACCGGGTTGAGCTCGACCTGCATCGCGAGCAAGAAGATCTGATCGAACGGCAGCTGCGAGAGTCGCGCGACCGTCAGATCGTCCATCGCGGTCAGCCGCTTGAGCGCGTCGGCCTTGCGCTTCTCCTTGATCTTCTTGCCGTCGATGTTGAGGTAGAAGATCTCGTCCCACGGCTCGTAGGTGACCTGGCGCTGGAGCAGCACGCCGGCCACCGGTTGCTGGGTGCCCTGCGGGTAGATCCAGATCCGGATGACCACCGTCGACGCCGGGCCATCGTCGAGCGCGTCGTACGCCGCGTTGTCGAACAGCTTGGTCAGCGGCGACATCGACACCGTGAGCACGTCACCGCGCTCGACGAACCGCATCTTCTGGAACTCGGGCTTCTCGTCGTCGGCACGCGCGTCCGTCGCGATCCACAGGATCGCCAGGACGGCTATGACGAGACGGAAGCTCACCTCACGCGCCCCAGCGCGTTCGCGACGGTGAGCTCGAAGATGCCGATGTCGGTGTCGAGGCGGATGCCGGCGTCGACGTACATGTCGATCGGCAGCGAGTCGTAGAGCGCGCGATCGCGCGTCTTCAGGTCCTTCATCTCGGCGAGGCCCCACAGCCCGACGCCGAAGAAGATGTCGCTGCCGTAGACCCGCTTCTTGCCGGGGCCGCGCCACAGCGTGATCGCGTACTCGAGCGTGACCGAGCCGCCGATGTCGCCGTACGTCGGCTTGTCGGGACGGGTCTGCAGGATCTCGAGCGGCGCCGCCGTCGACAGCACCAGGCCGAGCGCGCGTGGCGTCAGCATGCGATCGACATCGGCGATGTGGATCCGATCGAAGCGCGGCGCGTTTCCGATCACCACGCCGCCGGCGATCTTGAGCCCGATCGCGTGCTTCTCGTTCTTGCGCGGCCAGAACTTGTCGAACCGGCCGTACAGCGAGCCGAACTGATAGTCGGAGAACGGCGCGCTGATCTCGGCACCGACCGCGATGTGCGATCCGGAATGCGACAGGATCGGATCGGGGCGGGTGTCTCGATCGAACACGGCGTTGAGCGTGGTCACCGTGCTGGTGCGCGGCTCGAGGTGGAGATCGACGCCGACCACGCGACCGTCGTCGAGCACCTGCGTGGGCGCCAGCGGCAGATCGGCGCTGATCTCCTCGAGCCGGAGGCCGCCCGACACGCGGGTCAGGCCGGTGACGTCGTAGGTCAGCCCGCCGCGCCAGCCGAACCGGCGATACGGGAACGCCTGCAGCTCCTCCGGTGCCGGCTCGCCCGTCGAGCCCGCGACGCGGAACGCCTCGGCGCCGTGGACCAGCGTCAGCGAGGAGTGGCCGCCGAACCGCGAGCCGCGGATCGACGGCACCGCGAACCGCAGCTCGCCGGCCCATTGCGAGCGACCGCCCTCGATGTCGCCGAACCCCGAGTAGATGAAGCCGCCGCCGAGCGTGACACCGAGACCGAGCAGGTTGCGCTCGGACAGATCGGCGCCGGCCCAGTACGGCGACAGCGAGTTGGATCCGAACCACAGCCGGTTGAGCACGATGGTGCCGCGCTCGACGACGGTGACCACGAGGACGACCTGGCCGCGCGTGCTGCCCTTCGCGAGCCGGATCTTGACGTCGCGGAAGAAGCCGAGCGCGAGGACCTTGAACTTCGCCTTCTGCAGTCGCTTGTCGGAGCCGCGCACCGCATCGCCGGGCTGGATCGGCAGCGCGCGACGCACGACGTCGTCCTGGGTCGCGGTGTTGCCCTCGACATCGACGCGCTCGATGAACAACAGCGGCCCGAGCTCTTCATCCATCGGATCGATCGGTTCGTCGATCGGCTCGTCCGGATCCTCGATCGCTTCCTCGGGCGGTGGCTCGCCTTCCGCGGGCGGCGAATCCGCGTCGGGCTTCAAGGGTTCCGGCGGTGGGTCATCGGCGCGCGCCACGCCTGCCGAGACGAGTAGCGCCGATAGCGCCAGCCAATGCCGCATCGCCAGATAACGTAGCGCGGCCATCACCGCGGGTGCTACCGTCGAGCCGTGCGGTCGGTCGTGCTGCTCGCGGTCCTGGCACTCGTTGCCTGCAACGACATCCGCGACTTCACCGGGACCTGGCAGGGCAAGCGCGTCGGCGACTCCCCGACGGTGCGAGTCGGCCCCGGTGACGCGGTCACACTCGACATCGACGCGATCGACAACCACGGTATTCGAGGCCGGATCGCGGTCGATAACCTGGTCGACGAGACCCGGATCACGTCGCTGCCGGGTGCCGAGGCAGATGCCCTCGCCAACCTGAGCTTTCCGGGCAACCCGTTGCGGGTGTTCTTGACGTTCGCGACCGTGCGCGACGGCAACGGCGATGCCGTGGTCCTGATCGCGCTCTACGACGACGATCGCGTGGATGTCCGCGTGCTGCGCGGCGGCCAGAGTCCCCTGTACGCGATCTTCGCGCTCGAGCGCAGCCCGTGATCGCCACCCGCGCTACTCTCGAGTCACCGTGAACTGCCCACACTGCAACGTCTCCAATCCCGACGACGCGCGGTTTTGCGCGGCCTGCGGCAAGGCGACGTCTGCAACCGAGCCGGTCTCGCACCCGGGGCTCAAGGCCCCGACCGATCACGTGGGCAAGGACATCGCGGGCCGCTACCGCGTGCTGGCAAAGCTCGGCGAAGGTGGGATGGGCGCGGTCTACAAGGCCGAACAGATCTCGCTCAAGCGCACCGTCGCGGTGAAGCTGCTGCGCGCCGACGTCGCGAGCACCGAGCTGATGCTGCGGCGCTTCGATGCCGAGGCCAAGGCGGTCGCGTCGCTCGGCCATCCCAACACGGTCAACATCTACGACTTCGGGCAGGACACCGACGGCACGTTCTTCATCGCGATGGAGTTCGTCGAGGGCAAGTCGTTGCGCGAGGTGATCCACGCCGAGGCGCCGCTGCCGATCCAGCGCGCGCTGTCGATCGCCTCGCAGGTCGCGGCGTCGCTGTCCGACGCGCACTCGCACAACATCATCCACCGCGATCTCAAGCCCGATAACGTGATGCTGCAGTCGCGCGGTCGCCAGAAGGACGTCGTGCGCGTGCTCGACTTCGGCATCGCCAAGCTGCGCGATGAAGGCCGCGCCACCCAGGCGGCGATGACGCAGGCGGGCGACATGCTCGGCACGCCGCAGTACATGGCGCCGGAGCAGATCCGCGCCGACCAGATCGATGGCCGCACCGACGTCTACGCGCTCGGCTGCATGCTGTACGAGATGATCACGGGGCGGATGCCGTTCGAGGGCGCGACGGTGCTCGCGATCCTGTCGAAGCACCTGACCGAGAATCCGATCGCGCCGTCGCAGCGCCGCCCGGATCTGCAGATTCCGCCCGCGATCGATCAGCTGGTGATGAGCGCGGTGGCCAAGGATCGCAACGCGCGCCCGGCGACGATGGAGCTGTTCGGCGAGCAGATCGCCGCGCTCCTCTCTCAGTATCCGCCCGTGAGCGGGCAGGGCACCGCGCAGGTATCGGTGCCGATGTCGGCGGTGCACGGCGTGGCCACGCCGCCGAGCTACGGCGCGCCGGCCGCCATGCCGACACCGGGGGTTGCCTACGGGGCACATCCCTTTCCGGCCGGACAGGCAGGTCCGCCGCCGGGCCTCCAGCCTCCACACACGCCGACGCCACCGCCGCCGCAGGGCTACGGCACGCCGCCGC
The DNA here is from genome assembly GCA_023430775.1 of Pseudomonadota bacterium. GTDB lineage: Bacteria > Myxococcota_A > Polyangia > Haliangiales > Haliangiaceae > JABFXX01. The sequence goes on from JAEYYY010000154.1 coordinate 10,058, forward strand.
AGCCGCAGCAGTCCCCCGCGTACAACCCGTACGCCGGTCAGCCGCGAGGCGATCAAGCGCCGCCGGGATACAACCCGATCCCCGCACCACCGCCGCCGCTGGCCGGCCCGGCGCCGGCGGGCGGCAAGGGCAAGCTGATCCTCGTCGCGGTCGCCGCGGTGGTGTTGATCGCCGGTGGCATCGGCATCTTCTTCGCCACCCGCAAGAGCGACAACCCGGTCGTCGCCGCCGCCGATGCCGGCACCGACAAGCCCGACAAGCCGACGGGCGATACGCCCGAGAAACCCGACGACAAGCCGACGGGCGAGACGCCGGAGAAGCCCGACAAGCCCCCCGCCGGCAGCGCGAAGCCGGCCGGTGGTGACGACGACGATACGAAGGACGACGACGACACGCCGACCGATCCGACGGACGATCCGTGGGCCGACGAATCGGGCACCGGCGGCGGCACCGGCAACGTCAACGCGCAGGTGATCGCCAAGCTCACCGAGTTCAAGAACGTGATCTGCGCGTGCAAGGACATCAACTGCACGGTCAAGCCCACCGAGCAATACGCGAAGTACTTCCAGGATCTCGGCACCAAGATCGCGCAGCTCGATATCGCGACCACGAAGAAGCTGACCGATCTGACCACCGAGATCGCGGCGTGCACCACCCGGCTCGCCGGTGCCGCCGCGCCCAAGCCGCCACCGCCACGCCCGAGCGATCCGAACGCCGAGCTCGACGCGATCACCAACCGCGCGTGCAAGTGCACCAACGCGGTGTGCGGCAACAAGGCGATCAACGACATGATCGCGCTCGCTCGCAAGTACAAGAACGACAACCGCGGCGACGAAGCGCGGGCGCGGACCTCGGCGGAGCGGCTCGTCAAGTGCGCGATCGCGGCAGGCGTCAGCCAGGACGACCTCCAGCGCATGGTCAACCAGCTCCAGTCCTTGTGAGCTAAGGTGCGGGCATGACGCCCGAAGCCAAGGCTGCCATTCGTCTCACGCAATACGCGCGCGGCGGTGGTTGAGCCGCCAAGCTCCGGCTCGGCGAGCTGGCACACGTTCTCGATCATCTGCCTGCAGGCAGATCGGGAGACGTGCGTCCGGACATCGTCGTCGATCACGCGTACTCCGACGACGCGGCGGTGGTGAAGACCACCACGGGTCGCGATCTGGTGCTCACCGCCGATGTCATCGCGCCGCTGGTCGACGATCCGGAGACCTTCGGGGCGATCGCCGCCGCCAACTCGCTCTCCGATGTGTGGGCGATGGGCGGCGTGCCGCGGTTCGCGCTCAACCTGGTGTTCTTTCCCGACGACCAGCTGCCGCTCGAGGTGCTCGACGCGATCCTCCAGGGCGGCGCGCGCGTCTGCGCCGAGGCGGGCGTTGCCGTCGTCGGTGGTCACACGGTGCGCGACCCCGAGGTCAAGTTCGGTCTCTCGGTGACGGGCGATGTCGGGCCCGGCGAGCTGTGGAGCAACCGCACCGGCAAGCCGGGGCAGGCGCTGGTGCTCACCAAGGCGCTCGGCACCGGCGTGATCGGGCAGGCGATCAAGAAGGGCATCGCGTCGCCCGAGGCTGCCGCTGCCGCGATCGCGTCGATGACCACGCTCAACGCGAGCGCCGCTCGGATCGGTCATGCACACGGCGTCACCGCGGCGACCGACATCACCGGCTTCGGGCTCCTCGGTCACCTGCGCAACATCGTCCGCGGCTCCGGCGTCGGTGCGCGGATCGAGCTCGCGATGCTGCCACTGCTCCCCGATGCGATGAAGCACCTGCGCGACAAGGTGTGCCCCGCCGGCAGCAAGGCGAACCGCGCGTTCGTCGCCGATCTCGTCGAGTGGGCGCCGGGCATCCCGCTGGCTGCCGAGCCGCCCAGCGATGTCGATCCCGAGCTCCTCGCGTCGCTCGCCTGCGATGCGCAAACCAGTGGCGGGCTGCTGCTGTGCGTGCCACCCGATCGCGCGAACGCGTGCGTCGCCGAGCTCCGTGCCGCCGGGCTTCCCGCCGTCAGGATCGGCGAGCTGGTGGACGGCGCGAAGATCGAGCTGCTGACCTGAGCTCGCGTGATATGCCTTCGGCATGACGCGCGTGCTGATCGGCGTGCTCCTGCTGACCGGGCTCGCGGTCGCCGACCCGAAGAAGTCGAGCAGCGCCGCCGCCGAGCGCTGGCTGGTGGCGATGACCGATGCCGCGGCGGCCGCGCCTGCCCACGACAGGAAGAAGCCGCTCGCGTTCACCGTGCAAGGCGAGGGCGAAGCGTGCGCGAAGCTGAAGACCGGCAAGGTGACGAGCGCCGCGGAGATCAAGGCGCTCAAGGCGTGCTTCGTCGCGACCTGGAATCACGTCGCGAAGGAGGCGGTCCTCGAGCTCCGCGACCTGAAGTCGAAGGATCTCGACGGCAGTCAGCTGCGGTTCAGCAAGCAGGCGCCGAAGGGCACCACCTGGGTCGGCGCGAGGCGCAGCTACGCGGGACAGAACCTCGCGGTCACGATGGCGGTCGCGCCGAGCCGGTCGGTGATCGCGGTGTGGTTCGTCTATCTCGAGAGCGACGGCGAGTGATCACAGATAGGCTTCGTGGCAGACGACCTCGATGTTGTGACCATCGGGATCGAGCACGAAGGCGCCGTAGTAATCGGGGTGGTACTGCGGGCGGAGGCCGGGCGCGCCGTTGTCCTTGCCGCCCGCGGCCATCGCCGCCTCGTAGAACGCCTTGACCTCGGTGCGGCTCTTGGCCCGAAACGCCACGTGCGCGTGATCGATCGGCTTGTCGTTCGGGCGGCCATCGATCCAGAAGTCGGGCTTGGGGGCGACGCCGAAACCGATGCCACCGGGGAACTCCATCAGCGCGGCATAGCCGATGGGCGCGAGCGCCTTCGCGTAGAAGGCCTTGCTGCGCGCGAGGTCCGAACTTCGAATCCCGATGTGATCGATCATGGCGGGAACATTACCAGCGCGCGGAAACAGAGTAAGCTCGCGCCGTGCGAGTGGTGATCGTTGTTCTGGCCCTGTGCGCTCTGGTCGGGAGCGCCGAGGCGGGCCGCTCGCAATACGCCTGGCTGTACGGCGCCGAGGTGCTCCCCGAGAAGAGCGTCGAGGTCCAGCAGTGGGTCTACGAGCGCAACGGCCTCGGCGACGACACCATCAAGGACACCGCCCTGTGGTGGGGCGTGCTCGTCGGCATCACCGATCAGCTCGAGCTCGTGATCCCGGTCGAGCTGCTGTACCGCAAGGTCGATGGCGTCGGCTCGGAGTTCACGATCGAGAAGTACGGCGTCGAGGCCCGGTACCGGTTCAACAAGCTCGACTCCGAGAAGCCCGACGGCATCGGCCCGCTATTCCGGATCGCGGCCAAGCGCGACGTCAACGTGCGCGACACCACGATCGCCGAGGCCGACTTCGTGCTGGCCTACCAGTCCGGCAAGTTCCACGGCCAGATCGACCTCGGGGCGGTCGCCCGGATCAACGCGGATGCCACCGAGATCGAGCTTCACCCCGCGGCCGGTGTCTCGATCGAGGTCAAGAATGGCCTGCGGTTCGGCGCCGAAGGCATCACGATCGTGAATCTCGACCGCGACCTGAACAAACGGGACTGGGCGGCCGTCGGACCGAACATGTCGTGGACGTCGGGCCGGTTCTGGCTTTCTGCGTCATTTTTGGTCGGCATCCACCAGATCGACACGGCGCCACGCTTCATCTGGGGAGTCCTGTTCTGATGCGCACCACGATCGTTGTCGCCGCGCTGCTGTGCAGTGGAGTCGCCGTCGCTCAGCCCAGGAAGGATCCGCCGAAGGCTGCGGGTCACACCGTCAAGGGCACGGTCAAGGTGCTCGAGGCCGACAAGAAGACCGAGGTCTCGAACGCCGAGGTCGTGGTCTACGTCGTCGGTCCGCCCGACGAGCCGGGCAAGCCGGTGGTGACCGCCACGATCACGCAGACCAACGATCGCAAGTTCGTTCCCGATCTGGTCGCGATCACGACCAACGAGAAGGTCGTGTTCCCCAACGGCGGCAAGCTGCTCCACAACGTGTTCTCGCCGAAGCCGAAGTTCGATCTCGGCTCGTTCGACAAGGGCGAGAAGAAGGACTCGGGCGACGCCTTCAAGGGCTACAAGGGCACCGCCGAGATCTACTGCAACATCCACCCGGAGATGGCGGCCACGGTCCTCGTGCTCGGCAACCCGTATCACGTGGCGCTCGACAAGAAGACCAAGTCGTTCACGATCCCGAACGTGCCGCCGGGCAAGTGGAAGCTCTACGCGTACACGCGCCGGATGGAGAAGCCGGCGATGATCGAGATCGACACCACCGCCGGTGATGTCACCAAGGACTTCACGATCACGCGCGGTGCTGAGACCAAGCACCTCAACAAGTACGGCGAGAAGTACAAGGACGGGAAGTCCTATCCCTGATCGTCTTCCTTGAGGTAACGGACGACACTAGCGTCGAGGCGGCTCTGCACGAGCCGGATCACCGAGTCGATCTCCTCGACGGGCATCGCTAGCTTCGCGGCCAGCCGATCGCGCGTGGCGGCGACCAGCGCTCCACGGGAGCGAGTGAGCCAGCGCGCCGCGGTCGCGCGATGCACGCCGTACGCGGCACCGAGCTCGTCGATCGACAGCTTGTCGACGATCTGCTGGCGCAGCAGCGTGCGATCTTCTGCGTCGAGCCCCGCGATCGCCTCGCGCAGCGCGGTCGCGAAGTGCGCGCGGTACTCGCCCTTGAGCTGCTCGAGCATCGGATCGTCGGTGCCGGCACCGAGCACTTCCTCGAGCTGGCGATCGGCACTCGTCGAGACTTCACGCGCGGCCTTCTTGAGGTGGCGGATCAGCTCGCGCGTCGCGGTGATGCGCACCCAGCCGCGCAGCGGACCCTTGCCCTTGTAGCCGGCGATGCCGGCGGGCTTGCCATCCTTCTCGACCAGCAGCTGGACGCGGAGGAGCTGCTTGACCTCGTCGACCAGATCCTTCGGGGCGCGCGTCGTCGCCCCGGCGGCATCGACCTCGGTGAGGATGCTGTCGAACGCGGCATGCGCCGACGGCTCCTGAGCGGCACACGCGGCGGCGATCGCGACGTCGCCGGCGGGCAGGGTGGCGAGCGCCGACGGTAGGTCGGCACCGGCGAGCCGCGGGCCGACGAATCGTGCGAGCTCGACGTCGTCGAACTGGATCGTCGGCCAGGCATCGCGCGCGGCCGCGAGCACGCCGGCCCAGGCTGCTCTCGCCGCGGTGGGAGAGCCCGTGGGAAGCCCGCTTGCCTGGGACAGCTCGGCGATCAGGTCCACGGCGCTATCGTCGCACGGCTCGTGGCACAATGCCTTCACTCGTGGAGTGCCTCGACGCCAACTCGGTCCAGGACCTGATGTCAGGCGCGCTCGACGAGGCAAATCGGGCCTCGGCGGTCAAACACCTCGACGGTTGTGACGACTGCCGAAACCTGGTGTCTCTGCTGGCGAAGGCGGCGACCCGCGATGCCGCGCTGTCGACGCTCGGCGACGACAAGGTCGATCTCAAGAAGCTCGCGATCACCGCGACCACGAGCTCGGAGCCCGCACCGTTCGGCGGGATGCCGACGCTCTCGACGCTCGATCCGCTCGGCGACACGGCCGACGTCTCGCTGATCCGGCAGAGCGGGATGCGACAGATCGGCAAGACGTTCGGCAAGTACACGCTCGTCGATCGGATCGGTGCAGGCGCGATGGGTGTGGTGTATCGCGCCGAGGATCCGGCGCTGGGCCGCAAGGTCGCGCTCAAGCTGTTGCACAAGCCCGACGAGACGCTCGCGAAGCGCCTGGTGCAGGAAGCCAAGGCGATGGCGCAGGTCAACCACCCGAACGTCGTGCAAGTCTACGACGCCGGCATCACCGAGGGCTCGACCTACATCGCGATGGAGCTCGTCAAGGGCGCGAGCCTGCGCAACTGGCAGCAGGAGAAGCGCCCGCTCCACGAGGTCATCGAGGCGTACGTCGCCGCCGGCCGTGGCCTCGCCGCCGCCCACGCCGCCGGCATCATCCACCGAGACTTCAAGCCCGACAACTGTCTCGTCGGCGCCGATGGCCGCGTTCGCGTCACCGACTTCGGTCTCGCGTCGGCGCGCCCCAACGACGACACCGACGAGACGCCCGAGGAGCTCGAGCTGACGAACTCGGGTGTCGTGCTCGGCACGCCGGCGTACATGGCGCCGGAGCAGTTCACCGGCGGCAACGTCGATCCGCGCACCGATCAGTTCAACTACTGCGTCGCGCTCTACGAGGCGCTGTACGGCCAGCGTCCGTTCAAGGGCAAGTCGTTCGACGAGCTCGGCGACAACGTCTGCGAGGGGCGGGTGTCGCCGCCGCCGCGCGACTCGCGCGTGTCGGGTGCGCTGCGCGCGATCCTGCTCAAGGGCCTCTCGAAGGTGCCCGGTGATCGCTACCCGACGATGGATCACCTGCTCGACGATCTCGGCCGCGATCGCTCGCGCGCGTGGCGCATGACCGGCTTCGTCGCCGCGGCATTCGCGGCCGCGCTCGGACTCGGGCTGTTCGCCGACTTCGTGGTGCGCGATCGCGTGAGCGCGTCGAACGCCCAGTCGTTCGATGCCACCGGCGTGCAGATCGATCGCGCGTTCGACCTGCTCGTCGATCGCCTCGATGCGAACACCAACCAGATGTACTACCAGGCCGCGATCAACGACGTTCGCAGCTATCGCGATCAGTCGGACTTCGGGTTCGGTGACAACGAGAGCGACCTCGCGCGGCTCGGCGAGATCCACGAGCAGCTCGGCGCCACCGACTGGAGCTCGTGGAAGATCGGCCGCTCGCTGCAGCTCGCGATCGTCGACTACAAGGGCCGGCTGCTGTTCAGCCAGATGGTGCCCGACGACGCCGCCCGCCCGTTCACCACGAAGAAGCCGCCCGAGCTCGACAAGCTGCCGTGGATCAAGGCGGCGTTCGCGGGCACCGAGAAGACGCTGGTCCTGCAATCGACCGACGCGTCGCAGTTGCCGACGCCACGGCTGTTCGGCGCGAAGCCACCGTTCCCGCTCGCGCTGTGCTTCGCGCGTGCCTTGATCGGCTCCGGCGAGACCAAGGAGATCAGCGGCGCGTTGATCCAGACCATCGATGCCGCCGAGCTGATCGACGAGATCCGGCTCGACGAGAAGATGTTGCTGTCGGTCGTCACCAACGACGGCAATCACGTCGGCCAGGAGATCCCCAACGCCGTCCTCGAGGCCGCCCGCGACAACACGGTGATCGAGATCGAGCACGAGGGTCGCCCCTACCAGGTGCGCCGCCAGCCGCTGACCGCGCTCGAGGACTCGATCGCCCGGGCTCGCTGGAAGTCCGCCGGCCGCGTCGGGCTACCGCCGGCTCCCACCCGACAACCGGTCGGCTACGTCGTCATGGCGCGCGAGCTCGGCGGCGTGCTCTCCGGACTGTTCCCGGGGGCGCGGCTGGTCTTCGTGCTCGCGGCCATCGCCGCGCTGGGGGTCGCGATCGCCGCGTGGGTCAGGGTCCGTCAGCTCTCGCGATAACGGTCGATTCTGGCGTGACGTTCGGGCGCGCCGAGGAGTGTTCCTCTGTGCATGAGGCATGGCAGTCTTGGGCGGCCCCGTGCGCCGCAGCTCGATCCGGCACTCGTCGACGCGATCCTCTGCATTCCCGTACCGGCCTTCGTGATCTCGACGCGGGGCGAGCTTCTCGCCACAAACGCGGCAGGAGAGGCATGGCTCGGCGAGCGGTCGGCGCGCGCTGCCAAGCTCGCATTTGCCGGCGGACCAGATCCCGAGATCTTCCGGGTGACGCCGTCACGAACAGGAAAGCATTCCTATTGCCTCGCCGTCCTGCGCCGCGTCGACACTCGAACCAGCGAGTGTCACCTCCCGGCGCGGTGGGGGCTCACTCCGCGCGAACGAGAGGTGACAGCGTGCATCATGCGAGGTGTCACCAATCAGCACATCGCAACCGAGCTGGGGTGTGCGAATGCCACCGTGGAGCGCCACGTCTCGAGCATCTTGCGCAAGGCCAACGTCGCGAACCGGGCCTCGCTGATCGTGGCGATCATGAGCGAATAGTCAGTCCTCGCCTTCGCCGCATTCGTAGTCGAACCAGGTCACCACACCGGCCTCGAGGGGCAAGGGCTGGGCATCTCGCGGTTGGCACGGCAACGTCGCACCTGCAGGCACGATCGCCGCGAAGTCCACTGCGCCCGGAGAAAGCCCGCCGAGGAGTAGCGTCGATCCGTTGCCGCCGGCGATCGTGGTCTGTCCGAGCTCGGGTTGGCCGTCTTCATCAGTGACGATGCCGAAAGCCGGTTGCAGCGGCGGCTCACCTGGTGGAGTCAGGGTCGCGGCATAACCGCCGATCGCCGCGTTGCGGAAGTCGACCTCCACGATCGCCTTCGTCGGATCGAACTCGATTCCCAGCGACTCCGCAGCGATGACCTCGTCTTCGATGATGATGTAGAAGTTGCGGACGCGGAGGTGATCGTAGGCGATCAGCCCTCGGATCATCGGCAGCGCGTCGTGCAAGCCGATGGGGTCCACCCGCATGATCAGGCGGCTTCCTTCGACCACATCGAAATAGAAGTTGCCGTCGGTGTCGGTCGTCGTCGAGAGCTGCGTTCCCTCGAGCGTCGTGACGGACGCCGCGAAGACCGGCTGGCCGTTTGCCTCGACGTGACCGAACACGCGCACCATCGGCTTGAACGCATCGACGACCTCCGCATCGACCGTGCCGTCCGTTGGTCCATCCGCCACTTCCTGCACCCGCGAGTTATCACCACACGCGACGAGCAGGAGAGCAGCCAAGGTCTGGAGTCGCATCAACATGATTCCTCTTCGCGAAATTCTCGCCGGAGACGCGCGAGTGCTGCACGCACCAAGCTCCGCGCAGTCTCGGGCCCGTGCCAACCGTGTTGTGTCGCGAGATCGCCAAACTCTGCACCAGCGAGCCACCCCGCGAGGGCCGCCTGTTGCTCCGGTGGCAGACATCGTCTGGCGGCGGCGAGCAACTTCGAAGCGGTGATCTTGTTGGTGATCGCCGGACGCCACGACGGCTCTTGCGCATCGTCGAGCGCCTCGGCGAGCGTGTTGACGAGTCGTTTCAGTCCCGCGCCACTCGTGTCGAGATCCCCGAGGCGTTCAGCGACGTAGTCGCGGATCACGTTCGTGACGACGATGGTCAGCCAGTCGTCGAAGGTCTTGCCGACGTTCTTGTCGCGCCACGCCGGGAACGAACGGAGCGCGCGAAGGTCGTTGCGACGAAGCCGAACAAAGACCCGTGACACCACCTCGCGGTGGTCGTCGGAAGAACGAAGCTGTCCCATGTAACGGCTGCGTGCGACGCGGGCTTCGACGTCGGCCCACAACTGCCCGAGCAGTGTCATCCAGGCTGCCTCGTCACCACGCAAGGAACGCTCGAGCCAGGATTCCATCTCCGCCCCTACCGGCACTCGACGACGTTATCACCATGACTGTCGAAATTCCTCCGGTGGTATGCTCGACGTCGGCATGGTCGTGGGAAAGAGAGTGTTGAGACGCGGACAAGTCGTCAACGGGCGATATCGCGTGGAGGAGCTCGCTGGCTGCGGCGGAATGGGGGTTGTCGTTCGAGGGCTGGATCTAGAAACGATGCGGCCCGTCGCGCTCAAGATGCTCCGCCAGCAGCGCGACAAGGATGTCCGTCGTCTCCTGCGCGAGGCACGTCTGATCGCGGGACTTCGAAGCTCGCACGTTGCACGTCTGTACGAGGCGAGCACGTTCGTCGTCGACGGTGTCGAGATCCCGTTCCTGGCGCTCGAGTACATCGATGGTGTCGATCTGGCCACGTGGTTACGCGCGAAGGGTTCGCTGGATCCTGCGAGCGCTGCCGCCATCATCGTTCAGGCGTGCGATGCCCTGGCCGAGGCACACGCGTGTGGACTCGTGCATCGCGACATCAAACCGGCGAACCTGATGCTCGCGTCCGTGGCCGGTGAGCTCGTGGTCAAGGTTCTCGACTTCGGCATCGCGTGCCAGACCGATGCGCACGTCGACCGGCTCACCTCGACCGGCGACATCGTCGGCTCACCGACGTACATGGCGCCGGAACGAATGCGGCCGGGCGTCGGGGGCGATGCGCGCGCGGATGTGTGGTCGCTCGGTGTCGTGCTCTACGAGCTCGTGACTGGCCGGGCCCCGTTCTCGACCACATCGCTGCCAGAGCTCTGCTTGCAGGTGATGCTCGACGAGCCTGCACCGCTACCTTCCGATTGCCCGTCGGCACTTGCCATGGTCGTAGAACGCTGCTTGAGAAAGGACCCGAGCGGACGTTACCCCTCGGCCCACGAGGTGGCTGAAGCGCTACGCGCGATCGCTACGCCGACGCTGAACTTGTCGGCGGCCGACATCGAGGTCGCGACGATCGATGCGGCGGGTCACGACATCCTCGAGCTCCTGCCGGAAGCTCCGCCCCGGCGTCGGCGATGGGGGCTCGGAGTCGCCGGCGTCTCCTGCGTGTGCGCCATGCTGGCGATCCTCGCGAGCAGCCGCTCGACCTCGGCAGAGCAGTTGCTGATTCCTCCGATCCCGATGAGCCATTCTCAGGTCGAGACGATCGTCGATCTGCGCGCGGCCGACATCACCGTGCACGAGATCGCAGCGCCAGCCCGTAGTGCGCGCACACAGCTCGCTCCTGCAAACAGACGAGCAAGAGCGCCGCGGGTCGTGCCGGCGCCATCGCCCGGACCGACAAGCCCGCTCCCGACACACCAGGTATCACCACCACAGCCACTCACGCCGAGTGCTCTCGCGCGAGATCCGCTCGCTTCGCCGTTCTGAGCATGCTTCGGATCGTGCCGGTTCTTCCGATCCTGTGCCTGCTCGGTGCCGATGATGCGGGCGCCGACGAAGCGGGGCAGGAGGCCAGGGCCCTGGCGCTCTTCGACGAAGCAAAGAGCCTTGCGGCCGCCGGCGAGTACTCGCAGGCATGCGCGAAGTTCGAGGCCGCGGATCGGCTGACAGGTTGGCTCGGCGTCGAGCTCAATCTCGCAGACTGTTACGCGCGCGTCGGACGGACCGCCAGCGCCTGGCTCCTGTGGCGCAAGGCAGCCGCGAAGGCAGAAGCCTTGCACGACGACCGGGCCGCCTACGCGAGGGAGCGAGCAGCAGCACTCGAGCCCGACCTGGCGCGCTTGTCGATCACGGCCACGGAGTCCGTCGAAGTTCGAGTCGACGACGTCCGTCTCGCCGCCGCAGAGCTGGGCGTCGCACTACCGATCGATCCGGGTGAGCACGTCGTGATCGCGAACGTTGGCGGACGCCAGATGTGGTCGCGTCGTTTCACGATCACCGCTGGCGCTACGGTGGAGCTTGCCGTGCCGCCGGTGGTCGTCAGTCATGGCGCCTCCCGTGAACCGGGGCATACCCCACGGTGGCTGATGTGGTCGCTCGGCAGCACGGGCGTGGCGTTGCTCGGCGCGACGGCCTGGCTCGGGATCTCTGCCAAGCTTCGCTACGATGCTGCCGTTGCCGGTCACTGTGACTCGCAACTGCAGTGCGATCCCGACGGGATCGAGGGAATCTTCGACGCTCGGCGCAGAGGTCACATCGCGACGCTCGTCGGCGCGGTCGGTGTCGTGACCGCGGCAGCCGCCGTCGTGCTCGTCGTGACGAGACCCGACAAGCGCGATCCCCGTCGCCTCGCCATCATCCCGGCATTGTCGCGGTCATCGATCGGACTCTTGCTCGAAGGACACATGTGATCGCACGTGTCTCGATCATCATGCTCGCGTTCGCCGGCTGCAATTCACTGGCGGGCCTCGATCCCGGCACGCTCGCCGATCCGATACCGCCGAGCTGCGCGGCGGGGTGGGGACGCCGCATCCCGATCGACATCACGAACGCGACAACCTCGACGCTTGCTGGTTACCAGGTCGTCGTTCCGGCGGAGTTGCGCGCGCTTCCGCAGCTTCGTTTCGGCATGAACGGCAGATCGCTTCCACTGGCGTTCGAGATGGACAGCCAGGTTTGGGTCTCCGTCGATCTCGCGCCCGGCACTACCCGGATCCACGCGTACTACGACAATCCGAACGCCGATGCGTGGACCAGTCCGCCCGTGTTCGAGACCGACCTCATCGCCAACGCCAGCTTCGAGTCGACCGGCGGCTGGACGATCAGCGGCGACGCTCGCTACGAGAGCTCGAGCGCGTGGGCGAGCGACGGTGAGCGATCTCTGTTGATCGATGCCTACCGACACGACCGGGTGTTTCGCGCTCTCGACTTCGGAATCACCCAGCGTGTCCGGTTTCCGCCGGGCTCGGACTATGTGTTGCGGTTCGACCTCGCCGTGGTTGCAGCATCCAACAGCGGGCTGAACAGCAACGGCGAGTTCTTCGTCGGCGTTGGAGATGGCCTCCTCGAGGCATGGCGCAAGAGCGGCGACGAAGGAAATATCACCGGCGAGTACCGCGACGTCGAGACCATCCCGTTTGGTCCCGGGGATGTCGGGATCATGTTCGGCGTGACGCTGACCGACGGCACCACCCCGTCGTACGCGAAGGGCTTCTACGACCACATTCGCGTTCGCAAGCACGTAACTCCCGAGCCCGTGGTGACCGCCGGAGCCGACGAAGACGCCTGTGCTCCGTAGCCTACGGAGAGAAGAACGCGCTCAGCATGGACGCATCGCGGGAGGGAACGGTCTTGCGAAGCAGCTGGTTGGTGGGGGTGTTCGGCTCGCGGTTCGCCTGGATCACGACCGCGTAGACTTGCCCCGCCGCGAGGATGCCCGGCGGAAGGCGCAGTGACGTCTCCGTCGTGCGTAGCTGGGCGACCACCTGTGAATTTCCGCCGGCCGGGAAGCGCCGCACGACGACCCGGTAATACGTGGGCGTACCGGTCGTCGGGGCGGTCCAGCTGACGACAGGAGTCAAGCCGACGCCGGTCAGGTTCGACGTGAGCGCGACACCGTTTAGCTCGACGCCGGCTACCGGGCCGAGCTCGGGGAGCAGTGGCGTGTTGTTCACGTCATCCACGGCATCGAACCGTCGCAGCGTCAGCCCTACGCACGCCTGTGCCGTCGCCCCCGGAGCGGTCTGACACGCGCGAAACGTCATGAAGGCGAACGTGAACAGCTGCCAGGTGGCGTCGCCGGGAACGAGATAGCTCATGGCTCCGGTCGTCAGATCCGCGCCTGCTGGCACGTCGAGGGACAAGAAGCTGAGGGTATTGTTGTCCATCGTTCCGGCGCGAGCCTCGATCGAGAAGCCGTGTGAGGGGGTCACGGTGGCCCCACTCGGGGCGACGGTGGTGGCCAGGGCCTCCCAGCTCGTCACGGGCACGTCCAGTGAAAACGTTGCGGCGGTCGCCCCCGCGGTGGTGAAGGTGCCCGTGATGGTCGAAGCCTGACCATCCATCTGATCGAGCGTCGTGGTGGTGAACAGCTCCTTTGCCGAGACGTAGGGGACACCGGCGACGCTCTGCTGCGAAGCGATGTGCAGCATCGTGGTCGGATCGCCCTGCTTGATCAGGAATGACGGAAACGGGAACGTGTACCGGCTATCGAATCCGAATCCCGTGAGTGAGGTGTCACCCGCCGTGGGCACATTACTCATGTCGGGATCCGAGGGATCCGGCGTGAGGTAGTAGGTCGCGTTCGCGGGGACGGAGTAGAGCTCGAAGGAGTCACCGTCCTGCCACGCCGTCATGTTCGTGGCGTCGACGGCGAGCGGGGTGGTCTGGTTCGCGACGACGTGCCCGGCCGGGCTCGTGACGACGCCGATATCGATGGCGCTCCCCGTCGCACCACTGTACGTCGGAGCATCGTCGACCTGCACGAGGTAGAAGCCATCGGGGACCTCCGGGATCGAGGCCGTCCCGTCGGTGCGTCCCTGTGCCGAGATCACGCTGTAGCCGGTCGACGTTGGTGTGAGCACGTGTAGCGTGGTCGAGGACAGGTCGCGTGGCACCAGCGTCAGGCTGCCAGCAGCGTCGAACTGACTATCGAGCGCGGTGACCTGCACCGTCCGCGTCGCTGTGGTCGTCGCGGCGACGAACGCGGACGAGAAGTGGGTGATCTCGGCCACGACGGTGGTGCCCTCGACGGTGCCTCCGATCCGTTCGAACCCACTTCCAACACGCTTGCTCCAGTAGATCGCCGGATTGGCGGGCGCCCCGGCGATCGGCAAGGTGACACGCACGGGGCGCGCGAAGACCAGACCTGCAGGACCAAACTCGATGACCGGAGACGCGTTCACGAACTCGGCCGGTGCGGCTGTATCGGAGATCGTGATCGTGACCGTGGTCGCCGCATCGACACTTTCGGCGGGGATCGAGATGGTGACCCCATTTCCAGCGTCGACCTCTCCACCTTCCGGTCCCACCATCGCCGTCGTGACCGCGGGCTCGCCATCAGCGGGGGCGTCGGGTGACGGTGCATCGGGGGAAAGCTCGGTGTCGTCGCCGCAGCCTGCCCAGGTGATCATGCCTATCGTCAGGAGTAGCCATTTGCACATGGCCGCAGGATCGGCCGCGTGTCTGGTGGGCGCCATACCGGATCTCCCGTACGCCTCGAGGAACACGAGGCAGGACGACAACGTCGATCGACGGCGAGCGCATTGCCCTTCCGCGATAACGATCTTGGCCTGTCAGCTCAGGACGCGTACGATCGCGATCGTGAGAGGTCTGGCCGTCCTGTGGCTCGTCTGTGCGTCCGCGACCGCGTACGCCGACGATCCGAAGACCGAGGCGAAGCAGCACCTCGACCGCGCGATCGATCTGCACAAGGACAAGAAGTACGCCGAGGCGCTCGACGAGATGAAGACCTCGTACGCGCTCGATCCACAACCAGACTTGCTGTACGCGATCGCACAGCTGCACGTCCAGCTCGGTCAGTGCGACCGCGCGCTGCCGTTCTACGAGCGGTTCCTCGACAGCAAGCCGAAGGACAGCGCGGCGGCCAAGGCTCGCCAGGCGATCGAGATCTGCAAGACCAAGCCGCCCGCGGCCGTCCAGTCGCCGCCGCTCGATCCGGCGCTCGACCAGCCGCCACCCACGCCGCCGCCCGAGCGTCCCGCGACCACCGCGACCGTGACGCAGCCGTGGTATCGCGACGTCGTCGGCGACGTGCTCGTCGGCCTCGGCGTCGCCGGCTCCGCGGTGGGCGTCATCTCGTATGTCGGCGCGCGCTCCGATAACTCGGCGGCGGCGAGCGCGGCGACCTATCCCGATCGGGTGTCGCTGCTCGACTCGGCGCGCGATCAGCGCCG
>JAEYYY010000170.1 GCA_023430775.1 Pseudomonadota bacterium
CGTAACGGAGCGACGAGTCACGGGCCGGTGCCGGGAATCTATTCGGTGTCGACCAGGCGCTTGATCTGCCAGCCGTAGACGTCGAGCCCGTCGCGCTCGAGGTTCGGCAGCAGATCGCCAAACGCGTTGCCCTCGATCACGCGATGTGCACGGAAGCCCGGCTCGAACATCAGATCGACGCCGACGTGGAACGCGCCACTCTCCCGCTGGACCTGCACGCAGGTCGCCATCGCCGCGTCCCAGACGCCGGCCGGAAGCTGCGCCTGGAGCGCCTCGACGGAGCCGCGCTGACCGCCGAGATGGAGGTTCGTGATCGGGTGGGGCGAGGTCCTAACGACGACGAACGCGGCGACACCGTCGATCGTCAGCACGCGGAGATCGAACGACTTGCCGTCGAGTTGCGCCTTGGGGATCGCGCGCTCGATCTGCGAGCCCTCCGCGAGCAAGTAACCGAGCAGCTTGTCGATCGCGCGCTTCGTGGTCAGCCGCTGCAGCTTGCGCGTGTTGAAGCGCGCCCGACCGGTGTCCTCGACGGTGGTGATCGCGTGCTCGCCGCTCGAGGTGTGCGTGAACACCGCGAGACACGACGCCGAGCTCGACGCCGACATCTTGACGTAGACCGCCGGCCAGCCGGCCTCGCGCATCGCCGCGCGCAGCTGGTCCGGCGTCTTGAGCGAGGTCGGCAGGGCGTCGGGCACCGGGATGCCGCGCGCCGCCCAGCGCTGCGAGGTCTGGCGCTTGTCGAACAGCGTGCGGATCGCGATCGGCGGCTGGACGACGCGCCAGTCGCGCTGGATCGAGGTCTCGATCTCGGCGAGCACGGCGAGGAAGCCGCAGTGGATCTGACGCGGCGGATGGATGCGGCCGAGCTCGTAGGGCAGCTTCGCCAGCTCCGCAGCCGTGATCACCGAGGCGCCCATCTGCCGCGCGGTGGCCTCTCCGCGCCGCAGCATCGCGCGCTCGACCTCGTCGTCCTCGCCCATCGAGTCGATGCGGAAGATCGCGTCGGCGGGCACGTCGGCGAGCACGCGCTTCGGTGCGCCCGGCTCGATCAGATCACCCCACGCGATCACGCGCGCCGGCGGCAGGCCCTGCTGCGCGAGCGCGGCCTGGAACATCGTGATGCGGCGATGTCCCGGGATGCCGACGACGACGAACGGGCGCGCCATCACTCCCCGATCGCCGCGCGACGGTAGAGCTTGCCGAACTGCGTGGTGAGCTTCTTCCCCGCGAGCTCGGCCGACCAGAACTTTCCTGCGTGCTCGAAGCGCGGCATGTCACTTCGCGATCACGTAGCCGGCCTTGTGCTTCATGAGGATCGCGAGCGCGTACGCGGCCTTCGCCTTGGCGGCGGTCGCGAACTGCTTCGCGCGGGTCTGACCCGGCGTGCCGACCTTGCCGTAGGTGGTGCTGTACTGCTTCCCCTTCAGCGTGATCGACCAGAACTTCGCACCGGACTCGTGCACCAAGCGTGGCATCGAGTCGACGGTAACCGATCAATCGTCGGTGTTCTCGACCTCTTCGTAGCCCTTCTTGGTCTTCTCGGCGACGATCTTGTCGTACTCCTTCTGCACCTTCTCGGCGGTGCCGAAGTCCTTGACCGTCTGCGAGCCGGCCGAGCCGATCTTGCCGTACTTGGTCATCAGCTGCGTGCCCTCGGTCCACACGGTCCAGAACTTGTTGGACGAGCCCTCGGAGAACTCGAAGCGGCGCGGCGTCGACGAGCCGCCACCCGAGGCCTTCTTTGCCGCCGGCTTCGCGGCAGCCTTCGCGGCCGGCTTGGCAGCAGCCTTCGCGGGAGCCTTCGCCGCCTTCTTCGGCGCCGGCGCCTCGTCCTCGTCCTCATCGTCCGACGAGTCACCGTCGGCCGGCTGATAGCCCTTCTTCACCTTCTCGGCGATCAGCTTGTCGTACTCCTTCTTCGCCTCGGCGTCGGAGCCGTACGACTTGACGGTCGTCTGGCCAGACGTCCCGATCTTTCCGTACGTGGTGGTGAAGGATTTGCCCGACAGATTGATCTGCCAGAACTTGTTCGACGAGCCTTCAGAGAATTCGTAGCGCGGCATGGTCTCCCCGTTTGGTGACGTGGCGACCATTCTAATGAGGCGCGCTACCGCTTACACGAGCCAGCGCAGCAAATCCTCGCAGTCATCGCACCACTCGGACCAAGGGTCACCCTCGGGTTCCGGTGGGTCAGCCTTGCGGGGGGCGAGCTCGTAGCTCTGCGGTGCCGTGTTCGCGAGTGACACGTGAAGTGCGCGTTGTCCCTTCGGGAGTGCCGGAACGGACCCCATGGAGACCACCACCAGATCCGAGATCGCCGACCGGGCCGCCTGGGCGACGTCCACGGCCTCCTCATAGGTTTTCTCGCTGACGACCACCGTCCCCGACTTGACCTCGCCCTCGAGCAGCAGCTCGACCAGCTCGCGCTCGGCGGCGAGGACGCGCGGCGGAAACGCGAGGTGCACGGTCAACGCTTCGTGGCCGAGCTGCTCGGTGAGCCAGCGGATCGCGGCGACCAGCATGCCGAGTGCGAGCACCAGGCGCTGCCACGGTACGTCGGCGTCCTTGACGCGGGCCTCGACGAGATCGGCGCCGAGCGCGAACACGATGACGTGCTTGTGGCGACGGAACACGCTGTCGTCGCGCGTGTAGTAGAGCAGCTCGCCCTCGACGTAGCGGAGCGTGAACAGATCGACGACGTCGGCGCCGTCCTCCATGTAGACCAGCTCCGAGGACACCAGGTTCTCGATGTTCGCCGACGAGCTCGGCGTGATCGCGGTGAACCCGCCGGCGGGGTAGAGCGTGTCGTCGGCGAGCTGCGTATCCTTGACGCCGCGCTGCTCGCGCTTCGCCGGGAGGCGGCGCGGCAACCGGCCGGTGATCGCGCCGGCCGCGGCGTTGATGTGATCGACGGCGAGCCGGCGGCCGTAGCTGCCGAGCACCTCGAGGTGATCGATCAGGAACTCCTCGCGTTCGTCGACGAGCGCCCGCGATTGCCGAGCGCCGCGCGCCAGCTGGGTGTACGCATCGGCGAGCCGATCGGCGACCGCCGTCGAGTCGCGCAGCTCCACCTTGCCGGCGGCATCGCGCTCTTCCTTCGGGCGGGCGAGGGCGCGGCGCAGCGTGGCCGGGCTGACCGACATGCCGGCGAAGCTCGACCGCTCGCACACCGCCTTGACGACCAGCGCCACCGCGCTCGGCCGCAGCGACGGCGCGAGGTGGGCGAACGCGGCGAGCACGTCGTCGAACCGCGACGTCGACGCCAGGCGCGTCAGCACGTCGTCCTCGTACGCGCGCATCGCCGCCTTCAGGTGATCGTCGCCGGGTGCCGGCGAGGCCTGCGGCAAGCGCGCGCCGCCGAGCAGCACGGCGACGTCGGCGATCACGCCGGCCGGCGGCAGCACGCCGAGCTCCGAGGCGCAGGTCAGGATCGCCTGGCCGATCGTGGCCTCCTCGGCGGTGGCGTCCGTCTCCTGCGACGGGACACGGCGCAAGCACAGCCCGGCCGCGACCCAGCTCGCGACCTCCTGCTGCGTGCGGAGCTCGGTACGGGCCATCGGCTATGCCAGTCCGAGGAGCCTCGGCACCTTCTCTTCGAGCAGATCGATCTCGTCGCGCGTCTCGCCGAGGTAGCTGAGCAGCCGCAGGTCCGCGCGCTCGACGGCGCCGCCGTGGACGATCCAGGCATGCGTGCGCAGCAGCCGGTACAGCTTGACCACCTTGCGATCCGACACGAACACGCCGTCCTCGCGGACCAGCGTCTTCAGCACGCGGCGCAGCTCGCGCAGCAGCTCGTCGGAGAAGTACAGCTCGCGATCGCGCAGCTCCTTGCCGTCGTGACCGATCGTGCGGCGCGCCAGCACGTGGGTCAGCCAGCGGTTCGCCTTGACGAAGTCCTCGAGCGTGGCGTGGCCTTCGATCCACGGCTTCTGGTTGAGCTCGCGGTGCGTGAAGCCATCGAGGCCGGCATCGATCAGCTCGACGAAGTGCTCGTCCTGCACCGAGCGACACGCCGCCTTGAGGCAGAACCGATCCTTGAGCGCGGCGAGCTCGGCGTTCTCGGGCAGCTCGTTGGTCGCCGCCAGCAGGATGCGCAGCTTGACCGGCACCGGCTGGCCGTCCTGGTAGAACTTGCGCTCGTTGATGACGGTGAGCAGCGAGTTCAAGATCGCCGAGTTCGCCTTGAAGATCTCGTCGAGGAACACCAGGCGCGCGGTCGGCAGCTTGCCGCGGTCGCGCCGGATGTAGCTACCCTCGCGGAGCTTCGCGATGTCGATCGGACCGAACACCTCGGACGGCTCGGTGAAGCGCGTCAGCAGGTACTCGAAGTACTCGCCGTCGGGGATCTTGAGCGCGTCCTTGAACTTGATCACCAGGTCGGACTTCGCGGTGCCCGGCGGGCCGCACAGCAGCAGCGGCTCCTGCGCCACCGCGGCGACGCACATCAGATCGATCAGCGGCTGCTTGGCGACGAAGAACCGACCGAGCGCGAGGCGGAAGCGGTTGATCCGCTCGCGCAGCGTCGACGCCTCGCGGGCGAGATCGTCGGCCGACAGGCTGGTGACCTTGTCGACGGAGTCCTGGGGTGGTGCGGCGACAGCGGTGCTCATGAAGCTCCTCCGAGATCACGGTGCAGGCGGCGGCGGATCAGGTGCTCGTCGTCCTCGACGAAGCGGCGACCCGCTTCACCGAGGGCGAGGTCGTCGGATGCGATGCCGAGCACCAGCGATTCGACGAAGTGAAGCACCGACAGGCAGTAGTGGCTGTTGGTGCCGAAGCTATCGGTGATGTCGCGCAGCTGGCCCGACAGGTCCGCGATGGCGGCGAGCGCGTCGCCGATCGGAGCCTGCGCATAGGCCTGCGCGAGCGCGCGCGTCAGATCGAGCCGCTGCGTCAGCGTCATCGGATCGTTGAGCGCCTTGCGGGCGGCCTCGAGGATCGGCAGCGCCCGCGTGGTCTCGCCGAGGTAGGCGAGGCCGGCGGCCAGCGCGAGGCGCGCGTGGATGTTCGAGTTGCCGGCATCGAGCGCGTTCTCGACATCGGCGAGCAGCTCGGCGATCTCGCGGCGCAGACCGATCCGGCGCAGCGCGCGCAGCGACTGATCGAGCACGCGCGCGAGCTCGGTGCCCGGCACGGCCTTGACCGCCTCGCCGAGGTGCTCGAGCAGCTGCGGCACCAGCTCGGTGCGCCCGAAGTGACCGGCGACGACGAGCGCTTCACCGTAGAGCACGGCGTGTCGCGCGGCCGGCAGCTTCTGCACCATCGGCCACGCCCGCGCCAGGATCGGCACCGCGCCGTTCTCGGGCAGCTCGAGCAGCACGTCGAACACGCCGTCGAGCAGGCGCGCCGACTCGGCCTCGTTCGCGCTCGACGCGACATCGACGAGCCGATTGATCTCCTTGGCGCGCGCACCCGGATCCGCGATGCCGCGGAGGGCCGCGAACTCGGGACCGCGCGAGTCGTGCTGGCGCTTGGAGAACGCACCGATCGCGTCGGGGCGCTCGAGCGGCTCGAGGATCCGCGACGCCTCGCGCAGCCGATCGACCTTGTAGCGCGCCACGCGATCGAGCGCGGCGAGCTGGCTGCCGAGCGGCTCGGGCAGCGGCGTCTCGGGCGGCAGGCCCTGGATCGCCTGCTCGACGCGCGCGGTGAACGCGGCCATCAGGTAGGCGTGCACCGCGTCGGTGGCGACCGCAGCCAGCGCCTGGCGCGCCTCGTTGACCAGCGTGCGGGCGCGCTGGTGCTGGCCGATGCGCGCGTAGCCGTGGGCGAGCTGGAAGCTGACGTACGCCTGGGTCAGGTGCTTCGGCGCCTCGACGGGCGACGGCTTGCGACGCGTCGAGCCGATCTTGTCCGACAGCGCGTTGAGCGCCTTGCTCAGGTGCTCGCCACTCGCGTTGCCGAGCGCGCCGCTGCGACCGGCGAACCGGAGGAACGACGGCAGCTCGCGCTCGACCGGCAGACCACCGGCGAGCCGGGCGAGGATGCGATCGCGCGCCTGCGCGAGCCCGAGCGTGTCGCCGCCCGCGAGCTTCGCGAGCCCGCTGCGCGCCAACCACAGCGTGCGCGCGTCGAGCTCCATGTCGTGATCGTCGAGCCAGCGCACCACGCGGTGGTGCTCCTTCTTCACTGCATCGCCGCGCGCCGCGATCGCGGCGACCAGCCGGACATCGTCCTGGGCCGGCTGCTTGTTATCGAGCAGCAGCGCGAGCGTCTTCGCGGCGTCTTGTTTGCCGAGCTCGGCGGCGAGCCAGGTGTCCATCCGATCCGCCGCATCCTTGCCGGTGGCTTCCCACACCGCGCGCGCGAAGCACAGCCCGGCATCGCGGCGGCGACCGAGCCGCGCGTACGCGCGACCGAGGCGCTCGAGCAGCTCGAGGCGCTCGTCGGCATCCGCGGGTGCGTCGAGGGCGACGAACTCGGCCTCGAGAGCGGCGAGCTCGGCGTCGATCGCCACCTCCTCGCGCTCCGACATCTGGATCTCCTTCTTCGGCGCCTTCTGCGTCGGCGTCGGCGGAGGCGACGGGGCGACCACGGCCTGGACCTGCGCCGGGCGACCCTTCGCCGCCTTGCCGCGCTTGCGATCCGCACGATCGTCGTCGCGCTCCGGCTTATCCTCCTTCGGTCGCTCCGAGGCCCACTCGAGGCCGGTCGACACGAACGGCGCGAAGTCGAACACCACGGCGCGCTGCCACGGCACCAGCTGCGGCGCCGACGCGTGGATCACGTAGTCGGCCCACTCCGACAGCGGCGCGAACGCCGAATCGAGGATGCGCTCGACCCGGAACGGACCGCGGATCGGATCGCCAGGCACGCGCATCTGCGTCGGCGCGAGCCACACGACCTGACCCTGCTCGATGCCGAGGATCGATCGCAGGCGCTCGCGGCGCAGCGGCGGCTCGACGATCGCACCGGCCGGCGCGTAGACGTCGGGCATGTGGACCAGCGGCGCGTACTCCTCGGCGTCGAGCGACAGATCCGGCGGACCGTGGCGACCGGTGCGCGCGCGGATGATGATCGCGCCCTCGGCGATATCGTCGAGCCTCATCCCGGGGACCGACAGCATCGACGCGTTGCGGCCCGCGGCCGCGAACGTCAGCCGAGCGACCACGTCTTCCGGCAGGTACTCGAGCAGCTTGTCGATCGCGGCGGTGCCACCGCGCCTGATGACCCACAGCGACGGTGCGTCGCGGCGACCCGGCGCGAACCGCAGCTCGACCTTGCGCCGGGCTCCGAGCGACACCGCCGCGTGCTCGACGCCATCGCCGGCGACCTTCAGCTCGAGCGCGTGATCGAGGTTCTTCCAGCCATCGTCCTCGATGCTGCGCCAGCCGTCGTGGGCGACCAGCAGCAGGTGGTTCTTGTCGGCCTTGAGGCGGCCGGCGAGCGGGTGCTTGTGACCGAGCTCGGTCCACACGGTTTCCTGGCCATGCGGATCGGGAGCGAACCCGCGCAGGCCGCGCTCGCGATCGATCGCGCGGACGATCGTGTACGTCGGCGGGTCGACGCAGCGAAGCACGCCGCCGTTCGGCGTCACGATCAGCTCCTGGCGCTCGCAGCCCAGCCGCAACAGCTCGGCGGCCAGGTTGATGATCCCCTCGCGATCGGGGGAGGTCAGCAGCACGAGCGATGGAGTCTGGGTGACCGGCGCCTTGGTCAGGCTGACTGCCTCGGCCCAGCAGCTCACGGATCGAGCGCCGTCCGGAAGCGTCGCATCGACGGTGACGCCCGCGGCGGCGAGCGCCTTGAGGGCCGCCGCCGACAGCGTGGCCTCGGGCGCGACGTAGAGGATTCCCTTGGCATCGCGGGCGACCTGCGCCCCCTTTGCCTGGACGTCGACGGGGGCGAGCCCCGACATGATCGCGACGCGCAAAGCCTCGTCGTCGCGGAACGCGAGTGCACGAACCGTCTTGCTCACGGAGTCCCCGATCCCTTCATCGAGCCGGTCGAGTCTGGCCGAAAAACCCCCTGGCGTCGACGCGATGCTCGCGCAATTTCTGTCAGCGGCGTCCCCTGACCTCGCCTTGAGTTTCTGCGAGCAGCGGGGTATCCCCTCGGCATGCGTGACGTCGTGATCGTCGGTGCTGCGCGCACCGCCATCGGCAGTTTCCTCGGTTCGCTATCCTCGGTGCCGGCGCCCAAGCTCGGGTCGACGGCCATCAAAGCCGCGCTCGAGCGTGCAGGCGTCGATCCGAAAGATGTCGGCGTCGTCCACATGGGCATGGTGCTCCCGGCGGGAGTCGGTCAAGCGCCGGCGCGCCAGGCGTCGCTCGGTGCCGGCATCCCGAACAGCGTGCCGTGCGTGACGGTCAACAAGGTGTGCGGCTCGGGCCTCGAGAGCGTGCTCTCGGCGGCGCGCATGATCGCGGCAGGCGAGGTCGACATCGCCGTCGCCGGCGGCATGGAGTCGATGAGCAACGCGCCGCATCTGCTCCGCGGGCTGCGCGGTGGCGTCAAGATGGGTCCGGTCGACAACGTCGACTCGATGGTCCACGACGGCCTCTGGGATCCGTACAACAACCAGCACATGGGCAACTGCGCCGAGCTGTGCGCGAAGGACAAGCAGATTCCGCGCAGCGCGCAGGACGAGTACGCGGCCGAGAGCTACCGCCGCGCGCTCGACGCCCAGAAGCAGGGCCACTTCAAGCAAGAGATCGTGGCGGTCAAGATCGCGGACAAGAAGGGCGAGATCTCCGTCGAGGTCGACGAGGAGCCGGGCAAGGGCTCGATCGACAAGCTGCCGGGATTGCGCGCGGCCTTCCAGAAGGACGGCACGGTCACCGCCGGTAACGCGTCGTCGATCAACGACGGTGCGGCCGCCGTGGTGCTGATGAGCGCCGACGAGGCGAAGAAGCGTGGGCTCAAGGTCCTCGCGAAGCTGGTCGCCAGCGGCTATCACGCCCAGGCGCCGGAGTGGTTCACGACGGCTCCGGCCGGCGCGATCACCAACGCGCTGAAGAAGGCGGGCTGGGACGCGAAGAAGGTCGATCTGTGGGAGATCAACGAGGCGTTCAGCGTGGTCTCGATCGCGAACAATCAGATGCTGTCGCTCGATCCCGCGAAGGTGAACATCTGGGGCGGCGCGGTGTCGCTCGGTCACCCGATCGGTGCCTCCGGCGCGCGCATCCTGGTGACGCTGCTCCACGCGATGGCCGCGAAGAACGTGAAGACCGGCGGCGCTTCTCTCTGCATCGGTGGCGGTGAAGGCATCGCCCTGCTGGTCGAGCGCCCGTGAAGGAGGTCAAGAGGCTCGGCGTCGTCGGCGCCGGGCAGATGGGGCAGGGCATCGCCCAGGTCGCGGCCCAGGCCGACATCGACGTCGTCATCGTCGATGCCGCGCCGGACTTCGCGCAGCAGGGCATCGGCAAGATCAAGAAGACCCTCGACCGCCTGGTCGAGAAGGGCAAGCTCGACGGCGCGGCGCGTGACAGGACGCTGTCGCACCTGAAAGCTGGGCGCGCCCACGGCGATCTACTCGAGTGCGACGTCGTGATCGAAGCCGCGCCCGAGAAGGAGGACCTGAAGCTCGCGATCTTCAAGAGCCTCGGCGAAGCCTGCAAGGACGACGCGATCCTGGCGTCGAACACGTCGTCGATCTCGACCACCAAGATCGCGGCGGCGTCGGGCCGGCCCGATCGCGTGATCGGCATGCACTTCATGAACCCGGTCCCGCTGATGAAGCTGGTCGAGATCGTGCGCGGCCTGCCGACGTCCGACGAGACCACCGCGACGGTGACGGCGCTGGCCAAGAAGTTCGGCAAGACCACGATCGGCGCGCGCGACATCCCGGGCTTCATCGTCAACCGCATGCTCATTCCTCTGCTGAACGAGGCCTGCTACGGCCTCTACGAGGGCCTCGGCACGGCGAGCGATATCGATACCGGCGTCAAGCTCGGGTTGAACCACCCGATGGGGCCGCTCGAGCTCGCCGACCTGATCGGCCTCGATACCTGCCTCGCGATCGCCGAGGTGCTGCATCGCGAGCTCGGCGACGACAAGTACCGGCCGTGTCCGCTGCTCCGGCAGTACGTCGCGGCGGGCTGGCTCGGTCGCAAGGTCGGACGCGGCTTCTACT
>JAEYYY010000223.1 GCA_023430775.1 Pseudomonadota bacterium
GATCGGCGGCGCGATCGACGAGGCCGCGGCGCTCCACGAGATGGTCGGGCGCGCCAGCGGCGGACGGCTCGTGCTCGATCTCGCCGCGGTCACGTTCATCAACTCGCTCGGCGTCCGCGACTGGATCCGGATGCAGGCCGCCGCGCAGCAGGGGCACCTCGCCGTCGAGTTGCGCCGGGTCGCCGAGCCGCTCGTGCACCAGCTCAACATGATCATCGCCACCCGCGGGTCGGCCACGGTGACGTCGTTCTTCGCGCCGTACGCCTGCGATGCCTGCGGCCGCGAGGAGTCGCTCTTGATCGATGCGGTCGCCAATGCCGATCGCCTGACCCGGCTCGAGCCTCCCCCGATGACCTGCCCGGAGTGCAAGTCACAGATGGCGTTCAACGACTTCCCGGAACGTTACTTCTCGTTCCTGACGAGTTAAGACACCCCTCGTGCTGCACGACTTCGCCAAGTGGGTCCAGGGCCTGATCGCGGACCTCGGCTACCCGGGATTGTTCGTGCTGATCGTGCTCGAGAGCACGATGGTTCCGATTCCTTCGCTGCTGGTGATGCCGTTCGCCGGCTTCCTCGCCACCGAGGCCGGCGGTCGATCGCTCGGGCTCGAGGGTCCGCTGTTCTCGCTTCCCGTGATCCTGGTCATCAACAGCGCGGCGGCGCTCACGGGTTCCCTGCTCTCGTACTGGCTCGGCGCGGCCGGCGGCAAGCCGCTGCTCCTCAAGTACGGCAAGTGGGTGTTCGTGCGGGCCAAGGACATCGAGAAGACCGAGGCGTACTTCCAGCGCCATGGCGGTGCGACGGTCCTGATCGCCCGCTTTCTGCCGGTGGTCCGGCATCTGATCTCGATTCCTGCGGGAATTGCCCGCATGCCCCTGCCGAAGTTCCTCACGCAGACCTTCCTCGGAGCCTCGATCTGGGGCGGGGGCCTGATGGTGCTGGGCTACTTCCTCGGGTCCCAGTGGGAAGAGGTCTCGACCAAGCTCAAGAGGATCGACCTCGTCATTGCGGGGTTGATCGTGCTAGCCCTTCTGGCGCTGGCAATCAGGTTCATGATACGTCGGCGTCGTGACCGTGCCGTCCAGGGCGCGAGCACACCCGACTGACTCTCGGAACATCGATCAGGTCTACCGAATCGGGTATCTTCTAGACGCTTCGTTATTTTCATTCGGCGTACCCCAACGGACAGAGCCTCTCGTGAGCTCCACCCCCTCCGCCTCGTCGACGAACCCCAACATCAAGTTGGGTTCTGGGCCGACGTACGCGAGCGTGCTGGATCGCCGCGAGACCGAGCTCGTCCAGCGTGCCCTGGTCGCCGTGGCCGCGCGGTCGCCCGCCGATGCCGACATCCTACGCGGGCTGATGGAAGAGCTCCGGGCCACGTCGAGCCTGCTGGATCGCCAGCGCCCACTGCGCCGTCCCACCGCACTGGGCGGCGAAGCACGCGACGAATCGACGCTGATCGAGCACCTGTGCACCATCGATGGTCTGTCGGGTGACCTCGCGCTTCCCCTCAAGGCCACGCTGTCGCGCACGTACCTGCTGACCAAGATCAACTTCCTGCGCGGCTTCGTGAAGGCCACCGCCGTGATCGAGGGTTGCGGCCCGATGGCCCACGATCTCCGCGAGGAGCTCGCCCAGTCGATCTACACGCTGCTCGCCGAGGAGCTGTTCCTCGCGCTGCTCCGCAAGCCCGACGTCAACCGCCGCACCAAGCAGCGCGCCGCCGATCAGCTGATCACGGTGTGGGACGACGCCGCGCTCGAGATCGACGATTTCGCGCCGCTGCTCGAGTCCGCGTGGCACGCGCGCAACCGGATCAACAGCGCGTACGGCACGCTGCTCGGCGCCACCGAGACGTTCCGCCTCGTCACCGAGGATTGCTCGCCCGATGTCATCGACTTCTTCGGTCGCGATGGCATGTCGGCCGACGAGAGCGCCGCCTTCGAGGAGTTCCTCTTCAACATGACGTGCGAGGAGCTCGCCACGCTGCGCCGCGCGATGCAGCAGCAGCACGTCGCCGCGGCGAGCCCGGCGTGGGCCGCCGAGGTGCTGGGCCGCCAGATCGAGGAGCTCGAGCACAGCCACGAGATCGACCCGATCTCGCTGTATCGCTCGTACCAGCGGCGGCAGCTCGCCGCTGACTTCCGCTTGATGTCCGGTGCACCCGGCCCGCGCCGCACGGCCGAGGGCTACTTGATGGTGTACCTGCTCGACCAGCAGTAACGTAACCGGCTCGTGCAGGTGCTCGTGCACGTGCAGGTGCTCGGACTCACTCACCCAAGCGCAGAGCCCTCTTTCGACGAATTCGATGTTGCGCCCGTTCGCCCGCGCGAAACCAACCGACGCGCGATTCAGATGGGTCGGTCGCGAAGACACCACATGCGCCGCCCATGCGGTCCTTGTCGTTCGCCGCGCGCGGTTACCAGTGCTTATGGCAGCGCGTGCGCGGAGGACCTGGGCTCCTCGTACATCGCTCTCGACGCGTGCGCGTCGATGCCTCTTGTCGAGGAACCGACATCGGCCCGAACCGACGGCGGGAACACGAGCACGAGCACGTGCACGTGCACGAGTACGCTCTACGCGGTGGCCGACGGCTGCACCGGCGTGGCCGCCAGGTGCTTCTCGATCAGCTTCGCGAGATCCGGAATCGCCTCGACGACGTTCTTCTTCGCGCCGTCGCGCATCTTCAAGTACATCTTCTTCGCCGTGCCGTGCGACGTCTTCTCCGCACGCTGATCGGTGACCGACAGCAGATCCTCGGCGACATCATCGGACCGCGCGACCAAGAACTCGGTCAGCGTGCTGCTCTTGTTGGCCTGCCACTTGTCGTAGTGCGGCTGCAGCTTGCCGAGCCACTCGTCGAGCAACGAGTCCACGGTCTCGGGCACGAACTTGCGCTTGATCGCCTTGATCGTCGCGTACGCGCTCTTGATCAAGAAGCCCTTCTGCTTGACCTGCGCGTCGATCAGCTCGACGCAATCGTTGATCACCGCTTCGCGGCCCGGTTCCTTGCCCAGCTGTTCGACGAGGTTAGTCATGTACTCCGCTTTCTGGGCGCGTACCTTAGTCCTGGCAAGTGGCTCCGTAAAGATCTCACTTGGCCGGCGGATCCGTGAGCGTCACGTTGTAGCGCGCACACCGGGTCTTGATCTGTGCGCGGTCCGGCGCGGGCAGCAAGTTGAACCACTTCTGCGCCTCCGGGGGATCGACCTCGATGCACGCGGCCGACGCCATGATGCGCAGCATCCTCACGTTGGATGGCTGTTGCTTGAGGACACGCTGTGCGATCGAGCGCGCTTCCTCGAAGTCCTGCTTGTCGTACGCCTTGTTCGCCTCGTCCATCAGCGCGCCGAGCTTGACGTCCTCGAGCTTGCCGGGGTCGCCCGCCGGTGTTTCTGCTGTGTGCGCGCTTTCAGTTGAAGATGCATCGCCGCTGGCTTTCCGCACCATGTTGCGCAGCCCACCCGGGCTCGCGACCCGGCGCACCGGCGCATCGCTCGCGACGTCCTCGGCCTTGTCATCGGGCTCGACGTCCTTCGAGGCGACCACGTCGGCCTTCACCTGCGGCGCCGCCGGGCTCGAGCGGACCTCGAAGAACAAGTACACGCACATCCCCATCACGAGGACCGCAGCCGCGGCGAGGATGACGTGACGAACCGGCACCGATCTTCCGGATAGCACGGCCGTCTGGTGGGCTCCAACGCGCATCTCCCCGAGGGCCCGCGGTATCGTCCGCGCCATGAAACTTCTGGGTGTTCTGACCCTGGTCTGCCTGGCGAGTTGTGGCGACAACTCGAATCAGTGCGGCCCGGGAACGATCGAGAACGACGGCGTTTGCGAGCCAGATGGCACCAGCCCGGTGATCTGCAGCGACGGCACCGTCCTCGACGAGCTGACCAACGAATGCGTGCCGGATCCGAGCGTCTGCGGCGGCGGCACCGTGCTGATCAACGGCACCTGTCAGGACCCGACCAGCGGACTGACCATCGATCTGATGGAGGGCCCCGAGCCGAACGGCTTCGAGATCGATGCCACACCCGCGGGTCTGATCGAGCTCAAGAGCGTCGGCGAGGCGTTCGTGCTGAAGGGTTGCGTCGCACCGGTCGACAACAACTCGCCCGACCTCGATGTCTACGAATTCGTCGTCGATGGTCCGACGCTGCTCCACATCGCCGCCGACGGCGTCCAGGGCCTGGCCGCCGGCTTCATCCTGTTCGGTGACGACGCTCGCCTCGGCTCGTGGTTCCGCATGGGCATCAACATCACGACCGACACCTCGAAGCGCGAGGTGTTGTTGCCGGTCGCCGGTCGCTACCAGCTGGTGATGACCGATACCCGCACGCTGCTGCCGATCACCCAGAATGGCGAGGGCTTTCCCGCGGCCGGTAACCCCGACGGCACGAGCTGCTACTTCGTGACCATCAACCGGCGCGCGTTCCCGTCGGCCGCGGCGCTCGACCTCGACGATCCGAACACCGGCACGATCGGCGAGAACCTCAAGTTCTTCTCCGCCAGCTTCCCGACCGGCTTCACCACGATGGTCGCGGTGATCGATCCGGAGGATCTCGACGGCGATGGTGTCCCCGACTTCGACTCGCTCGGCAATCAGCTCGATTCGCGCGCGGCGTCGTCGCTCGTGCTGCTCGACAACAACGAGCTCCGTCAGATCCGCGACGCCGATGCAAGCTCGCCGGTGACCTCGACGATCTTCGGCGGCATCAAGGCCGGCGACGCGCCGCTCCTGGTCCTCGATTACGTGTGGAACTACACGGTCAATCCGGCGGACTTCGAGATCCAGGTGCTCGACAAGGTGCCATCACAGGCGCTGTCGACCACCGGCGCCGCGGTCAACGCGACGTCGAACGGTCAGTTCTTCGTCGAGGATAACCAGTCGGTGTTCGAGAACGTCAACCTGTTCCACTTCGACGTCACCGAAGCCGGCGAGATCGATGCGCTGGACATCGCGTTCTCGATCCCGGTGCAGGGCTCGGTCGTCGATCAGGATGGTCAGTTCGCGATCCCGTTCACCGGCCTCACCTCCGAGGTGGGTGGGCAGCCCGCGATCAAGACGTTCACCGACTATCAGGGGCTGATCCGCAATGTCGCGCCCGGCCGCTACTACTTCGTGGTGTTCGCGCCGCGCGATCCGGTCGGCACGCCGTTCACGGTGACCAGCACGATCACGCCGGTCACCCCGCAAAACGTCGGCGCCAACTCGACCGCTCCGGTCAGCTTCAACGACGTGGAGTCGAACATGTTCCGCACCTCGGGACCGACGATCCCGTGGCGCACGTTCAACGGCACCGCCGATGCCTCGGTCGGCAAGCTGTCGGCGCAGTTCTTCGATCCGGCGGTCACGCTCCCGCAGACGCCGGGTTTCGCGTTCGGCCGGCTCGACACGCTGACCACCACGTTCAACAACGATCCGCCGAGCGCGACACCGGGCGACGGCACCCCGCTGTTCTCTGCCACGTTCGACATCGACGGCTCGACGCCGACCCACGCGATCCTTCGCAATCCGTTCGCCGCGCTGCCTCCGACGCCGACGGCGTTCTTGATCAAGGTCAACCCGACCATTCCCTCACCGGCGGGGCAGTTCCAGCTCGGGTTCCCGGGGCGCGAGTTCAACGACTACGGGACGCTCGCCGCCGGCGACTCGCTTGACTCTCCGTTCACCATGGTCGGCGGTGGCGAGGAGCGCTTCTTCTTCCAGACCGCGCCGGGAAACCAGGTGACGATCAGCGTCGAGCCGACGGGGAGCCAGCCCGATCTCGATGTCGTCCTCGAGCCGCTCGCCGGCGAGGAGACCCCGATCCAGACGATCGACGACGGCGGTACCGGCGCGGGAGAACAGCTCGTGTTCTCCCAGAACCTCAGCGGTGCGGTCGCGTTCCGCGTGCGCGGCGCCGACAGCAGCAGCGAAGGTGCCTACACCGTGACGGTCAGCGTCGTCGCCGACGGCTACACGGCGACCCAGGCGCCGTCGCTGTTCTTCGATGCCTGCATCGGCGGTCAGGCCGTGCCGCTCACCGGCGATCTGTCCGGCAACGCCGGCGACGACGAAGGCCTGTCTCCGCCGATCGCGGCACCCACCGGCTTCACGCTGTATGGCCAGCCGGTCACCAACTTCAAGGTGTCGTCGAACGGCTTCTTGACGTTCGACACGTCGCTGACCTTCGCGCTCTCGGAGAACTCGCCGTTGACCCTCGAGCCGAGCCCCTCGATCGCCCCCCACTGGGACGACCTCGGCGGTGTCAGCGTGTGTACCAAGGCCACCAGCACCAGCCGCGTGATCCAGTGGGACGGCTTCGACTTCGATAGCTTCGCCACCGTGCAGTTCCAGGCGATCCTCGACGCCGACGGCACCATCACCTTCGTCTATGGCCCGCAGCACCGGGCCGACGGGTCGACTGCAACCATCGGTGTGCAACACGCCGCGGATGTCCTCGAGCTTGGCTTTCTGACGCCCGTGGAAGTAGCTGACAGCAGCATCCGCCTGACGCCGAATTAGGACTCCGAGAGAAACGCGGTAGCATCCTGACGTGGGGACGGCACCGAAGACGCCGAAGACGCCTCCTGAAGGCGTCAAGGTCGGGATCGGTGACCTCGTTCTCGATCGCTACCGCGTCGTCGAGCAGATCGCCTCGGGCGGCCACAGCGTCGTGTTCCGCGGCACCGACGAACGCCTGTCGCGCCCGGTCTGCATCAAGGTGTTCTCGGGCCTCGGCGGCAAGTCGGGTGTCGGGCGAACCAGCTACGAGCACTTTGTCCAGGAAGCGTTCGCCCTGTCGCGGCTGACGCACCCGAACACGCTGCGCATCTACGACTTCGGCCACCTCGGCGCGAAGGGCGACGACGGCATGCCGCTGCAAGTCTGCGAGTTCATGAACGGCGGCACGCTGTCGATGATCGTCCGCGAGAAGGGCGTGCAGTCGGTCGCCGAGACCGCGCGGATCATCGGCGCGATGTGCGCGGCGCTGTCGGAGGCGCACGCGCTCGGCATCGTCCATCGCGATATCAAGCCGCAGAACATCCTGTTCGGCTCCGTCGGCAGCAGCAAGCTGCCCAAGCTCGCCGACTTCGGCATCGCGAAGTGGAGCGGCGACGACGAAGCCGTCGCGGCCGCGGCGAAGCAACGCGCCGAGGACACCGCGATCGTCGCCGGGCAGAAGCTCGCGATGTACTCGCCGAGCTGGGCGGCGCCCGAGCAGCTCGCGGGTCAGCCGGTGAGCGCCGCGACCGATATCTATTCGCTCGCGGTGGTCGCGGTCTACATGCTGTCGGGCAAGGCGATCTTCGCCGACGAGGATGTCTACGCCGGCTACAAGAAGCGGCGCAGCGCCGATCTCCTGGTGCGCGAGGCGCTGACGCCGCACCACGTGCCGAAGCGGATCATCAGCCTGCTGTCGAAGGCGCTCGCGTTCGAACCGAAGCAGCGGCTGTCCTCCGTCGACGAGCTGGCGCGCGAGCTCGGCGCCACCGAGGCGGAGAAGCCGGCGCCGCCACCGCCCGAGGATCCGCAGACACCGACGGTGCCGGTCGCCGCGGTCACACCACCCGCCGGCTTGCCGACCACCAAGGAAGCACTGCCGCGGCCGACCACCTCGCCGCCCGTGCCCTCCGCGCCGGCGGCAGGTCCCGCGCTGCCCGGTCGGTGGGCACCGCCGGCACCGATGGAGCCGTGGATGAACACCGCCGCGGCGGCGAAGGGTCCGGCGAATCGCATCGCGCTGACCGACCAACCGACCCCGGTCGGCGATCGGCGCGTTCACTTCATCCAGACCAGTAACACCGCCGATCTCGCCGGGGGTCAGGGCAAGGTGCGGATCACCTATCTGTCGAGCCCGACCCACGCGCGGCTCATCCATATCAAGGGGATGTCCTGCTTCGTCGCACATGTTGGGGGCCGACCGTCGCCGGCGGTCACCCTCGAACAGCCCAGCGACATCGCCCTGGTGACCCCGCGTGCCCAGGAGATCGGCCACATCCGCGTCGCGACGGGGCAAAGCGACGGCAGCGGACACATGGTTTTCCCGATCGGGTCCGAGCGCGTGGCAGTCGCCGTCGAGGACTGCACGGACCCGATTCTCTTCGACTTTGGTCCCGGATCCGACGCGTATTTCGTTTACACTCAAGGACGGCCCGTTCCCAAGACGGTCCATCGTCGTCGCTGACGTCCACAATGCCGCAGCCGCCGCCAACGAATCCGCCGGGTGGGCGCAACAAGCCTCCATCGCAGGCACCGATCCATCCCCAGCATCCGGACTTCGAGGAGTTCGAGGCGGACCCGACGAACATCAACCAGATGCAACCGCCGCCGCAGGTGCAGGGCACGCCTCGCCCGCACAACGCGCAGCAGATGCCGCAGCACCAGCAGTACGCGAGCGGCTCGCCCACGCTCTCGCATCTCGGCGGTCCGCAGCACCAGCATCACCAGCAACAGCAACCGTTCGGCGCCAACATCATGCCGTACACCAACCCGGGCTCGATGCCGGGCTCGGTGATGACGCAGATGCCCGGCGCGACGCAGGCCGGCAATCCGATCGGTCAGGTCTCGGGCGTGATCGCGCAGCCCACGCCGTACGTCTCGCGGTCGCGGATCTACGCGTTCGTCGTCGACGAGACCGGCCTGCCGATCGAGCTCGGCTCCGGTCGCTTCGCGAAGGCGTACCTCGGCGAGGAGCGCTGGGTCGAATCGAAGACCACGCTGCGCCGGCCGGTCGCGCTCAAGTGTCTCCAGAAGGGTGTGTCCGGCGAGGACCAGATGCGCTTCCAGATGGAGAAGGAGATCCTCGAGCGCGTCCAGGGTCACCCCAACATCGTCGAGCTGCTCGGCTCCGGTGAAGGCGACAGCGCGGGCTTCATCCCGCCGGCGATCCGCGATCGCGTCGAGAACGATTTCATGATCCTCGAGCTCCTCGACATGTCGCTCGAGGAACGCCTGAAGGGCGCGCGGCAGAAGCGCCGTCGCGATGACCTCCTCGCGGTGCCGCTGCGCGAGCGCATCTTCCGCGTCATGGAGTACATCGTGCCGGTCGCGACCGCCGTCGAGTTCGCGCACCTGGTTCGCGATACCTGCCACCGCGATATCAAGCCGGCGAACATCCTCGTCAAGCTGCCGGATCCGAACCTGCGCGGCTCGCAGATGAAGATCAAGCTGGCCGACTTCAACGTCGGCAAGGTCGCCGACTCCGAGATCGATCTGTCGATGACCCGCTTCCAGGCGGTGCCGGGCACGCTGTACTTCCAGTCGCCCGAGCAGGAGACCAACACCTTCGAGCTCCTCGTCAACGTCACGCAGGGCTCGCCCGAAGTGGAGTTCTTCGAGGACTTCTACATCGACATCTTCGAGAACGACACGTTCTCGCTGTTCAACCGCAACGAGATGTATGCGATCGCCGCGGCGGATCGCACGCGCAAGAAGATCCTCCTCAACCGGCCGTTCGCGGAGCCGAGCGAGATCAACGTCCGCGGTCGCGTGGTGAAGAGCGTCGGTCGCCCGGCCGACATCTACTCGCTCGGCGCGGTGTTCTACTACCTGATCTCTGGCGCCTACGCGAATCCCAAGAACCTGTTCGACGCGTTCCGCAAGTTCGTCGAGTACGAGAAGCGCGACGAGAACAACTCGATCGCCGCGTACATCGATCACGAGTACCGCACGATCCAGAACATGCGCGCGCCGAAGGTCGAGGGCCAGGGCGCGGCCGAGCTGGCGCCGGAAGATCGCTTCTTCTCGTACAAGCACTACCTCGACGGCAACGGCGAGCTGATCGATCCGACGATCATGCTGATCATCGCGAAGGCGATGATTCGCAACAAGCCGGACAGCTACTGCCTGTCGCACGACCTCCGCACCACCGGCATCTCGGCGATGGTGCACGACCTGCTCTCGCTCTACATCCAGTACGGCATCGACCCGTCGGCGCGGATCGCGTACGGCAACGAGACGTACACGGCGCCGAAGAAGTCGGGCGCGATGCGACGCGCGTTCGACAAGTTCTTCAAGAAATAGCCGCTTGCCGGGCGCGCTCGAGATCGCGGTGCGCGTCTCCGCCGCCATCGGCTCCTTCGACGAGGTGACGTGGACCGCGCCCGGTGTCGAGCTCGCGCTGACGATGCCGCTCGGCGACGCGTTCCTCGCGGCCACCGCGGGCTACGTGCCGATCGACAGTCACGTCAACCTCGCCGACGGCGAGATCGTCCACGGCGCGCTGCTCGGCGGCGTGCGCCGTGGTGACGTCCACCTCGCCGGCATCCTCGACCTCTCCTACGTCGCGTATCACGGCGATCCCGACGTGCTGGTGAAGCACCCCGGCGTCGATCTGGTGGCGCGCGAAGGCGGCGTCACACCGTCGCTCGGCATCGAGACCGGCTATCGGTTCACGCCGACGGTCTCGGCCGGCGCGTTCGTGCGCGCGGCACTGCGCGAGCTCGTGGTCTACGACGGTGGCGGCGACGACGTCGCGCGGGCTCGACTCGTGCTCGGCGGTGCGTATCTGGAGCTCCGGCTGCGGTGACGGGAACCCGCCTTCACGTCCCGTCCTTGTCGAGACCCTTGTCGTAGAAGGAGCCCTTCGGATTGGAGTTGAGCGGCGCCTTGTCGGGGCGGCGAACGCGGGCATCGCTCGGTGCCGCATCGGGCACGCCGGCATCGAGCGCCGACGGCGCGGCGCCCGCGTCGTAGAGCGTGCCCTTGGGATTGCCCGGCGGCGGGATGACCCGCGGGGCGGCGTCGGGCTCGGGCGGCGGCGCGACCGCCGCGTCGTAGAACGTGCCCTTGGGATTGCCGGGCAGTGGCCGCGACTCGGGCTCTTGCTTCGGGGTGTCCTTCGAGCAACCGAACGTCAACGTCGACAGCGCGGAGGCCGCGAGCAGCAGCCGCTTGGTTCGCATCGCCCGATCCTACGCGAGGACGCGGGCCAGGCGGTCGGCAGGGATCGCGATGCCGTACTTGCCGAGCGGCGCGACCACCTCCTGCTCGATCGCGGCGCGAGCGCGAACGGCGTAGGCGCTCGATTCGGTCCAGCCGAGCTCGCGCACGTGCTCGATCCGGTAGCCCTCGCTGGTGACGCCGTCCTGCACGCGACTGGTCAGCCGCTGCCACAGCGGCGCGAACAGCTCGATCGTCGAGGCCGCGACCTCGCCGAGGCGCGTGCGCTCCGCGGCATCCATCTGCTCGCTCGCCCAGTCGAGATAGAGAAACCCGAACCGGCCGTGCGGCGCTTCGTCGTGGACGATCCGCTGCAGCACCTGCTTGGTCAGCGGGTGCAGTGCCGAGCCATACGCGCTCGCGAGCATCGGCAGGCTGAACGCCTCGCCGACGCAGCACACGTGCACCACCAGCTCGTTCGCGCGCTGCAGCGGCGACAGCTCCGGCGACGGGTTGACGCCGAGGTTAGCGAACTCGACCTGGTACGGCGCGCCGCCGCCGAGCTCCATCGCGATCCGGCTGGTCAGCTCGACGTGCAGCATCTCGTCAACCATGAAGTCGCTCGCCATGCCGATCAGATCGATCGGCGCCTTGGCGGCGAGCAGCGCCTGCAGCATCTCGGCAAACGCGACCGCGGTGCAGTACTCGTTGTACGCGGCCTCGGTCCACGACACGCGCGCGCGATCGATCAGCTCGAGCGGATAGCGCGCCACGTCGAGCGTGCCCCACGGCAGCTCGTCGACGCCGGGCCGCACCTTGCGGAAGTGCTTCTCGGCGACCCCGCCCATCCACTCGAGGTCGAACGGCTCCTTCATTTCGGGTGGCCGTCGTCCGCCGCCTCGGCTGCATCGCCCGCCTCGGCCGCATCGCTCGCCGGGGCGGCATCGCTGACCACGCCAGCGTCGCGGTCGTACAGCGAACCCTTGTTGTTCGCGTAGACCACGGGCTTCTTCTTGTCGCAGGCCGCGAGCGTGGTGCTCAGGGCGGCGGTGGCGAGCAACAGGCGGCGGATGCGCATGGGCGGCATGCTACTCCATCGCGTGGCCACGCCCGGCCCTTACGGTTGCTTCGGCTTGCGCCGATGCTTGCAGCTGATCACCCCGAGCGTGCCGGCGAGGGCCGTCGCGATCAGGAGCCTGCGTGCTTTCAACTCTTGCTCTCGGGCTTGAGCATCGCGAGGATCGAGACCAGCACGCCGACGATCAGGATGATCATCGCGGCCTTGCCCTTGCCGCTGGCCTCGCCGAACCCGGAGAGCTGATCCCAGATCTTGCCGCGCACCGCCGCGGTGCCGAAG
>JAEYYY010000254.1 GCA_023430775.1 Pseudomonadota bacterium
CGACTCACATGGTGTCGAGTCCCGCGGCGCTCGGCTTCGACGAGCTGTTCGGCGACGTGCTCGCGATCGCCACGGTCGGCCCGAAGCTCGCACCGCGTCGCGCGTGGACCCGTGGCGAGGTCCAGCTCCTCGAGGCGCGGTGGGATCACGTGGCCACCGCCGAGCGCCCGCTCGCCGTGCCCGAAGGCTGGCGCGTCGTCGATCGGATCGACGTCGCCGATCTCGAGGACGAGGCCGCGCATCACTGGCAGGCGCGGACGAGCGGCAAGCAGGCGACGCTGCTGCATCGCGAGGTCACGACCACGCTGCTGCTCGACGGTGGCCGCACGGTGGTGGGTGGAGAGCGGTTCGCGATCAGCGCCGAACCGAACAAGCCGATCAAGCTCGTGCTGAGGACGGGCGGCAACGCGCAGTATCCCGATCACGAGCGCACGATCGGCGCCACCCTGCAAGTCTCCGGCAAGGCGGTCGTCGTGCCGCCACCGCGCGGGCCCCTGATCGAGATCGCGATCGATCTGCCACCCGGCGATCGCGAGCGCACGCTCGGCGTCGAGACCGATCGCCCGTATCGCGTGTTCCACTGGTTCGTGCTGCAGCCGCGGTAACTGGTAGGCTGCGCGCGTGAACATCTATCTCGTTCGCCACGGCGATGCGGTCCCCGAAGAAGACGCCGGTAGCGATCGAGATCGCTGGCTCTCGCCACGCGGTCGCGAGGCGGCGCGGATCCTCGGCAAGCTGATCAAGGAACAGCGCGTCGAGCCCGACGCCATCCTGTGCTCGCCGCTGCCGCGCGCGGTGCAGACGGCAGAGCTGATCGCGCAGATGATCGATTACCTCGGCGTGATCACGAGCCGGCGCTGCTTCGAGCCCGCCGCCCAGCCGCGCGTCGGTGCCAGCGAGGTGATGGCCGCGGGCGGCTCGGTGATCGTCGTCGGCCACGAGCCCTCGATCTCGGCGCTCGGCGCCCATCTCCTCGGGCTCCCCTCGTTCCCGCAGTTCCGCACCGCGCAGTGCTGTGCCCTCGAGAACGGCAAGCCGACCTGGACGGCGCGCTCGGACCTCGATCAGGTCCAGGCTCTGTTCGTCGACTGAGCAGTTATTGAAGTGGCCCGCGAGGCCGTCGCAACCGGCCGGCGCTGACGTATCATGATCGACGGTGCGCGCCGGCTTGCTGGTGGTGTTCGCGTGTGGCGGTAGCGAGTCGATCGCGCCGGCTGGGCCCGCCGAGCCCGTCACGATCTCGATCACCGCGACGCCGTGCCCGGAGTGGCGCTACGCGCTGGTCACCGACTCGTTCGATCCGGTCGAGGACCTCTCGCGCGATGCGCTGATCGCGGGCTGGCGCGATGGCTCGATCGCGGCCGCGCCGGAGACCATCGAGGTCCTCGCGAGGACGCTGGGCCCCGGCGCCGCGCAGGTCACCGGCCGGCCTGATCCGACGCGACGTCAGCGCGTCGTCGTATCGGTCGACGAGCTGTCACCGGCGTGGAAGGTGGTGACGATCGATGGCCAGCATCCACTCGGCGCCGATACCCACGCCCTGGTGGCTCGTGACTGTCATCGCACCACCTCGAACTTCGATCCGGCGAAGCTGACGACGATCGTGATGAGCGGGACCACCGCGCTGACGCGCCGGACCGCGGAGCGCATCGAGAGCCACGGTGCGGCGGACCTCGTCCAGCACATCGCGCCGTGGTTTCGCAGCGCCGACATCACGCACGTCTCGAACGAGGTCGCGTTCGTGCGCGACTGCGATCCGCTGGAGAAGGCCGCCGGCGAGCACGACGACCTGGTGTTCTGCTCGAAGGACAAGTACATCGAGGCGCTCGATCTGATCGGCACCGACCTCGTCGAGCTGACCGGCAGCCACCTCAGCGACTACGGCGCCCTGCCCCGCACGATCGAGATGTATCGCAAGCGCGGCTGGGTGTGGTTCGGCGGTGGCCGCACGCAGCTCGAGGCGACCGAGCCTCGCATCCTCGAGCACCGCGGCCACCGGTTCGCGTTCCTCGGCTGCAACGCGGTCGGCACCTGGCTGCACGCGGTGTCGACCGGCTACGGCGTCGCGGCGTGTGACTGGGCGCGGATGACGTGGCAGATCCGCGACCTGCGCGAGCGCGGCATCCTGCCGATCGTCTCGGTGCAGCACCAGGAGACCCACGAGCACGACGTGCCGCCCGGTGTCGTCGTCGATCTGCGGCGGCTCGCCGAGGCCGGCGCGGTGTTCGTGCTCGGCAGCCAGGCGCACTCGGCGCACCCGTGGGATGTCCACCACGGCGCGGTCGTCCACTACGGCCCGGGCAACATCCTGTTCGCGCAGTACGTCGAGGCGCAGCGCGAGGCCGCGGTCGACAAGCTCTACTTCCACGCCGGCAAGCTGCTCACCGTCGAGCATCTCTATACCCGCACCGAGCACGGCCAGCCGCGCCTGCTGACGGCGCGCGAGCGCCAGCGCTTCCTCGGCCAGATGGAGAAGGTCGCGAACGATCTGCCGCCGAGCGCGCCGTGGGAGCCGCCGACGCCGGGCGACGGTGACCCCCGCGTGCGGCCCGATTCGTTGATCGTGCAGCACGGCCGCATGCAGCAGCTCGCCGTGCGCGTGCCCGACAAGCTCGAAGACCGCCAGCGCTATCCTCTGATCGTCGACCTCGCGGGCACCTCCGCACACGGCGCGCGAGACAGTGACGCGTTTGTCGTCACACCGCTGGGCAAACGGCGCGCAACGGGCACCGAGATCGCGACGTTCATTACAGCGAAATACCCGGTCGATCCGGATCGCACGTCGATCACGCCCGAGCCGCGCACCAGAAAACGCCGATCTGGCCGCCGCTAGGTGGCACGCGAGTGGCACTTCGTCGGGTTCGGAGAAATCACCATGGCGACACCGACCCGCTCAGAGGAAACCCGGCGCCGCGAGCTGCTCGAGCTCGAGCACGCGTTCTGGAACGCGATGAAGGTGCGCGACGGCAAGACCGTGACGCGCTTGACCGATGCGACGACGATCGTCGTCGGACCGCAGGGCATCGGCGAGATGCCCAAGGCCTCGGTCGGCGAGATGGTCGAGAACGCGGACTGGAAGCTCGATCGCTTCGAGATCGATCCGGCGAAGGTCCAGATCAAGCTGATCGACGATGACGTCGCGGTGATCGCGTACGAGGTCGACGAGAAGGTGATCGTCGATGGCAAGGCGCAGACACTCAAGGCGTTCGACACGTCCGTCTGGGTCCGCCGGCTCGGCAAGTGGTTGTGCGCGATGCACACCGAGACGCTCGCGGGTGATCCGTTCGGGCGCGATCGCGAATCGCACTAACGAGGGCATCCCAGCGGCACTCGCGGTACCTTCCACGCGGTGCGCTGGCTGTTGTTGCTCGTGACCCTGATCGCGTGTGGGAGCAAACCGCCGATCGTCAACGAGACGCCCGACGACGACGACGCCAATCCGTTCGCGCGCGGCGCGGATTACAAGCCGGTCGCGTTCGGCGTCGAGGTCAAGGGCGAGGGCCGCCCCGTCGTGTTGATCCCCGGCCTCGGCTGCCCCGGCGAGGTGTGGAACGACACGGTCGAGCACCTCGGCGAGAGCTACCAGACGCACGTGCTGACGCTCTCCGGGTTCGCCGGGCGTCCCGCGATCAAGGAGCCGCTCTCGGCGGCGGTGCGCCGCGACCTCGCGCGCTACATCCGTTCGCGCAGGCTCGATCACCCGATCATCATCGGTCACAGCATGGGCGGGTTCATCGCGTACTGGCTCGCCTCGTACCATCCCGATCTCACCGGTCCGGTGATCGTCGTCGATGCCGGGCCCGCGCTGTCGGGCGATCTCGAGGAGGCGAAGGCGCTGCGGTCGCGGTGGAAGAACGTCAGCGATGAAGAGTTCGCGACGCAGACGCGGCTGTCGTACTCGAGCATGACGCGGCAGCCGAAGAAGATGGAGAGCGTGATCGCGAAGGTCGCGCGCTCGAATCGCCGCGCGTTCGCCGACGCGATCTACGAGATGGTCACCACCGACCTCACCGAGCAGGTCGTCGAGATCAAGAGCCCGGTGCTGATCCTCGCCGCCGACGGCATG
This sequence comes from Pseudomonadota bacterium, assembly GCA_023430775.1. Classification (GTDB taxonomy): domain Bacteria; phylum Myxococcota_A; class Polyangia; order Haliangiales; family Haliangiaceae; genus JABFXX01. The sequence goes on from JAEYYY010000254.1 coordinate 4,067, forward strand.
TTCCAGAAGCGGATCGCGGGCCAGGTCAAGGACATCCCCGATCACGAGATGATCGTGCTCGAGGGAACGAAGCACTTCCTGATGTACGACGATCCGGACGCTTATCACCGCGAGCTCGACAAGTTCCTCGCCAAGCATCCCGCGAAATCGGCGAAGGACGACGAGCCGACGCCGCCGCCGAAGGACGACGACGAAGAGCCCGATCCCGAGGAGGATTAGTCGAACAGCTGGCGCGCGCGGGCAGCGAGGCCCCACGCGACGCTGGTCAGCTCCTCGCCGCCGACCACCTTGGCCTCGCCGAACCGCGCCGCGAGCCGGCCGCGCACGCTCGGCACCAGCGAGCTGCCGCCGGTGGCGAACACGCGATCGACATCGGCGGCCGCGACGTTCGCCTGCTCGAGCACCCGATCGAGCACGGTGTCGATCGCGTCGAGGTCCTCGCCGATCCAGCCATCGAACGCCGCGCGCGTCACCGGCAGATCGAGATCGAGATCCGGAAGCGTCACCCGATCCTGCTCGCCGCTCGACAGCCGCGTCTTCGCTCCTTCGACCGCGCGGTGCAGCGGCAAGCCGAGATCCTCCTCGACGACGCGCACCAGCCTCTCGACCTTGGCGGGTTCGAGCGCTCCCTGGCTGACGCGCTCGAGCAGCTTGACGGTCGACTCCTCCTTGAGGAACGACAGGTAGTGCCAGCGCCGCAGCTTGCCGTAGAGCCACGCCGGGACCGGCGCCTCGCCGCCGAAACCATCGACGGTGTAGCTCGTGCCCTTGCCGAGTGCCGGCGCGACCACGGCATCGATCACGCGTGCGTCGAACGCGTCGCCCGACACGCCGATGCCGCCGGTGCCGAGGATCTTCATCTCGCCCTCGCCGCGCGCCGGCACCGCCATCACCGAGAAGTCGGTGGTGCCGCCACCGAAATCGGCGACCAGGATCGTCTCGTCGTGATCGAGGCGCGCGGCATAGCGAAACGCGGCGCCGACCGGCTCGTACTCGAACACCACGTCGTCGAAGCCGGCCTTGGTCAGCGCCTCGCGCATCCGGCCGAGCGCGCGCGCGTCATCCTCCTCGGTCTCGGCGCCCCAGTAGTGCACCGGCCGGCCGATCACCGCGCGATGGCCGAGCTCGATGCCGGCGCCGGCGCGGATCTGGCGGAGGAACGCCGCGATCATGTCGTCGAGCGCCCACCGCCGGTTGAGGATCACCGTCTTGCCGAACGATTCACTCGCGAGGTGCGACTTGATCGATTGCACGAGCCGGCCCTCGCCGCCGGTCTCGAGGTAGCGCGCGATCGCCGGCGCACCCGCCGACAGCTTGCCGCCGGGCTCGAAGAACAACACGGTGCGCCAGTACGGCGAGCCCTCCAGCGGTACGAGCGCGATGTCATCGCCCGTCGCGCTGGCGACCGCCGAGTTGGTGGTTCCGAAGTCGATCCCGATCGCCATTTACATCCAGCCGACAAGTCGCCGGGTCGTGCAGTGTATCGTTTCAGCGTGACCACGGCGAAGATCACGGGCACGGCCTACGGGCGTCCCGCGAGTATCGAGGTCACCGGCGATACCGTGATGTGGCGGGCCAAGCCCGATACCACCTCCGAGAATATCGTCACCACGATTCACGACGTCCGGCTCGCGAGCTTCCGGATGCAGCGCCTGTCGTGGCCCGCGGTCGGCTTCCTCGGGCTCGGGGCGGTGTGGCTGCTCGGCGATTGGTACATCGTCGGTGCGGTCGCGTTCACGTTCGCGGTCGTCCTGCAGGGGCTGCGGCTGTCGCGGCCGAATCGCCGGCTGATGCTCGAGGTCGGCTCGAATCAGCTGGTGCTCGAGGTCGACCCGGACTCGATCCGGCAGGCGCGTGCGCTCGCACAGCGCATCGAGCGCGCGATCCGGAGCGGCGAGATGCCGGCGTCGCCGCCGACGCTGCCCTAGTTGAAGTCCTTCCGGATGCTGACCGTCTTGTTGGCCGCGATCTGCACGGTCGCGGTCTTCGCCTTCTTGGTCGCCGGGTCGAGCAGCGTGATCTGGTGATCGCCGGCGGGCATCACGAACGCGCTCGGCGCCGATTTGCCGGTCGGCCGGCCGTCGACGAAGATCAGCGCGGGCTTGTCGCTCGAGATCGCGACCTTGCCGGTACCCTTGGTCGGCGCCGCGCCGCGTGCCGCCGCGATCTCGGTCGCGTTGGCGAGAGACGCCTCCTTGACCTTCGTCTTCTTCGGCTCGGCTTGCTTCTTCTCCGCCCGCGCGGCCTTCGGCTTCTCGGCGAGGATCGCGAGGACCGGATCGCCACGCGTCGGCTTGTCGACCTGCTTGCTCGCGATCGACTTCGCCTTGCGCGCCGCCCGCGCCGAGCGCGCCGCACGCTTCTTCGCCGGCTTCGCGGTCGGCGTGTCGGTCTCGATCTCGATCGCGGCGACGTCGATCTCGATCTCGTCGGTCGCGTCGTCGTCCTCGGTTTCGGCGTCTTCGATCGGCTCGGCGGTCGGCTTCGCCGGCTCGGCGGTGGTCTCGTCGAGCGACGTGTAGGCCGTGGTCACCTCGGGCGCGGTGACCACGCTCGGCGCGGCGACCACGGTCTCGGGCTGCGCGGTGCCGTTCATGATCGCGATCGCGCGATCGCGATCGGTCGGCGCTTCGGGCTTGTCGTCGCCCTTGCTCGCGATCGCGAGGTAGGCGCCGACGCCGAGCGCCAGCACGCACACCACGACCAGCGTACCCCAGCTGCGCACCGCCGAGGTCATCAGCTCGCGCGCGACCAGATACGGCGCCGGTGCCGCGGTCGGCGTGCGAGGGATGTGAGGTAGGTGCGGGTTCGAGACATGGATCGAGCCCCCGCCGACGGCGTACGCCCTCGCCGGATACTGCGGCGACAGCGAGACCGGATGCGCGGCCACCGGCATCCGCTGCTGCGCCGCGCGTGCGGCGGCGGCGGCATCGACGCGCGGATCCGTCGCCGGGCGGCCATGGCGAGGCGATACCGGCTCCCCGCGCTGCGCGGCTGCATGCGCTGCGCGCGCGGCCTCCATGACGCGCGGATCGGGCGCGGGCGCGACCGGACCACGCAGGATCGACGGCACCGCGGGTTGCGCGATGACCGTCGCGATGTGCGGCGCGATCGCCGGAACGGCCGGAGCCGTCTCGACCTGCGCGTTGCTATCCCACAGCGCGGTCTGCTCGTCGTCGTGCTGGACCACCGCAGGCTTCGATGGCAGCGGCGGCTGGATCGGTACGCCAGCGTGGGGGACGATGGTCTTGGCCTCGGCGATCGGCGGCGGCTTTGTCCCGCTCGCGACGCGCGGCGGCGCTGGAGGGACCACGGCCGGAGCCATCGGGCGCGGGTCTGCCGGCATGCCGATGGTGCGCTGCGCGATCGACTTGGGAGGCGCCGTCGAGAACAGATCGGGCACCGGATCCTCGTCGGAATCCAATCGCCGTGCCTGCACCAGATGGATCAACGCGTTGACGGCGGTCGATTCGGCAGCCATGGCTGGCGCCTGATGGTGCACGCCGTAGACCACCCG
>JAEYYY010000324.1 GCA_023430775.1 Pseudomonadota bacterium
CGTTCGCCCTGACCAACAACGGTGGGCAATGCGTTTACGCCTATCCCGACAACCAGATCATGGAAGTGACTGAGGGTACGAAGATTCGTTTCCTCAACAAGGGTGCGATCACGATGGTGATCCATTCGGACGGTGGTTCGTATGGCATCAATCACCAACCGGACGGATCGACCATCACCACCGACCAGGCCTACGAGCGGACCGTCGCGGAGGGATCGGCAGACGGGGCCCAATTCACTTGGTATTGTCACAACCCGGGACCCAACCTCGCTGGTGGTCTCCCGCCGACGGACCCCAACAACAAGAATCCGAAGATTCGAGTCGTCGCTCCGTAACGCTACGTACATCCCTCATAAACAGCGGGTCAGGCAGACCCGCTGTTTTCGTTTGTGCGCCCATCCAGAGGAACGCGAACAGGTCAGCGTGAGCAGTGAAGCTGCAGAAAGAGCGACGGGCTGATGAATAAGCCGCGCTCGACGACGGGGTGTCGCGCGGCGATCACCACCGCGCTGACGAGAAAGGCGAGATCGGGTCAGACCGTTGACGCAATCGGCAAGCATCCGAAACGTCTGACTACGGGAAACAACGCGGATAGGCGCCACACGCGTCGAAGGCAACTCCTTCTTCGCAATTCAGACTCAAACACTGGTCACTCGCCCCGCACGGCTCGCCATTCTCCTTGGGAGCCAAGCAGAGTGAGCCGTCGCACCAAGCCTCGCCCGCGCAAATGGTCGAACATGGCTCTCCAAGGGATGGCACCTCCTCGCAACGCTGAGAGTCTCGGTTGCAAAGGAGAAACGGCGAACACTCCTTGGCTGTCGTGCAGGGGCTCCCAGCAAGTCCCAATGGAACACACAACCCATCCCGACACACCGCTCCGATCTCCGCACACCGCAGGTAGGGGCATTCCTCTCCGAGTGCAGGAGCCGGTCGACACGTACCTGACATGAACTCGCTAGGGCCGATGCACGCCGATCCATACACGCACTCGTTGTCGTCGTCGCAAGGCCCTCCCTCTGGGATGAGTTGACTGCATCGATTGTCACGATTGCAGAACAGGTCATGCCTGCAATCCAAATCGATCTCGCAAGGCGCGCCTGCCGGTTGAGGCGTGGACTTGGGACGACACACACCCGAGCAACACAACTCGGAGCATGAAGGTTTGACGCACACGCCGGACTCACATTCCTCGTCGGACGCGCAATCCGCGCCGCCATCCAGTTGCCCGGCGAACACCTTCTCGCAGACTTCTGGAACGAGACGTCCCTCGCGCGACGATGTGTCGCACGACTGCGACGCGAGCGCATCCAAACAGAGTTCGGCCGCTGCACCAGAGTAGTGAACCACTCGGGCGGCGACTGCTGTATCACGGTCGAAGTTAGGGCGTTCTCGGAAGAAGCTCTCACAAGAATCAAGCTGGGCGACCAGTCCACATCGAGTGAATCGCGCACAACGTGCACGCAGTAGTGCGTCCTCGAATTGGTCGAAGGGCACGCCCTGCAGGTTGTCGCCGCAGGCGAGTATGGGCACGAGAGCCAAGAAACGGCGCACGAGCCACAATACCTCGAATCGAGTATTGGTTGCGTTGGACATCAGCGAGCTGCAGTCTTCACAGGATGCGTGTGATTGTAGTGGTCGTTCTCGTATCGGCCGCGTGCTGGACTACCAATCCTCCCGCGAGCGCACCGAGCACCCCACTCGATTCGACCACGCGTGACATCACCGGCTCGTACTGGTGCTCGATCGACGAGGACGGCTACGAGTACCCGCGCTACGCGTGCATGATCAAGAAGACGGACGACGGCCTCGTCCTCGCGAAGCTCGGCGGCTCGCAGCGCATTCGCGGGCGCATCGCCCTCGACGAGCGCGACGGCTTCTCGTTCGCCGGCCACATGTTCTGTCCCGACGGCGATTGCGATCAGGAGCTGCACGGCACGTTCAAGCCGGTCGGCCGCGGTGGCTTCAAGGGTAGGTTTCGCGAGGAGACGATCGTCGTGCACCTGACGCCGGCCCCCGCGAACGCCTTCGGCGGAGCCGCGTATGGCGGCGACGAGTATGGCGACCCGTTCGACCTCGATGCGATGGGTGGCGCGACGTACGGATACCGAAACTATCGTATCGACAGCCGCGGCCGACGCCGGCCATAGTGCGCGCCATGAGCGCCGAGCATCCCGAGAACTTCGAAGAGTTCTGGCCCTTCTACGTTTCGCAGCACAAGAACAAGACGTGCCGTCAGCTGCACTTCGTCGGCACCACGATCGCGATGGGCTGCGTGGCCGTGGCGCCGTTCTATCCGCCCGCGCTGCTGGCGGCGCCGGTGGCGGGGTATGGCCTCGCGTGGGTTGGCCACTTCGTGTTCGAGAAGAACAAGCCGGCCTCGTGGCTCGGCCCGAAGCAGGTCTTGTGGTCGCTGCGCGGCGACTTGCGGATGTGGAAGAAGATGGTGACGGGCCAGATGGACGCCGAGGTCGAGGCGCTCGAGCCCGCGTACGCGGTCGCGTAGTCGGTTCCGCGGAACCGAGGAACGATTGCACTCGAGATCGGGAGCGTGAGCACACGTCCGACGCGGGACGTGCGGCTTCATCCGCCGCGGACCGAACGGTCAACGCTCGCGTGCGTCAGCCCCCAGAGCAACCGCAGCTCGCGATCGACAAGACGCTTCGCCGCGGCACCATCGATCGGCCAGCCCCACGCCTCGGCGACATCGAGCGCGGCCTGGATCTCCGACGCACTCCCTTGTGCATAGGTGAAGAACCGGCGGCGGTCTTTTCCTGCTCGACGATTTCCCTCGCCGATGTTGAGAACGATGCTGGTGCCTGCGCGCTCCACTTGATCGGAGAGCTCGCTGCTGTGCGAGCGCAGCTGCTCGACGATGGGGCGCAGCGCGCGAACGAGATCGAGGGCGACTGTATATGCGACGAAGTTGCTCATGACGGTTCCTTTGCTTGCGGTCTGTCTATCTTTCCCAAGCTCCTCTCCCCGGGGCGGAGCGCGAGGGGCTCTCGCCCGTCCGCGGGCGCCGCGCGGTAACAGTGACGGGCGCCCGCTCGACTGCCGGCGCTCTGCCTGGCGCATGCCTCCGCGCGGAGGCCTGCAGGGCGCAGCGTGGCGGCGCCCGGCGCGTTCCCGCGCAAGGCG
>JAEYYY010000381.1 GCA_023430775.1 Pseudomonadota bacterium
CGCGGCCGCCGATCGATCAAGCCGAGCGCGAGCATCATCTCGAAGCCGGCGCCGAGCGCGCTGACGTTGCCGAGGTTGCCGCCGGGAATCACCACCCAGTCGGGCACGCGCCAGCCGCGCTGCTGCACCATCTCGATCGCGACGGTCTTCTGACCCTCGAGCCTGAGCGAGTTCATCGAGTTCGCGAGGTACACGCCCTCCTTGTCGGCGAGCTCCTGCACCAGCTTCATGCAGCCGTCGAAGTCGGTATCGATCGCGAGCACGAGTGCACCGGCGGCGAGCGGTTGCACGAGCTGCGCGGTCGAGATCTTGCCGCGCGGCAGGATGACGACGCTGCGGATCCCGGCCGCCGCCGCATACGCCGCGAGCGCCGCGCTGGTGTCGCCCGTCGACGCGCACGCGACCGCACGGAGGTTTCCTCCGCGCTTCATGATCTGCTGCACCATCGACACCAGCACCGTCATCCCGAGGTCCTTGAACGACCCCGAGTGCGACGTCCCGCATTGCTTGACGCGAACCTCGCCGAGCCCGAGATCGCGCGCGAAGCGCGGCACCGGCGTCAGGTGCGTGCAGCCCTCGAGCATCGACACGATGTTCGCGGTGTCGAGCCCCGGCGCCACCCACTCGTGCTTGCCCCACACGCCGCTGCCGTGCGGCTCCTCGACGGAGCGCCATCGCTGCCCGAACAGCGCCTTCCAGTCGTCCGCACTCCTGGTCTTCAGCGCGGCCAGGTCGTGCGCGACCTCCAGCAGATCACCGCACCTGGGGCAGCGATAGATGACCTGCTCGAGCGGATATCCGCCCGGGCAGCCGGCGATGCAGCGAAACTCCGCCGAGAACGGCATGGCTGACTCTACCGTGCGAAGCTTCGCGGGTTCGATGCTGCGGCGCATTCTTCCAGTCCTGCTCCTCGCCTGCTCGGGCTCCGAAGAGCACGCACGTGCTCCCGCACCGACGTCGCCTCCGCCCGCGCCTGCTCCCGCGGTCACACCCGATGCCGCGCTCGCCGTCGCCGATGCCGCCGCGCCCGTGCCCGCGAAACCCGCACGCGCTGCAAAGCTCGATCTCGCGTTCGTCGGCGATCTGATGTTCGGCGGCTACTTCGACGATCACTACGATCCGCAGTTCGTCGAGAAGCACGATCCGCTCGTCGACATCGAGGCCAAGCTCGAGGCCGATCTGACCTTCGGCAACTTCGAGACCACGATCACCCGCAAGCTGCCCAACAACGGCGGCCCGCACGACGGCAAGGGCAACAAGCGCTTCGTCACGCTGCCCGAGCGCACCACGGTGCTCGCGCGCAATGGCCGGTTCGACGCCGTCACGCTCGCCAACAATCACCAGCTCGACAACGGCGTGCCCGGCCTCGTCGAGACACCGGAGATCCTCGACGAGCTCGGCATCGAGTACGTCGGTGCCGCGCGCAAGGACCGCGCGAACCGCTTCTTCGTCGAGACGCTCGAGGTCAAAGGCTGGAAGATCGGCTTCATCGCGGCGACGGCGCAGACCAATCGCGCGCCGCTGCGTGATCCGGGCCCGCACATCGCGTACGTCCCTGCCCCCGCGCTCGAGAACCAGCTCGTCCCGGTGATCGAAGCGGCCCGCGGCTCCCACGATCTACTGGTCGTCCAGATCCACTGGGGCCAGGAGTACGTCGATGCACCGGCGCGCTGGCAGATCGACACCGCGCACGCGTTCATCGACGCCGGTGCCGATGCCGTGATCGGCCACCACGCGCACGTGCTGCAAGGCATCGAACGCTACAAGGGCGGCGTCATCGCGTACTCGCTCGGCAACTTCGTGTTCCCGAACGGCAAGGAGCGCATCCGCAACACCGGCGTGCTGCACCTGACCTACGCCGGTGACAAGCCCTGCCTCGACGCCATCGGGTTCGATCCGGCGGTCCAGATCCGCACCCCGATCACGCACCCGATTCCCGCGACCGGCGCAGCGAGAAAGGAAATCGCCACCCGTCTCGCGACGCTGTCGAAGCCATTCGCGACGACGTGGGACGTCACCGGCGATCGCTTCACCACGTCCGCTGCGTGCGTGAAGTGATCAAACGCCAGGTATCGCGAGAGCTCGTGTCAGGGAATCGAAGCGCTGAGGACGCGAATGAAGTCCGCCCGGTCCACTGACGGCGAAGACGCCGTCAGCTCGATCCAGCACAGCGAGTCCTCGTCCCAAATCAGCGGTTCGTGTGCAAGAGGCCTCGCGCCGCCACACCACATGCGAACCGAGACTCGCGTATCGAGTTGCGGCTTGCAGGCTGCGGCGACCACGTAGTCACGACCGCTCGCGGCTCCCTCTGCTACCCGAGGTTGAATGCTGTGCGCGAGCGACGCCGGCGTGCAGCTCCCCGCCTTCGGTGACGCGCTCGGCTTGATCGTCGTACAGCCGAGAAGGATCGATGCCGCCGCCAACCACTTCACGGCTTCGGCTTGGCCTTGATGATGACCTGGTTGTCCTTGACCACGACCGAGAAGTCGACGCCCTTCGCCTTGTACTGCTCCATGATCTTCGGCGCCTGCGCGTTGATCGTGTTGAGCAGCTTCCCGTAGGTGTTCGCGTTGGTCTGCTCGCCGACCATCTCCTTCGCCTGCACGTACTTCTTGTACAGCGCGTCGACGTCGGCGTCGGACATGCCCGGCGGTGCCTTCGCGCCGGCGGGCCGGTTGATCGCGGGCTGCCCACCGGTGGGC
>JAEYYY010000330.1 GCA_023430775.1 Pseudomonadota bacterium
GTACTTGGACCGGCTCGGTCCCTCCGACGCGATCAGCGACCGTCTTTGATCCGAGTGCTCACGTGAGCACGAATGCTCGTCATGACCGCGACGAAGAATGGACTCGAACGGGCTCGGCATCTCCGAATCCAGCAGCGACCACCTTCGATCCGAGTGCTCACGTGAGCACGAATGCTTTCCAAGATCGCGATGAAGACGAAGGAGCTGGGTCGCAACCCCTGCCGACGAAGTCTGTCGCGAACGCAACCGAGCCGAGCGACCACGCGGACACTTCGCCATCCGTGCCCAGCCGCTTCGAGCGCGAACGCATCCGCTCTCAAGCGCGGATGGCTCTCACGACCCTTGGCTACCGCTCGGGCGAGGCCGGCAAGGCCGTGGACCAGGCGATGCGCAACGGCTACGACACGCTTGAACGCGTGATACGCGAGGCCCTGCGTTCATGCCTTCCGTCTTCATGACCTGAAGTTGGCCAAGTAACGGGGTCCGCCAAACCGGGGCAACTTCAAGCCGCTGCCGCAGCACTCCACAACCACGTGGTCCCGATCAAGCGGCACGCGTTCAGCGCGGTGATGTTTGAGGTTGGCACGACGGGCGTCCCTGGAATTGAATGCTCCGCCGCCGAGGGGGGCCTCTCGCCCGTCGCGAACCAAGCGCGCAGTGACCGTGACGAGCGCCCTGCACCACGCGTCTGCGATCGCCCGATCGCCAAGCCGCGCGGGGTGCTGTGCGCTGTCGGCGCGCGCTGGTTCGCAGGGCGAGTGCCCCGACCGAGGCAGAAGCGCGTCGACGTCGATGAGCACGAACCGCGCGGGCGTTCAGCCGTAGCGGCCGGTTGCGAAGCCGTCAGAGCGTGGGGCGCGTCGAGCGCATTGCGATGCCGATCGCGCTGATGCCGGTCCGGTGTGGTGATGACGATCGATCGCGCGTCTTCGGTCAGCCGAGGGAGCGGTGCGGTCCTCGAAGTCCTGCTCGCTCACGCCCGGAAGCTGTCGAGTCTCGGTCGGCCAGGAAATGCCAGGGCGCTGGTGATTCTCGGGCAACGCTTGAGGCGGCTGCGGGGACAAACTCGCCGCATGAGGACGCTTGCGCTGTTGGCCCTCGCGGCCTGTTCTCCCTACTCGACCAGCGGTTCCACCACGCCGGCGATCCCGGCCTTCGGTCCGGCGCGTCCCGACGTCGCCACGATCTGCGTGATTCGATCGTCGCCGTATGCACGCGCGGTGACGTTCATCGTTCACGACAACCAGACGCTGGTCGGCGCCACCAAGGGCGATAGCTACTTCTGCTACGAGGCGGAGCCCGGCGACCACGTCATCGTGTCGGACACGTTCGATTCCGTCGACAATCCGGGGCGCACGGTGGTCTCCGTCGAGGCGGGCGAGCGCTACTGGCTGATGCAGGACCACTCGAACAACTTCGGCTCGGTGACCAGCAAGCTGGCGTGGATCGACGGCAACGCGGCGAGCCAGCTGATCGCGGGCTGCGAGTATCGCGTGGTCACCGCGGTGCCGGGACACGAGCAGGTGCCACCGCCCGTGCCGTTCGCGCCGGCCGGCGGCGTGCCGTTCGCCGCGCGTTGACCCTTCTCGGCTATGATCGCGGCATGGCGCACCTGACGATCATCGAGCCCGGCGAGGCCACCGGCGAGCTCGCCGCGAACTACGAGCGGATGCGTGCGCGCAAGATGCAGCCGGTCTATCAGCCATCTCACGGCGGGCTGCCGGGCATCATCCGTGCCCACAGCCTCGATGCCGGATTGATGGCGCGCGTGTTCGCGGCGTCGGGCGCGGTCAACGGGCAGGGCCCGCTGGCGTGGGCGCAGCGCGAGCTGATCGCCACGATCACGTCACGACTCAATCAATGTTTCTATTGAATGGTCGCTCACGCAGAGTTTCTGCGTGCCGCGCTCGATGACGAAGCTCTCTCCCGCGAGGCGCTCGCCTCGCCGCGCAAGCTCGCGCGTCACGACGACGAGACGATCGCCGCGATCGCCGCGCTGACCTATGCGGTCACCGCCACGCCGTGGTCGCTGACCGCCGACGATCTCGAGCCTGCGCGCGGCGCGGGCCTCGACGATGCCTCGATCCTTCACGTCGTGCTGCAGGCGACGAACTTCGGGCACCTCAACCGGATCGCCGACGCGGTCGATGTCGAGGCCGACTATCCGGATCGGTTCGGTGCGCCGCGCGCCCGGCCGGAGGTCGAGCCGTGGCCGATGCCGGAGGATCCGCCGCCCGCCGCGGTGGGGCCGATCCAGCTCGAGCTGCGGCCCGGGGTGGCCGAGATCTATACCGCGTGGCAGGCCCACGCACTCGATCGCGAGACGCGGTCGCTGGATCGCCGGCGACGCGCCGTGATCGCACGTGCGGTCGCGACGCGGATCGGTGACACCCGCGGGCTCGGCGGTGATCCCGTCGACGAGCTCGATCACGCGCTCGTCGAGCTCGCCGACGTTGTCACGCTCGCGCCATGGCGGCTCGGTCCCGTGGCCTATCAGCGCGTGCGCTCGCTCGGCCTCTCCGACGACGCGCAGGTGTTCGATGCCGTGGCCACGGCCTCGTCGTGCACCGTGTTCTCGCGCATCGCGACCGTGCTGGCCGGCTTCGCGCGCTAATCCTTGCAGCAGAGGATGCCGGTCTGCGTCGACGCGTCGAGCGAGCCGCAGCCGGCAGCGTTGGCGCCACCCGCCGCCGTGGTGCCCGGATAGACGCCGTCCTTGCAGCCGACATCGGTCGTGCACTCCGGGCCGCAGCACACCGGCTCGGAGCAGTCGCCCGACGGTGTGCACGGATACGGCTCGTCGTACTCGCACACCGGATCGGCGAACAGCGTGCAATGCGACATCGCCGCGACGAACGCACCGCTGCCGCCACCCGCGGCCGCACATTGCTCGCCGTCGACCTGCTCCGAGATCTGGCTCGGAGCGCCTTCCAGGCCACAGATCGACCAGCCCGCTTCACACGCGTCGGCGGGCTCGTCGCAGCTGCCGAGATCGTCGCCGCACGCGCTGCCGGTGTTGTCGGCGCGCAGATCCTTCAGGCCCGACCAGCTCGCCTGACAGCCGGCGATCGTCGGGAACTCGTCGGGGTCGAGGAAGCCTTCGCGCTCGCCGTCGGCGCAGCCCGAACCGTTCACCGGTGGTGGACCGTCGCTCGGTGGCGCGTCGTTCTCCGGTGCGTCGCCCGGCGCATCCGCGACGGGACCGCTGCCCGGCACGACGCACAGGTCGGCGACACACGTGAGGCCGGTCGGGCAGACACCGCCGGGTGCGCACGGCGCGCCGGGGCTCGGAGCTGGCCGATAACAGCCAGCTGCGATCGCGAGCGCGAAGACCCAGCGCACGCAGCGGAGTATACCGACGGTGTTGACCGATCGGGGAGGCGTCGCGAGGCACCGGCCGGGCGGCGACAGTGGTAACAACGATCCCGGTCATGCGGAGGGTTCTGGTCCTGTTCGCGCACCCGGTGCTCGAACGCTCGCGCGTCAACCGCCGGCTGGTCGACGCCATCCGCGGGCTCGCCAACGTCACGATCCACGACCTCTACGAGGCGTATCCGACGATGGCGATCGAGGTCGCGCGCGAGCAGGAGCTGTTGCTCTCGCACGACGTGTTCGTGTTCCAGCACCCGTTCTACTGGTACTCGTCGCCCGCGATCCTCAAGGAGTGGCAGGACCTGGTGCTCGAGCACGGCTGGGCCTATGGCGAGGGCGGCACCAAGCTGCGCGGCAAGATCACGCTCAACGCGATCACCACCGGTGGGCCCGAGGCCGCGTACCGCAAGGGCGGCTACAACCGGTTCACGATCCGCGAGCTGCTCGCGCCGTGGGATCAGACGGCGTATCTGTGCGGCATGCGGTTCCTGGCGCCGTTCGCGGTGCACGCGGCGCTGCGGGTCAGCGGGGATGACGATGTCAAGGCGGCGCGCACGAGCTACGTGCGGCTGCTCGAGGCGCTGCGCGACGATCGGATCGATCTCGACCGTGCCGCCGCGGCCGAGAACCTCGCGCTGACGCTCGACGACGTGCTCCGGAGGGAGGTCGCGTGACCGACAACGTCCTCGTCCAGGCGGTGATCTATCTCGCGGCCGCCGTGATCTTCGTGCCGATCGCGAAGCGCGCCGGGCTCGGTGCGGTGCTCGGCTATCTCGTCGGTGGCGTGGTGATCGGCCCGTGGTTGCTCGGCCTGGTCGGTGGCGAGGGCCACCACGTCATGCACTTCGCCGAGTTCGGCGTGGTGATGATGCTGTTCCTCGTCGGTCTCGAGCTGCGGCCGGCGCTGCTGTGGCAGATGCGGCGGCCGATCTTCGGGCTCGGTGGGCTACAGGTCGCGCTCAGCGCCGCCGTGATCTCCGGTGGCGCGCTCGCCCTCGGTCAGGACTGGAAGGTCGCGCTCGCCATCGGCCTGACGTTCGCCGGCTCGTCGACGGCGATCGTGCTCTCGACACTCACCGAGCGCGGCATGCTCAAGACCTCCGGCGGGCAATCGGCGTTCTCGGTGCTGCTGTTCCAGGACATCTCGGTGATCCCGATCCTCGCCGTGTTCCCGCTGCTCGGCGTCCAGGTCGTCAAGGAGGTCACCGACGTCACCTCGCAGACCGGCCGCCCCGCCTGGCTGTCGGGCCTGTTCGTGTTCGGAGCGGTCGCCGCCGTCGTCGGCATCGGCCGCTACATCATCCGCCCGGTGTTCCAGTTCCTCGCCGCGGCGAAGCTGCGCGAGTCGTTCACCGCCGCCGCGCTGCTGATCGTCGTCGGCATCGCGCTGCTGATGCAGCTCGTCGGTCTGTCCGCGTCGCTCGGTACGTTCCTCGCCGGCGTGGTGCTCGCCGACAGCGAGTATCGCCACGAGCTCGAGACCGACATCGAGCCCTTCAAGGGCATGCTGCTCGGCCTGTTCTTCATCTCGGTCGGCGCGCAGATCGACTTCGGCCTGATCGCGAGCGAGCCGCTGATCATCGCCGGCATCGTGCTCGGCTCGATGGCGCTCAAGCTGGGCGTGCTCTACACGCTGGGCCGCATGTTCGGCCTCGATCGCCCCGCGCGCTGGCTGTTCGCATTCTCGCTCGCGCAGATCGGCGAGTTCGCCTTCGTGCTGCTCTCCGAGGGCAGCAGCAAGAAGGGCGGCATCTTCTCGCCGGAGCTCGAGGGGCTGCTCGTCGCCTCGGTCGCGATCTCGATGGTGCTGACGCCGCCGATGTTCATCCTGCTCGAGCGCGTGATCCTGCCGCGCGTCACCTCGAAGGCAGAGGAGCGCCCGCAGGACGAGGTCCACGACGACGGCGCGCACGTCATCATCGCCGGCTACGGCCGGTTCGGTCAGATCGTCGGCCGCCTGCTGCGCGCGAATCGCATCCCGCTCACCATCCTCGATCTCGATCCCGAGATCGTCGACTTCGTGAACCGGCTCGGTATCAAGGTCTACTACGGCGACGCCTCGCGCATGGATCTCCTGCACGCCGCCGGCTGCCACCACGCGAAGCTGTTCGTGCTCGCCGTCGACGATGCCGAGCAGGCCACCAGCATCGCGAAGCAGGTGCGCGAGCATTATCCAAACCTGCCGATCATCGCGCGTGCGAAGGATCGCCAGCACTACTGGGAGCTGCGTCGCGCCGGGGTGAAGAAGGTGTTTCGCGAGACGTTCTCGTCCGCCTGGGAGTCCGGCGTTGCCGCGCTGCAGGAGCTCGGCTATCGCGCGAACACCGCCCACCGCCTGGCCACCCGCTGGCGCGTCCACGAGGAGTCGCTGATCGAGGAGCTCGGACAGCTCGACGCCGATCAGGAAGGCCGGCTGCGGCGCACGCGCGGCGCGCTCGACGAGGCGGAGCGGCTGATGCGCGGCGAGGATCCGAACATGCTCGAGGAAGCCGACGCGGCGTGGGACAACGAATCGCTGCGCGCCGATCGCAGGGTCGAGGCTGCCGCCGCCGCCGCGATCGATACCGATGACAATTGACTAACGGTGTCACGCGACCCTCGCACCCGGCGTTCACTGAACGATCAGGTACTTCTCGCCGGTCGACATCCGTGCGCAGGCTCGCAGCGTCTCGAGGTCGAGTAGCTGATCGAGCGTGATCCGCGCCGTGTAGTGGCTCGCGAACGTCGTGGTCAGCTCGCTCGCGACGCGGCGGAACATCCGGTTCGCCGCCTCCGGGCCGAGCTTCTTCAGCGCGTTCATCACCAGGTAGCCGGCCACGCTCCAGGTCAGCCCGAACGTCCTGGTGAGCTGCGTCGGCGAGCGATCGAGACCGCCGTAGATGTAGAGCTGCTTGAGCGCCGGCGATCCGTAGTGGCTGAACGTGGTCATCGAGCGAACGGCGACGCGCTCCATGGCATCGAGGATCTGCGAGCCGAGGCTGCCGCCGCCGATCGCGTCGAACGCCAGCGTGGCGCCCGTCGCACCGATGGCATTCACCAAGTCCTCGCGGAACGTCGGCGTGCTGCTATCGAGGACGTACTCCGCGCCGAGCGTACGCAGCTGGGCCACTTGCTCCGGCTTGCGCACGATGTTGACGAGCGGCACCTTGTCGGCCGCGCAGATCTTGACCAGCATCTGGCCGAGGTTCGACGCGGCGGCGGTGTGCACGATCGCCTTGTGACCTTCGGCGCGCATGGTCTCGACGAAGCTGAGCGCCGTCACCGGGTTGACGAACGACGACGCGCCCTGCTCCGCCGTCGCGCCCGCCGGCAGCTCGCGCACCGCCGCGGCTGGCAGCTTGCGATGCGTGGCGAACATGCCACCCGAGGTCGCGACCAGCTTGCCGAGCAACGGTTGCGCGTTCGCACCCGCGGCAACCACCGTGCCGCTGCCCTCCGAGCCGACGGGGAGCCGCTGATCGACGCGCCCGGGGAACATCTGCACGACGACCGAAGGCACCGGCGCTTCCACCGCACCATCCTTGACGGCGGCGCGCGACAGATCGGCACCCGACAGCATCAGCGCGAGATCGGTGGGGTTCACCGGCGTCGCGTCGACCCGAACGATCACCTCGTCGGGAGCGGGCTCGCCGAGGTCGAGATCGTCGAGAGTGAGGCGGATGCGCGCATCTGCCGTGAGCGTCGAGTGAAGAGAGCGAGCTTTCACCCGCACATCCTACGCGCTGCGATACTCTTTGCCTGCTGCAGGGGAGATTTCGATGAAGCTCGTGCAACGGCGGTGGTCCGAATCAGCGGGATGGACGGAGGGCTCGGCGCTGGCCGACGCGCAGCTCGTGCTGATCTTCGGCGGCACCAAGCAGGTCGTCGAGGCCAGATGGATCGACGAGGTGCGCAGCGCGTACCCGAAGGCGCACCTGTTCGGGTGCACCACCGCCGGCGAGATCGCGGGCACGCGCGTCTACGACGATTCGCTGGTCACCACCGCCGTGCAGTTCGCGCACACCCGGATCGAGCTCGCGCAGGTGCGGATGGCCGACTGCGCCGATAGCGTCGACGCCGGAACCCGGCTCGCCGCGGCCCTGCCGAAGGAGAACCTCCGCCACCTGTTCGTGATCTCCGATGGCCAGAAGGTCAACGGCAGCGATCTCGTGCGCGGCTTGCTCGCGGCGTTGCCGCCCGGCGTCCAGATCACCGGTGGTCTTGCCGGTGACGGCGCGCGCTTCGAGACCACGTACATCATCACCAACGAGACGCCGATCGCCGGCTCGGTCGGTGCGATCGGGTTCTACGGCGACAACATCCAGGTCGGCTTCGGTTCGCTCGGTGGCTGGGATCCGTTCGGACCGCAGCGCATCATCACCAGGTCCAGCGGCAACGTGCTCCACGAGCTCGACGGCAAGCCGGCGCTCGATCTGTACAAGAGCTACCTCGGCGAGCACGCCGCCGGACTCCCCGCGACCGGCCTGCTGTTCCCGCTCTCGATCCGCCGCAAGGGCGATCAGGAGACGCTGGTGCGCACGATCCTCGCCGTCGACGAGGCGGCGAAGTCGCTGACGTTCGCCGGCGACATGCCCGAGGGCGCGACCGCGCAGCTGATGAAGGCGAACTTCGATCGCCTGGTCGAGGGCGCCTCGGGCGCGGCGAAGGGCGCGTTCGACGGCGTCCGCGGCAGCAAGCCGGATCTCGCGATCCTGATCTCGTGCGTCGGCCGCAAGCTGGTGCTCAAGCAACGCATCGAGGAGGAGGTCGAGGCCGTGCAGGAGGTGCTCGGCGACGGCGTGATGACCGGCTTCTACTCGTACGGCGAGATCTGCCCGACCGCGCCGGACGCGAGCTGCCAGCTCCACAACCAGACCATGACGATCACGGCGATCTCCGAGAGGTGATGTGAGCGAGTACGACGACAAGACTGCCATCTCGAGTCGCGGCCGCGTGCTGCTCCTCGACCACGACGACGCGCGGCGCAAGGCGATGACCGAGCGGCTCGAGGAGAACCTGTTCCACGTCCGCGCGTACGCCACCGGCGACGATGCCCTGGCGAAGGCGGTCGAGTTCGATCCCGACGTCGTCCTGTTCGACATCAGTCAGCTCGACGCCTGCCGTCGGTTCAGGCAACGCCAGGAGCTCGCCCAGGTACCGATCGTGTTCGTCACCGAGCGCGACGACGAGGCCACCACGCTGCTCGCGCTCGCCGCCGGTGGCAGCGACTTCCTCGCGCGCGACGCGTCGGTGCCGATCCTGATCGCGCGCCTGTCCTCGCTGGTCGCGCTACGGCGCGCGCAGCGTCAGCTCCTCAAGCTCGCCGCGAAGTGATCACCAGCCGAAGTTCGCACTGATCTCGACGAGCACGAAGTCGGTGAACCTGGCCTCGCCGTTCTTGAACAGCCTCACCGCGCCTTGAAACTTCGCGTCGTGGCCGTGACCGTAGTAGTTGGTCGCGATCGCGATCTCCTGCTGGTCTGCCGGCTGCGTGCCGCCGATGCTGGTGTCGCCGACCATCGCGTAGCGCCCCGCGAGCTGCCAGTGCTTCGCGAGCATGTAGCCGCCCTGGACGTGAAAGCCGACCAGCGACTTGCCCTGATCGGTGACGCGCTCGCCATCCTGCGCGGTCTGCGCGTAGAGGCCGCCCGTCGTCGATAGCCCGTGCCACTTGAGGATGTAGTCGAGCTCGGCCTTCTGATTCGACTGGTCGTCGCGATCGAGATCACCCTCGGCTTGCAGCGACAGCCCGACGCCCCAGCGAAGCGGCCCGCCCTCGAGGTCGGCCTCGGAGTAGCCGCGCAGCTTGCCGTGGTTGTGACCGACGCGCGCGACCACGATCGGTTTGAACTCGACCGGCACGTTGGTGAACCTCGCCTTGCTGGTGTCGACCATGCCGTCGGCGTCGAGCGTGACGCCCTCCAGCTTCGACGCCTCGCCGGTGCCGTTGAACATGCCGATCGTCCACTCCCACCGCGGCGACCCCTCGTAGCCGTTGTGGAGCGAGAACCCGATGTCGCGGCCGGCGCCGAACGCCCTGTCGGTGATCGAGCGATCCGTGATCTCGGTGCGAAAGAACGCCGTGATCTGCTGCCGCGAGAACGGCTTCTTGAACTGCCCGAAGCGCAGCCAGGTGTGGCGCGCCAGCGCGACCTCGCCGAAGAAGTCCTTGAGGCTCAGGTTCCCCTTGCCCCAGTCGGCCTGGAAGCGGTAGCCGACCTGCTTGCCCCACAGGTTGCCGTCGAGCTGGAGGCGACCGCGCCGGATCTCGAAGTTGCCGGTGGTCTCGTCGGACGTGGTCGTCAGGTTGAGAAACGGCTGCACGCGGCCGCCGAACCGCAGCGAGAACTGCTCGTCGTCGCTCGTGATCGTGAAGCCTCTCCCCTGGCCATTGCCGTCATCGTAGCCGGCGGTGGCGGAGTGTTCCTCCGCGGCGGCGGGACGAGCGAGCAGGAGAATGATCGACAGGACCTTGCGCATCGCCGCGACACTACCCGGTACCCTCGCGACATGGCGTTCGAGTGGCCCGTGTTCCAGAAGCGCCCCCTGGGCAACGGCCAGTTCTGGTCGGCCACGTTCCAGTCGCACGACCAGCACCACGAGCACTTCTACTTCCGGATCGAGCTGTTCGACGGCGACCAGGCCGGTGGAGAATTCGTCGCCCAGATCGGAAGCGAGCTCGCCGGCGACGACTGGACGACGCCCGCCTTCGCGAAGGAGCTCGAGTCGCGGCTGTTTCACGAGGCGTGGAGGACGGTCGTGGTCGACGGGCAGGTCTATCGCTGGCGGCTGGAGGAAGACGACCGCAACTACAGCACCAGCTTCTCGCACCGCGGCGTCGCGTACGAGGACATCATCAAGATCTCGAGCGACGACGGCTTCGCGATGTCGTTCCTGTTCCCGTTCTACGACGTCGCGGTGATCGGATGGTGGAGAGACAAGCGCTACATGGATCCTCGGGTCGCGGAGCGCGCGGTGCGGATCGCGAGACGAACCGGCTCGACGACGCTCGGCGCGGCGCAGATCGACGAGGCGATCTACGGCCCGTCGCGAACACTCGCGGACGAGCTCGCCGCGGCCACCGCCGCCTTGCCGCTCTCGGACGACGATCTCCGCGAGAGCTTCGTCCGGGCCTGGCTCGCGATCGGCTGCAACAACGCAGCCGACCGCGACTCGCAGGTCGCCGTCGCAGACTGGATCGCCTCGCACGCCGACGAGCTGGCGGCGGCGCGCGACAAGCTGCAACAGCTGCTCGAAGAGACCGGTGACCCGCTGGACGTGCACAGCAATCGATCCGCGATCGCGTTCCTGATGGAGCGCTGCGAGCGCGTCGCTGTTCAGCTCGGGCTGGTCACCTCGCATGTCGACGAGGCGCTGAAGGCCATCGGTCCGTACAGCGTGCGACCGTGGGGCATTCCGCCGGAGCACTGGTGGTGGCGGTTCGGTCGCCACGGTGCTCGTGACCCGAGGCCAGACCCCTACGACTGACCAGACCTCGCCGCGAAGGAGTTGGCTGACCGTCGCGGCGTCGTCACACGCGACGCGCAGCCTGCGAGGCGATGGTCATTCGCAACGCCTTCCTGATGATCGCCATGGTGGTCCCCGCCACCGCCACCGCAGAACCGGAGAAGCCCTGGTACGAGAAGCTGTCGATCCGGGGCTATGCCCAGCTTCGCTACAACCGGCTGCACGCCACCGACGAGAATTTCGAGAACGACCTCGGCGACAAGAACATCGCCGCCGGCAATGGCTTCTCGATCCGGCGCGCACGGCTCGTGGTGTCGGGCGACGTCGCGCCGTTCCTGGCGATGTACCTCCAGGCCGAATTCGCCGGCGCCGATGCCAGGATGCGCGACTGGTACGGCGACATCTTCCTCGACCACGACAAGGAGCTGCGCGTTCGTGCCGGTCAGTCGAAGGTGCCCTTCGGCTTCGAGAATCTGCAGTCGAGCCAGAACCGCGCCCCGCTCGATCGTTCGGATCCGATCAACTCCGGGGTTCCCGGCGAGCGCGACCTCGGCGTGTTCGTGTACTGGGAGCCGAAGCAGGTCCGCCAGCGGTTCAAGCAGCTGATCGAGAGCGGCCTCAAGGGCTCGGGCGATTACGGCGTGCTCGCGCTCGGTGTCTACAACGGCCAGGGCATCAACGTCGACGACAAGAACGCTAGCCGCCACGTCGTCGCGCGCGTCACCTATCCGCTCGAGCTCGGCGGGCAGGTTCTCGAGGTCGGCGCGAACGGGTACGCCGGCAAGATCACGGTCGAGCGCGACGCCGGGATCGCCGGCAACTCCGAGACGCGCGACCTGCGAGTCGGTGCGCACGTGGTGCTCTACCCGCAGCCGATCGGATTTCAGGCCGAATACAACGTCGGCAGGGGACCGGAGCTCGCCGGCGGTGCGGTCATCGAGGGCGAGCTGCACGGCGGCTACGCGATGGTGATCGCGCACGTCGGCGACTTCTTCCCGTTCGTGCGCGGCGCGTACTACGACGGTGGCATCAAGACGGAGAACAACGCGCCCCGGCACGAGACCACCGAGCTGGTGATCGGTTCCGAATGGCACTTCCACAGGCGGATCGAGCTGACCCTGGAGCTCGACCACGCGCGCCGGCAAATCGCCGACAGCGAGGTTCGCGGCACCGTCGTCCGGGGCCAGCTCCAGCTCAATTATTGAGATCTCCAGTGTCACTGCCCCGGCGGCGGCCCGTCACACTGCCGTCACAGAGGCCGTGCTAAGGCTCCACCATGCTCGTCTTGGTCATCGAGGACGAAGTCGATCTCGCCACCACCGTCGAGTACAACCTGCGCGCCGAAGGATTCGAGGTGCGACTCGCACACTCGGGGCGTGCCGGACTCGCGGCCGCGACGGGCGAGCCCCTGCCGGATGTGGTGGTGCTCGATCTCATGCTGCCCGACCTGTCGGGCACCGAGATCTGCCGGCGGCTGCGCGATCAGGAGCGCACGCGCGACATCCCGGTGATCATGTGCACCGCGAAGGGTGAGGAGATCGATCGCGTGGTCGGCTTCGAGGTCGGCGCCGACGATTACATCGTCAAGCCGTTCAGCGTCCGCGAGCTGATCCTGCGCATCCGCGCCCTGCTCCGCCGCGTCCATCGCGTCGAGGGCGAGCCGTCGCTGATCCGGTTCGGCAGACTCAAGATCGATCGCGATGCCCATCGCGCCTGGGTCGACGATGTCGAGGTCGGGCTCACCGCGCTCGAGTTTCGCCTCCTCCACGCATTCATGTCGCGCAAGGGCCGCGTGCAGACCCGCGATGCGCTGCTCTCCGATGTCTGGGGGATCGAGGCCGAGGTCACCACGCGCACCGTCGACACCCACGTCAAGCGTCTCCGCGAGAAGCTCGGCGAGGCCGGCGCCTATATCGAGACGCTGCGCGGCGTCGGCTATCGCTTCAAGGACCAGCCCGACGAGGCGGTAGCCTGAGGCATGCCCCGGCTGCGGTTTCGCGTGATCGTACTCGCGGCGCTCGCAGCGATCGCGGCCGTCATCGCCTTCCGCCTGCTCGAGGTCACCGAAGACGAGCTTCCCTTCGTGATCGGTGCCGTGGTGGGAGGCATCGTGCTGATGACTGCCTGGATCGTCCTCGCGTGGTCGCGCGAGCCGCTCGACGAGCTCACCGGTGCAGTTCGCGACGTCGTCCGCGACACGTCGCGCCGGGTACCGCAGCTGGAAGCGGCCGGCCCGAGCGAACGCCAGCTCGCCGACTGGGTGAACTTCTTGGCCGAGGATGCCGAGCGCTCGCATCGCGGACTGCTGCGCGAACGCGAGCTGCTGTCGACCGTGGCGGATGGCCTGACCCAGGGCGTGATCGCCGTCGATGACGCTCACAAGATCGAGCTCCTCAACGACGCCGCGCGCACGATGCTCGGCGTCCAGAGCTCGCCGGTCGGCGAACCGCTGATCGAGTTCATGCGCGTGCCGGAGGTGTTCGACCTCATCGATCACGACGAGGCCGCATCGGCCGAGGTCGAGCTCGGGACCGGCATCAAGACGCTGATCCGGGTGGCGCACAAGTACGGCGGCACCGGCCGCGTGCTGCTCCTCGAGGATGTCACCACGGTCCGCAAGCTCGAGACCGTGCGGCGCGACTTCGTGGCGAACGTGTCGCACGAGCTGCGCACGCCGGTCGCCGTGATCCGCGCCAACGCCGAGACGCTGCTCGCCGGCGCGAAGGACGACCCGGTGATGGCGCCGAAGCTGATCGAGGGTCTGCATCGCAATGCGGAGCGGCTCGCGCGCCTGCTCGCCGACCTGCTCGACCTCTCTCGCCTCGAGGCCGGTCAATACCGGCTCGAGCTGACCAGCGTGCCGTTGCGCGCGCTTGCCGAGCAGTCGATCGCGGCCGTCGAGCCGCAGACGGCGAGGCGCAACGTCACGATCTCGATCGCGGTGCCGCCGCAGCTCGCCGTCAAGGCGGATGCCAAGGCGCTCGAGCAGATCCTGGTCAACCTCGTCGACAACGGCGTCAAGTACACCGAACGCAACGTCTGGATCGAGGCCCGGCCGGATGGCGAGGGCGTTCGGGTCGAGGTGCGCGACGACGGCTCGGGGATCGCAGCGAAGCACCGCGAGCGCGTGTTCGAGCGGTTCTATCGCGTCGATCCGAGCCGCACCCGCGAGGCCGGCGGCACCGGGCTCGGCCTGTCGATCGTCAAGCACCTGACCGAGAGCATGAACGGCGAGGTCGGAGTCGAGCCGAACACGCCGACGGGCAGCATCTTCTGGTTGCGACTTCCGCGGGCGACCGAGGGGCCGCGATGACACGGCTGGTCGTGGTTCGGTAACCGTCACCGTCCTGCCACGCGGCTTTCGCGGATGTGCCACGCGGGGTCGCTAGGGTGCGTGCATCTTCATGAGGCATCCACTCCTGGCCCTGGCGCTCGTCGCCTGCGGCGGTAGCAAACATCCTGGCGGCGACAAGGTGACGCTCGATGCCTCCGGCGCGACGTTCCAGAAGGCAGCGCAGGAGGTCGCGATCGAGGCGTTCGAGAAGGTGCGCCCCGACATCACCATCAACTACGGCGGCGGCGGCTCGGGCAAGGGCCGGCAGGACTTCGCCGACCAGGTCGTCGACTTCGCGTGCACCGACGCGCCCTACAAGCCCGACGATGCGAAGCAGGTCAAGGGCGGCGAGCTCTTCTACATCCCGAACGTGCTCGGCGCGATCACGGTCAGCTACAACCTGGCCGACGTTCCGAAGCTGCGGCTGTCGGCGCAGACGCTCGCGAAGATCTTCCAGCGCGAGATCACGAAGTGGAACGACCCGGCGATCGCGAACGACAATCCCGGCGTCGACCTCCCGGAGCTCGCCATCGTCGTCGCTCGCCGCTCCGACGGCTCGGGTACGACGGAGAACTTCACCAGGTATCTCGACCAGGCCGCGGGCGGTGGATGGAAGCTGAAGAGCGGCTCGACCGTCGCGTGGCCCACCGACACGCAGGCCGGTAACGGTAACGGCGGCGTCGCGCAGATCGTGAAGTCGACGACAGGTGCGATCGGCTACGTCGATCTGTCGGATGCCAACGGCAGCAAGCTGTCGATCGCGGCGATCAAGAACTCGGCAGGCAACTACGTCCTGCCCGATGCCGCGAGCGTGACCGCCGCGGGTGATGGCATCGAAGTGAAGGACGACCTGGTGTTCTCCGCGCTCGATGCCAAGGGCGACGCGGCGTACCCGATCACCGCACAGAGCTGGTGCATGGCCTACGCGAAGCAGAAGGACACGGCGAAGGGCGCCGCCGTCAAGGCGTACTTCAGGTTCCTGCTCACCGACGGCCAGAAGCTCCTCGCCGAGATCGATTACGCCCCGATCCCGAAGGCACTCCAGGACAGGGCGCTCGCGAAGATCGAGTCGATCGAGGTCCCCTGAGGAGATCCATCATGCAGCTGTTCGAGCTCCGAGGAAGACGCCGGCCCGCCGACCAGGTGTTTCGCTGGACCACGGTCGCCGCCGCGGCGCTCGTGCTCGTCATCCTCGGGCTCGTCGC
>JAEYYY010000420.1 GCA_023430775.1 Pseudomonadota bacterium
GGTTCGCATCGCCGTCGGGGTGCGTGTACATGCCGGTGACCTCGTCGTAGAAGCCGACCTCGCGATCGGGCAACCCGCCGGGCCGCGTCAGGTAGCAGACCTGGCCGCGCTCGAGCTGGATCGGCAACGGCTCGCCGACGTGCAACCCAGGTGTCCACGGTCCGGCGGCGAGCACCACCACGCGGGTCTCGATCGCGCCGTGCTCGGTCTCGACGCCACTGATCTTCGAGCCGTCGTGCACGATCCGGGTGACGCGCGTGTGCTCGCGAACCTCGACGCCCCGCGCGCGCGCCGCGTCGGCCAGGCTCCGCGTGGTCGCGACTGGATTCGCCCAGCCGCTGGTCGCCTCGTAGGCGCCGCCGATCAGTCCCTCGACGTTCAGCAGCGGCCACCGCTTCGCCAGCTCGTCGACTTCCACCCACTCGGAGCCGAGGCCGAAATCGAGCAGCATCTGGTGCGTGCGCCGCACCACCGGCTCGCGCTGGCTGCCGGTGACGTGGAGATAGCCCTTCTCCTCCCAGCCACACGAACCGCCGACGACCTCGGCCCAGCTCCTGAACATCTCGCGTGCCTTCGCGATCAGCTTCACCTCGCCGGGATGATCCCAGTGCGTCTGCACGAAGCCGCCCGACTTGTGGGTCTCGCCGGAGCAGATCGCTCCCTTGTCGACGAGCACCACCCGCTTCGCACCCCGCGACGCCAGGTGAAACGCGGTGCTCGCGCCGATCACACCGCCGCCGATGACGATGATGTCCGCGGTGTCAGCCAAGCGAGATCCAGGCGGGGAAGAGGGCGCGGTTGATCCAGGCGGCGCTGACGATCGGTTGCTCCGCCGCCACCGGGCCGACCTCGTCGAAGAATTCGATCGCGCCGCGGTAGCCGAGCACGGCCCACAGCTGCGCGGCGACCAGCGGCATCAGCGGGGCGGCGATGATCGCGAGCGTGCGGACGGCCGATAGCTCGAGGGCGAGGCCGGTCTCGCGCTGCGTCTTCAGGCTGTCGATGCCCTTCAGGTGGTGCTGCGCGGCACCGAACGCCGTGGCGCGCTCGACGAGCTCGAGGAGCGCGGCGGCGACCTCGCGCAGCTGCATGTCCTCGTAGCCCTGCCGGGCGCGTGCGGCGATCGACTTGAGCTGGGCGACGAACTGCGTCTGCTCCGGCGACCACGGCGCGAGCGACGGGTTCGAGGCGGCGGGCGCCTTGCCGTCGGACTCCTCGGCGATCGCGGCGCCGAGCCGGGCGAGCCAGTCCATCCAGGTCTTCGCGACGTAGTTGACGAACATCGTCGCGCCCTGGAGGTTCGAGCTGGTGGGCGTGTCTTCCGGACGGATCTTGGCGACGTAGAGGCGGATCAGATCCGCCGGTGCGCTCGCCAGGATCGTCTGCGCATCGAGGGCGTGCGAGCGCGAGGTCGACATCTTCGCGTCGTCGAGGAGGAGGAACTCGTTGGCCGCGAGCGCGACCGGCAGCTTGGCCTGCGGATCGAGTGCGAGCGAGATCACCGGGTCGTGGATCAGATAGAGGAACGCGTTGTCGACGCCGAAGCAGCACACGACATCGGCCTCGGGCGCGTGCGCGGCGCGCAGATGCGAGGTGGCGAGCGCGACCTCGAACCACGGCGAGATCACCTGGCCCTCGCGATCCGGCACCGCGATGCCCCAGCTGCCGAGCTGCGAGGCGGGGAGTGCGAGCGACGGTTGCTCGAGCCACTGGGCGGCCAGCCGGCGCAGCTTCGGCGACAGCTGGACGTTGCGATGGTGATCGGCGAGCCGCTCGACGAACGGCGCGATCGGGAGCACCAGCCGCGTTGCCTCCCGGATCGCCGGCGCGGCCTTGCAGCGATCGCACCGCGCATCGACGAGCTCGACCGGATCGATCAGGTTGCAGCACGCATCGCACGCGAAGCCGTACGAGCGCTCGCCGCACCTCGGGCAACCGCCGACGACGTACGAATCGTAGAGCCACATCGCGCAGGCTTCGCAGTACAGCGTCTTGCCGGTGCGCGCCTCGAGCTGCAGGCGAGCGAACCGCTCCTGGATCGCGGTGCGATACCCGGCATCGCGCGTCGGCCGGATCGCCACGTCGGGCCGAGCGTGGAACTTCTCGAATGTCTGCTCGATCGCATCCGAGAACTGCGCCGCTACCTCGAGTGGCTCGCGCCCTTCGTGCAGCGCGCGATCGGCGACGTAGCTCTGGTGCTCGTCGGTGATGCACACCAGCGTCGCCTCGATGCCGCGCGCCCGGTAGTAGCGGCGCAGCGTATCGGCGAGCACGTACGGCCCGGCGAGGTGGCCGAGGTGCAGCGGCCCGTTCGGCGTCGGCGGTGACGGGATGATCAGCTTCGGCGTCGCCGTCACGCGGTTGCCGACGGTGAGGTCCCAGTACACCGATATGAATGTCAGCTCCTCGGTCGCCGACGCGTTCGTCAGGTCGTGGATGCAGCGCGGCTTCAGGTAGACGACGTCACCCGGACCGACCGGCGTGATGACGTCGTCGATCCGCATCGTGCCGGTGCCGCGACAGATCACGAACGTCTCCGCCGGATCGTGGCCGTGCAGCATCGTGCGGCCACCGGGCTCGATCACCGCGAGGCTGGCACCGAACGGCGTCTCGGCGATCGCCTCCCACGGATAGACATCCTTGAAGCGGACGCCATGCGGCTCGGAATCGAGCTCGTCTCGAGAGAATTTCCGGATCGTCATGTTACGAAGCAGGCGATGCCGACCGTGACCACCGCGTCCCTGCCAGCCGACCTGCCGAAGATCACGTTACCGCAGCACGAGATTCTGGAGGGTACGCCCGACGCCCGGGGGCTATTCACGGCCGAGAGTGCCGATCGCGGCGCCACCGCGGGGTTCTGGGCCTGTGACGTGGGCCGCTACGAGTTCGTGTTCGACTACGACGAGTTCATCTACCTGATCGACGGCGAGATGACCGTCCGGCTCGGCGACCAGAGCTGGCCGATGCGCGCCGGCGATACCGCGCATTTCCCGCAGGGCGTGACCGTGATCTGGGAAGTGACGCGGCGCGTGACGAAGTACTTCGTCGCGCGTGCCCCGTTCTAGAGAAGTGACATCGCTGTTGCACGGATGGCGAGGGTTGTAGCCGTGGCTCGCGGCGTGGTCGGGTCGGGACACACGATCTGCACGACTTGCGCAATCGCGGCCTGGCGAGGTGCTTGCTGCATGGAGTGCCATGCGGAAAGCCATCGCGTTCGTGCCCTTCCTCGTCGCCGCGTGCGTCTCCGAGGAAGCGTCCCAGGACGGCGTCGAGCTCGACGATCCGTTCTCGCTCGAGGGTGGCAAGTCGGATCAGGTGTTCGAGCCGACGCGGTTCCCGATCGTGCTGGTGCACGGCTTCAACGCGAGCCCGCAGAAGAATGGCTTCGGCCCCGAGGTGGTCAGCGCTCTGTGCGCCGATGGTCACTCGGTGTTCGCGCCGCAGACCCCGGCGTTCGCGTCGGCCGCCGAGCGCGGTGAAGTGCTCGCCGATGCGATCGACGCGATCCTCGACGGCGCCACCGACGCCTGCGGCCGCACGCCCACCGCGCCACCCACGAAGGTCAACATCATCGCCCACTCGATGGGCGGCCTCGATACCCGCTTCGTGATCGGCTCGCTCGGCTACGGCGACCGCATCGACAGCGTGATCACGATCTCCACTCCGCATCGCGGCTCGGCGATCGCCGACATGATGCTCGGCCTGCTCGACAAGGTGGACAGCGAGGCACTCTCGGCGCTCGCCAGCTTCCTCGGCCGCCCGCTCGGCGACGACTCGCCCGATCTCCTCGCCGCCATGACCTCGCTCGCCGAGGCGTCCTCCGGTGAGTTCGAAGCCGAGAACCCCGACGACCATCGCGTTCGCTTCCAGTCGTGGGCCGGCCTGTCGAATGTCGCCGGCATCATCAACCCGCGCGACGTCCTCGCCTGCGAGAACAAGCTGATCGGGTTCTCGAGCGTGTTCGACCGCCACGTCATGCACGTTGCCCTCAAGCCGATCGCGTTCGTGGTCGCCCACGGTGCGGCGCTCAACCCGAACGATGGTCTGGTCCGGGTCGAGAGTGCGAAGTGGGGCACGTTCCGCGGCTGCATCCCCGCCGATCACGCCGACGAGGTCGGTGCCTTCCCCAACGGTAAGTTCCCCCACGTCGACTTCCTCCGCCGCCGCGCGTTCGAGCTGGCCGCGACCGGTGCGTGATCGACAAAACGCAGTAGAGTGCGCTCCGCATGACGGCGAAGCGCCCGAGCATGGCTCCCGGCTGGGAGAAGTGGAACGCGCACTATCGCGTCCAGTGGCGGCCGATCGTCGACTGGCTGATGCGTAGCGCCGCCGTCGAGGCCGGCATGCAGGTGCTCGACATCGCGTGCGGCGTCGGCCAGCCCGCGATCCCGATCGCCGACAAGGTTCGCCCGGGCGGTCGCGTGATCGGGGTCGATAACGATCGCGAGATGCTCGCCGCCTGTCGTCGCCTCGCCACCATTGCCGGCGTCGACAACCTCGAGCTGCGCGAGATGGACATGCACGCGCTGCAGTTCCCCGACGAGTCGTTCGACGCCGTCACCATGAGCTTCGCGCTGATGTTCGCCAAGGATCCGGTCCGCGTGATGAGCGAGATCCGGCGCGTGCTTCGTCCCGGCGGCCGGTTCGCCCTCGCGGTGTGGGGCGCTCCGGCCCGCAACGCGTTCTTCACCACGATGTTCGACGCGCTCGAGGCGCTCGGGCCGCGACCACCCGTCGATCCGAAGGCGCCCGGCACGTTCCGGCTCGCACCGCATGGCGAGCTGCAGTCGGTGATCCGCGCCGCAGGCTTCCAGGACTTCACGGTCGAGGCGTTGCCGGTCTCCTTCTACTCGGCGTCACCCGAGGAGCACTGGCAGATGGTGGTCGACATGGCGGGGCCGATCGCGACCGCCGTCGAGACCTCACCCGAGGCTGCCGCGAAGGTGAAGGCGGCGCTGCTCGACAAGCTCGCCGAGCACGTCGTCGAAGGCCGCGTCAAGCTGACGGCGACGCCGCTGTGCGCGACCGCCGCGCGCTGATCACGGAAGCTCCGCGGCGATCATCGATTCGCGCGCGATGAACGAGAACGGTTGCCGGCATCGGGAACGCACCGCCCGTCGTCGAGATACCGGGTATTCTCGCCGGCGTGACGCGCCCTCTCACCATCCTCGGCTGCGGCTACGTCGGGACCCGGCTCGCGAAGGCAGCGCTCGCCGCCGGTCGCCCCGTCAAGGTCGCCGGTCGGTCCACCGGCAAGCTCGCTCCGCTGCAGGAGCTCGGCGCGACCGTGAAGTACCTCGACGCCGGCATCGTCAAGCAGATCGCTCCGATCTGCAGCGGTACCAGCGGCGGCACCGTGGTGTTCTCGATCCCGCCGATCTCGCTGCTACCGCCCGGCAACATGATGCGCGCCGCGCTCCAGGCGGCATACGGCGCCGGTGCCGAGTGCTTCATCTACTTCAGCTCGTGCGGGCTCTACGGCGAGGATCCCGACGACGACGTCTGGATCGACGAGGACACCCCGCTGGCCGTCGACGCGTCGATGAAGGACATCGCGACGAACGAAGACGTCATCCAGCAATCGACCTTCGATCGGCTGCGCACGGTGACCTTGCGGCTCGCGCCGGTCTACGGCCCGGGCCGAGGCGTCCGCAGCCGCCTCGACAAGGGTGACTACAAGCTGCTCGACGACGGTCGCCACGCGATCTCGCGCATCCATGTCGACGATGTCGTCAACGTGGTGTTCGCCGCCGAGGACAAGGCCGAGACCCGATCGACCTTCCTGGTCGCCGACGACGAGCCGACCACCCAGCTCGACTACGCGAAGTGGCTGTGCGAGCGGATGGCCAAGCCACTCCCGCCGTCGCGCACGCAGTTCGAGCCCGGCAAGCCGCGCGTCGCCCACCGCAACCGGCGGATCAAGAACACGCGCATCAAGGAGCAGCTCGGCGTGACGCTGCGCTATCCGACGTTCCGCGAGGGCGAGGCGGCGATCGAGGAAGAGCTGAAGGCGTAGAGCTAACCGAGGATCTTCGCGACTTCGCCGATCAGGTTCTTCATCCCGCTCTCCTTCGAGATGTAACCGTCGATCCGGGCGTCGGCGGCGCGCCGCTTGAGCTCGGCGACCGGCAGCGTCGAGAACAGGTAGATCGGCGTCTGGATCGACCGCTCGTGGCGGAGCACGGCGGCGATGTCGTCACCGAACAGCTCCGGCATCTGGACGTCCATCAGGATCAGGTCGAAGCCGCTCGCACCCTTCTCGCCGAGCTCGGTCACCGTGCCACGTGTCTCCACGTCATAGCCGGCCTGCACGAGGACGTGCTTCGCGGCAGCCAGAATGATCGGGCTGTCGTCGATGATCAGGATTCGTTTTCCCACTGACCCGTAGGCAGCGTCTCACGGTGTGTGAAGACGGGCAACGTGTCAGCGCACCACAGTCGGAGAGCCAGTCCTCACTCGTGGTTACAGGCCGGCCAGCCTGGTGGTCACGATCGAGCCCTTCGCCAGCTCGATGGCGTAGGCGGCGCCGAGCCGCGCGAACTTGATCGCGTGCGACGCGTTGTTGTTGCTGCGCTCGAGCGTGTCGCGATCGGTGTGGATCGACCGGTTCATCTCGCGCGACCGCGATTCGAACGGCATCGAGGCCCGGAAGCCGTGGCGGTTCCACGACGCGTGATCGCTGCACGCGTACCCGCAGCGGTCGAAGCCGTAGGTGGCGCCGACGTACCTCTCGATCAGCGCCGTCAGAAATAGATTCTGCTCCTGGTTGGTGTGGTCGGTGATGATCCAGATGTCGGCGCCCGAGCCCTGATAGTTCGTCATGTCGAGCTGCAGCACGCCGACGACGTCGACCCCGCGCTGCTTGAACGCCTTGGCGATCGCGAGCGAGCCGCGCAACCCGACCTCCTCGGCGGCATAGCCCATGAACATGATGGTGCGCTCGTTGCGGAGCCCGCCGGCGAGCAGGGCACGCGCGACCTCGCTGAGCGTGGCGATGCCCGACGCGTCGTCGTCGGCACCGGGCGCCCGCGAGCCCGAGCCACCGGGCGCGATCGAATCGAGGTGGCCGCCGATGACGACGACCTCGTTCGCCTTCGTGGTGCCGGGGATGGTCATGATCACGCTCTTCTGCGGATAGCCGTGATCGAATAGCTCGACGGTGATGTCGCTGCGCGTCGCGTAGCTCTTCCAGCGATCGCGCAGCCACTCCGAGGCTGCCGCGCCGCTCGCCGACCGGTAGTACCGGTTCTTCATGCTCTGGAGCTCGGTGATGGTGCCGAGGATGTTCGCCTCCGACAGCTTCGGCAGGATCTCCTGAACGATCTCCGGCCGGTCGATCGAGTACTCGATCTTGCGCGGCTTCGCGGCGGTCTGCGCCAGGTACGCGTCGATCACCGAGTCGTGGACGGCGAAGCCGCCGCACCGGTGGTGCTCGGCGTGCATCCGCTCCGACAGCATCTCGAGATCGCCGGCATCGACGACCGCGATCGCGACCTCGCCATCCTGCTCGACGAGCTGCGCCCGCGGCGGTAGCGACGACACCGCGTCGGTGCCGATCGAGATCACGACGGGGCCGGATTCTTCGCGGGTCGCCGAGCCGGTACATCCCGCGATCAAGAGACACGCCAGCAGGCTGCGCATGACGGAAAGTCTAGCCCTACACTGAGGCGTGCGCGATGTGTTCCTGTTCGGCGCCAGCTCGATGCTCGGCTGGTCGATCTGGCGGGCGCGTGGGCACATCCCCGACGAGGGGTACTGCAACGGCAACACCAGGGAGCTCCCGCCGGGCATCGCGCAGGGCTTGCACCTCGACGACGAGCTCGCGGTGTCGCTGCTGTTCAAGCACCAGCGGCCGCGCCTGATCATCCACTGCGCGGGCGTCTGCGATGTCGAGACCTGCGAGCGCTCGCCCGAGTTCGCGCACTCGGTGAATGTCGCCGGCACGCGCAACCTGCTCGCCTACGCACCCGCCGACACCCGCATCGTCTATTGCAGCAGCGATCACGTGTTCGGTGGCGACGCCGGGCCGTACTTCGAGGATTCACCGGTGGCGCCGATCAGTGTCTACGGCCGCACCCGGGTCGCCGCCGAGCAGCTGGTGATGGCGCGCTCGAACACGCTCGTCATCCGCTCGGGGCTGTGGATCGGACCGTCGGCGACCGGCCGGATCGGTCACCTCGACTGGCTGCGCGATCGCCACCGCCGCGGTCTGCCGATGACCGTGGTCTCCGACGAGGTTCGCTCGGCGGTGTGGGCCGAGGATGCCGGGCGCCGGGTCTGGGAGCTCGCGCGCTCGCCGATCACCGGCGTTCGCCACCTCGCCGCGACGCGTGCCCTCGCGCGGCCGGAGATCGCGGCGTTCGTCAACGACAGGTTCGCGATCGGCGCGTCGTTCGGGGTCGAGCCGCGCCGCGATCGCAAGACGCCGCACCTCGGCAACGTCGAGCTGGCCACCCGCTACACCGACGAGCTCGCGCGCCCGTTGCCGTCGATCATCTGATCAGGACGATCGCGATCACGACGATCAGCAGCACCAGCCCGGCGACGAGCCATGGCCCGCGCGACGAGCTCGGCGCGATCGGCAGCTTCGCAGGTAGCGCGATCGCCCGCCGCGGATCGGGAGGCGGTGCCAGCAGCTCGACCACCGGCAGCGGCATCACCGGCGTGAACTGCGGTTGCCGGCCCTGCTGTTGATCGAACACCCACTTCACCCAGTCGGCGACCTGCTGGTGGTTCGCGCGGGTCTGCGCCTGTTCGATCGCGGCGTGAATGCCCTCGCGCATGGCCTCGGCAGATTGCCAGCGGCGATCCGGATCGCGCTCGAGCGCCTTCATCACCAGCGCGTCGAGCTCGGGTGACACCGTCGGGTTCGCGAGCGACGGCCGCGGGATCGGCATCTGCGCGATCCGCCGCATGGTGTCGAGGTTGTCGACGCCGTCGAACAGCCGCCGGCTCGTCAGCAGCTCGTACATGATGATGCCGACGGCCCACAGGTCGACGCGGCGATCGAGCTTGCCGGCGAGGTACTCGGGCGCCAGATAGCCGAACTTGCCCTTGATGACGCCGGCGACGCTCTCCTCCGTCTGCAGCGTCGCCTTCGCGAGCCCGAAATCGATCATCTTCACGAGCCCGTTGTCGGCGAGCAGGATGTTCGCCGGGGTGACGTCGCGGTGGATGATGCCGAGGTGCTTGCCGTGCTCGTCGCACCGGTTGTGCGCGTGATCGAGTGCATCGCAGAGCTGCGCGGCGAGGTTGAGCGTCACCGACTCCGGAACCGACCCGACGGCGGTCGCTCGACACTGCTCGACGAGCTGCTTGAGCGTCGGGCCGCGCACGTACTCCATCGCGATGAAGTAGGTGCCGAACACGCGCCCGCTGTCGTACGTGGTGGCGATGTTGGGATGGTCGAGGTGCTTGAGCAACCGCGCCTCGTCGAGGAACAGCGTGACCAGCTCCTTCTTCAGCGTCGGCAGGAGACGCTTGAGCGCGACCTGCCTCACCGTGCCATTGCGCAGGCGTTGCTCGGCACGGTGCACCGTGGCCATGCCGCCTTGTCCCAGCGACTCGTGCACCACGTAGTCCCCGTAGCGTTCGGGCGCTGCGACCACGATGTGATTCTACAGATCCGGGCGCTCCAAAGATCGCCGATCGCCATGGCCCGTGACGTGCTCGTTCTCCCCGACATGAAACGCAAGAACACCGTGCCCAGCGCACCGGAGGACCTGCTCGAGCCGGGTCAGACGTTCGCGGACGACGGACGCAAGCGACACGACGAGAGCTTCGTCGGTGCGAAGACACCCGATACCGATGCCGATGTCATCAAGCCGTACCGCCGGCGCCGTGCCCGTGCCGCACGCCTCGTCAAATAGGCTCAGGGAACGTTCGCCGCGCCCGGCGTCGGTGTCGCGCAGATCGCCCAGTCGGTCGCCGCTGCATCGGTGTCGCTGCCGTTCGGATTGCGGCACAGCGTGCGCTCCACGCTCGACGAATCGGCGGTGGTCGCCGGCAGTGCAGGAGCCTCGACGAGCGACGGCGGCGACGGGAAGTCGGGGATGTTCGCAGCGGTGATGTCCCCCTCGTACGACAGCGCGTCGAGCACCGTCCTGGTGACGGTGTCGATCAGCGCGAGCCCGTCCGGAGCGCCGTTCTGGATCTGATCCTGGCTCCACACCGGATCGAGGTGCACGGCACTGCCCGGGACATCGACGTTCGGCCCCGCGATCACCAGGTACTCGCCGGCGGCGAGCGTCTGGAGCGACGACAGATCCACCGTGTCGTAGACCGCCCCGGTCGAGCCGTTGACCAGCACCACCGCGAGACCGGCGAGCGACACCGACGACGTACCGGGGTTGAACAGCTCGATGTACTCGGCGGTGTCGATGCCGATGTTGTCGTAGTCGACCTCGTTGATCACGAGCTTGCCGGCGCCGCGGAGGACGAGCACGAAATCCTTGATCGTCTTCGGGTTCTCGCCGTCGTCGGCGGACAGCCGCAGCGTGTAGCGATCCTGCGCCGCCACCTGGGCGGGCGTCGGGCACCACTCCCACGAGCCCATCGTGCCGTCGAGCTGGTCGAGCGTCGCGCCCGTGATCAGCTCGGGCTCCTCGCCGAGCGTGACCTGCGCGGTATCGGCATCCTCGACGAGGATCTCGACGGTGGTGCACTCGCTCGGATCGATCACCGTGCCACTGCCGAGCGGGCGCCGGAAGATCGGCACCGCTCCGACTGCCGAGCGCACGTCGATCTGGATCGTCACCGTCGTCGTGTTCGAGCCATCGCTCGCGGTGAAGTCGAACGCGTGAACACCGAGGTCGTCGGCGAGCGGGGTCCACCGGAACACGCCGGCCCCGCTCGGATCCTGCGTCAGGTTCGCGCGGCCCTGCAGCGAGATGTCGGCCTTGACGCCGTAGGTGAGCTGATCGCCGTCGGGATCCGAGCCGTCGATCGACAGCACGAGCTCGCTGCCGACCGTCGCGACCTGATCGGCGAGCCCGCTGATCACCGGCGCGCCGCCACCACCACAACCGAGGGCTCCTACCAGGACCAGCGCGCGACGCACGAGCACAGCATACTCCCGGGCGATCCGCGATGTGCGCGGTCGAAGCAGCATCCCGGTGAGCTGCGTCACCGGCCGATCGGTCAAGCCGGGCTGGTCAAGGCCTCGGTCTTGACGTCGAGGCTGAACCGCTCCTTCGCGACCTGGCGGATCGCCGTCGCGAAGTTCGGGTTGTCGCGCAGGATCCGGCTGAAGTCCGTCTTGTCGAGCCGGTAGAGGTCGGTCGGAGTCTTCGCGCGCACGGTGGCGTTGCGCGGGGCACTGGTGAGCACGCCGATCTCGCCGAACACGTCACCGTCGGTGAGCACCTTGATGACCTTGCCGCCATCGTCGAGCACCTCGACCTCGCCTTGCTCGATGATGAACATCTCGCGCCCGATCTCGCCCTTGGTGATCAGCACCTCGCCGCCATGCGCCTGCCGCGGCTCGAGCGCCATGATCACCTGATCGAGCAGCACCGGGTCGCCATCCTTGAACAGCTGCGATTGCTTGAGCACGTCCTCGGTGACGACCTCGTGCCAGTGCCGGCCGTCCTTCGCGATCAGCTCGGCGGCGGCCTTCGGGCCCCACGTCGATCGGATGTAGTTCGGGAAGTCGTCGGCGGGCGTCGCGGCCCAGTAATCGAGGATCGGCTGCGCGACCTCCCAGGCGGCGACCACGAGGTCACCGCGCGAGAACAGCGTGGCATCGCCGCGCGAGCACGAATAGATCATCACCTCGTAGCCGGTGTAGCGCGACGCCCGGAACGCTTCGCCATAGCCGAACTTCATGTGCACCGGCTGGAGGCGCAGCGACGGGCCGGGGATCTTGGCCTGGAACTGCACCTCGATGCCCTGATACGGCTGGATGTGAAACACGATCCGGTTCGCGCCGAGCGACGTCACCGGCGTGCCGCGGAACAGCACCTCGGGCGCCTTCTTGAACTCGACGACGATCTCGGTGCCGCGCTTCCACAGCGCCTTGCCCGAGCGCAGATAGATCGGCACGCCTTCCCACCGCCAGTTGTCGATCGCGAACCGCGCCGCGGCGTACGTCTCGGTCTTGCTCTGCGGGTTGACGTCCTTCTCCTGCCGATAGCCCGGCTTGGACAGCGACGGACCGTACTGACCGCGCACGACGTAGCGCGCGACCTCCTCGGGCGTGTAGCGCCGCACCGCCTGCAGCAGCTTGCTCTTCTCGTCGCGGATCGCGTCGGGCGCGAACGAGCCGGGGACCTCCATGCACAGATACGCGAGCATCTGGAACATGTGGTTCTGCATCATGTCGCGCAGCACGCCGGAGTGGTCGTAGTAGCCGCCGCGGCCCTCGACATCGACCGCCTCGGAGACGTTGAACTGGATGTTGTCGATGTAGTTCTTGTTCCACAGCGGCTCGAACATGCCGTTGGAGAACCGGAACGCGAGGAGGTTCTGGACGGTCTCCTTGCCGAGATAGTGATCGACGCGGAAGATCTGCGACTCGTCCCAGTTCGCGAGCACTTCCTTGTTGAGCTTGAGCGCGCTCGCGAGGTCGGTGCCGAATGGCTTCTCGACGATGATCCGCTTCCAGCCCGGACCCTCCTTGAAGCCGTTGGCCGCCAGGTTGTCGCAGATCGCACCGAAGAACTTCGGCGCCACCGCGAAGTAGAACAGCCGGTTGCCCTGGCAGCCGAACTTGTCGTCGAGCGTGGCGATCTTCGTCTTCAGCGTGTCGAACGTCTTCTGCTCGAGGAAGCTGCCCGGGACGTAGTGGAACTTTTGCACCAGCTTGTCCCACGCCGCCTGGTCGAACTCCTTGCGGGTGTGGAACTTCTTGATCTCGCCCGACAGGTACTCGCGGTAGCCCTCGTCGGACCACACGTTGTTCGAGGTGCCGAGCACCGCGAAGTTCTCCGCGAGCAGGCCGTCGCACGCGAGGTTGTACAGCGCGGGGACGAGCAAGCGCTTCGTCAGGTCGCCCGACGCGCCGAAGATCACCATCACGCACGGATTGCTCGGTGCGGCGACATCGGGATCAGCGCTGGGCGAATGAAGGACCTGGGTGGGATCGGGCATGACGGACCGACTTTCCTACGGTCCGCCGCCTCCCTCCAGCCGATCGCCACGTAATCGCTCGATCCGGGACACCGCGGGCCGGGAGTAGTTGCCACCAAAACCTCGCCGAGGAAGCCGTGTCCAAGGCTCCATGAAGCTGCTGCTCGTGGCGCTCTTGCTCGCGGCTGGCCCTGCCGCTGCCGAGACCAAGGTGGATGTCCCGGCGAAGTTGCACCGCTACTACGGCACGTCGGCCGGATACACGAAGGTGCATCGCGACGTCATGGGCTGGCACAAGACCACCCGCAACGGCTGCGTCGCCTTCGCGTCGACGGCACTGCGCCACATCGGCATCGAGATCCCGTTCGACGTTCGCAAGGATGGCTTCTCGGTGTCGCGGATCACGCGCGCGTTCTCGCGCTATCTCTCCGAGGACCTCGGCTGGGAGCGCATCGAGTCGGCCGACCAGCTGCGCCCCGGCGACATCGTGTTCACCGTCGACGCGCCATGCTGCCCGGGCTATCCGGCCCACGTCATGGTGTTCGACGGCTGGTCCAGGCGCGATCACTCCGTCGGCCGGTTCGTCGACAACCAGGGGTTTCGCGTCGCTCGGTCGATGAGCGGTGACTCGGGTCGCGACGTCGATGGCTTCGGATACGCGCTGCGACCGAAGACCTGACGGGGTTGCCGGCGTGGGCCGTTCGTGACACAAGAGGCCCGCCTTGCGCGACACCAAGCGAGAGTCTCGACCCAGCATGCTGGCGGATTGCTTCGCGGCGAATCGTCGCTGGGCCGAGGCGCGGGTCGCCGAAGATCCGCAATTCTTCGAGCGTCTCGAGGCGCTGCAGACACCGGAGCTGCTGTGGATCGGCTGCTCGGATAGCCGGCTGCCGCCGGATCAGATCACCGGTCGCCGCCCGGGCGAGCTGTTCGTCCACCGCAACGTCGCCAACGTCGTCGAGCACACCGACGTCAACTGCCTGTCGGTGCTGCAGTACGCGGTCGACGTGCTCGAGATCAAGCACATCATCGTGTGCGGCCACTACGGCTGCGGTGGCGTGCGCGCCGCGATGCAGCCGCAGCCGCTCGGCCTGATCGACAACTGGCTGCGCCACATCCGCGACGTCCACCTGTGGAACCGCGAGGAGCTGGCGGCGATCGAGGATCCGAACGCGCGCGCGGATCGCCTCGCCGAGCTCAACGTCCAGGCGCAGGTCGCCAACGTCTGTCACACCACGATCGTCCAGGACGCGTGGTCGCGCGGCCAGCACCTGACGATCCACGGCTGGATCTATTCGCTGCACGACGGCCTGTTACGCGACCTCGACATGACGATCGAATCGCCCGACCAGCTGCCGCCGGAGTACCGGCTCTTCTTTTAAGCTCGACCTATCTCGGACAGCGTCAAAGATCAGGCGGTCGCGTGGCTGGCGACCGTGGGACAGGAAACGATCGCCACGATCGAGAACCGTCCGAGCGCGACGATCGTGCCGGCGCTGCCGAGCACCGGCGGCGGGCGTGCGCTCGCGAGCCTCGAGGCGCTCGCCGCCGATATCCATCGCGTCGAGCTCGGTAACACCATCGGCGAGGGTGGGTTCGGCATCGTGCGCAGCGGCGAGCAGGTCGCGCTCGGCCGCGCGGTGGCGGTCAAGACGCTCAAGCCCGACAAGCGCAGGCCGGATGCGGCGCTCGATCTGCTGCGCGAGGCCTGGGTCACCGGCGCGCTCGAGCACCCGAACATCGTCCCGGTCCACGCGCTCGAGCTCGATGACGACGGCACGCCATCGATCGTGATGAAGAAGATCGCGGGCGTCGAGTGGAGCGCGCTCATCCACGACCAGCCACAAGTCGAGCGGCGGTTCGGCGCGAAGGATCTGCTGGCGTGGAACCTCGAGATCCTGTTGCGCGTGCTCGACGCGCTGCGGTTCGCGCACAGCCACGGCATCATCCACCGCGATCTCAAGCCGGCGAACGTCATGATCGGTGACTTCGGCGAGGTCTACCTGCTCGACTGGGGCATCGCGGTCAGCTTGCGCGACGACGGCAGCGGCCGGTTTCCACTCGCGGTTCATGCGACGCAGCTCGCCGGGACGCCATCGTACATGGCCCCCGAGATGCTCGGGCGCGAGAGCGGGCCGCAGCTGTCGGAGCGCACCGACGTCTATCTCGCCGGCGCGGTGCTGCACGAGCTGATCGCCGGCAGGCCGCCGCACGCGGGCAGCAACATGTTCGCGGTGATCGTCAGCGTGATCGCGAGTCGCGTCGAGATGCCGGCTGCGGCACCGCCGGAGCTGGCGCGGATCTGCGCGCGAGCGATGCACGCCGATCCGGAGCAGCGGTTCGCCTCCGTCGACGAATTGCAGCGCGCGCTGCGCGATTATCTCGGCCATCGCGGCTCCGAGGAGGTCGCGGTGCGTGCCCGCGCGCGGCTCGCCGAGCTCGTCGCCATCCTGCAGGCGCAGCCGAACGAGCAGGATGTCTACCGGCTGTTCGGTGCGTGCCGGTCGGGCTTTCACGATGCGCTGTCGGTGTGGCCGGACAACGACGCGGCGAAGCGCGGGCTCGTCGACGCGGTGACCGCGGTCGCCAGGTACGAGCTCGATCGCGGCAAGCCGCAGGCGGCGGTGTCACTGCTCGGCGAGCTGCGCGAGGCGCATCCGATGCTCGAGCAGGCGCGGGCCGCGGCGTCGAAGCAGACCGAGCGTGTCGCCGAGCTCGAGCGGCTCGAACGCGATCACGACAAGCGGATCGGCACCCGGACGCGCGCGCTGCTGGTCGCTTGCTTCGGGATCGCGTTCACGGTGCTGCCGCTGGTGATCTGGAGCGTGCCCGCGTTTCACGACGCGTCGTATCCATTACACGCGGCCTGGGCGTTCACCATCATGTTCATGATCGCGGGTGCTGCGTGGTGGGCGCGCGAGAGCGTCGGCGCGACGCTGGTCAATCGCCGGATCTTCGTGTCGTTCTTGTTCCTGTTCTTCGTCCAGGGTGCGGTGGCGATCGGTGGCGAGCTGTCGAATCGGCCGACCGTCGAGACGTACACCTGGAACCTGCTGATCTACACGGTGGTGTCCGGGATGCTCGCGATCACGATCGAGCGCTTCGTGTGGCCGGCCATTCCGGCCTACCTGGCGAGCTATCTGATCGCGAGTCGCTATCCCGACTACGCGCTGCCGCTCGCGAGCATCCCCAACTTCGTCCTGACGATGCTCGCCGCGTGGCGATGGAAGCCTGCATCAATTCGCTACACCGAGGAGGAGCGCGCCGAACGAGCGCGCCGCCGTCAAGAGCGTTCTTCCTCGTAGGCAGATCCTCGGCCCGCGGGGACCCGATCAGGTTACGATGATCGAGCGTGGCCTACGAAGGCGCGGTAGTCGCGGAACGCTTCGAGATCATCAACCTGACCGGGGAGGGCGGTATGGGGATGGTCTACCGCGCCCGCGATCGAGCGACCGGCCAGGAGGCGGCGCTCAAGATCCTGCGTGCCGACACCAAGGCGACGCACCGGGAGCGGTTTGCCCGCGAGGCGAGGTTGCTCGCGAAGCTCGAGCACCCGTCGATCGTGAAGTTCCTGTCGAGCGGGTTCACCGCGCGCAACGAGCCATTCCTCGCGATGGAGTGGCTCGACGGCGAGGACCTCGCGACCCGGCTCAAGCGCAGCGGCGTCACTCCCGACGAGACGATGCGCATCGTGCAGTGCGCCGCCGGTGCACTCGCGGTGGCACACGCGAACGGCGTGGTGCACCGCGATATCAAGCCGAGCAACCTGATGCTGCTCGGTGGCGAGATCGATCGCATCAAGGTGCTCGACTTCGGCATCGCCCACATCCAGGCAGCCACCGACGCGATGACGCGCACCGGCTCGGCGCTCGGTACGCCGGGCTACATGGCTCCCGAGCAGGCGCGCGGCAGCCGCGACATCGACGCGCGCGCCGACGTGTTCTCGCTCGGCTGCGTGATGTTCGAGTGCCTCGCCGGCAGGCCGCCGTTCCAGGGCGACACCTCGATGGCGGTGCTCGCGAAGATCCTCCTCGAGGACGCGCCGAGGCTCGGCAAGGTGTGCACGAACCCGCCGCAGGCGCTCGAGGACCTGGTCGCGCGCATGCTCGAGAAGGAGCCGGCGAACCGGCCGCGCGATTGCGGCGCGGTGGTGGCGGCGCTCGAAGCGGTCGGCGATATCAGCTCGCTCGAGATGGTGCCGCGCGGCCGCGACTCGGCGGTGACGATCGGCGAGCAGCGGCTGGTCTGCGTGGTGGTCGCCGGCGACGTGGTGTTCGGACCGGATCGACCGCAGACCCACGAGACGCTCGCCGATGCACCGCACTCGCTGGCGCGCGAGACGGTGGCGTCGGCACACACGGTCGCGGCGCAGGCCGACAACTCGGGGCAGGTGCTGGCGGCGCTGTCGCAAGCGGTCGCCGCGTTCGGCGGGCGTGCCGAGGTGATGGCGGATGGCTCGGTGGTCGTGTCGGTGTTCGGCTCGGGCGCGGCGACGGATCAGGCGGCGAGGGCGGCGCGCTGTGCACTCG
>JAEYYY010000569.1 GCA_023430775.1 Pseudomonadota bacterium
GTCATCTCAAACGTAGATCACATCGGCGATCTGACGTCGATCGAAAAGCGACCAAGTAGTATTAGTGGCGGTCCCGATTCGGGGTTCGGCGCTCGTCCCTCTAGGGCCAGCCCCTCAGATTTCCGTCCGCCCCTCGCTTCGCTGATCCGCCGGTGCTCGCCTGTGGCTGTCCGGCGACATCGCCTCGGCGGTGACGCGCGACGGTCAGCTCGCGTGGGTGACGGCTCCGATCACCCTGGCAGGACCCGCTGCCGCTACGCGCGTTCGCGGTGTTCGAGAAAGGTGACGCTGGACGCTGATCGCGCTCCACGAGTCGCTCGCGTCGCATCGGCGGGCTTCGCTCGGTTCGGATTAGTCGAAGAAGCCGCCGTCGAAGAAGTCGCCGCCGTCACCACCGCCGGCATCATCCCCGCCCCACCAGCTGCTGCCGTCGTCGCCCGTGTCGGCCGCCGCGTCGGCGCTGTCATCGCCGTCGTACCAGTTGCCGTCGCTCTCGGCGGTGGGCTCGGCGCTCGCGGTGGGGCCGTCCTGGATGCCGGGCTCGTCGGCGAACCCCTCCACGTGGTTGTGGTGATCGACCACGTGGAAGTGGGGCGGCATCATCATCGAGAACATCGCGGAC
The DNA here is from genome assembly GCA_023430775.1 of Pseudomonadota bacterium. GTDB lineage: Bacteria > Myxococcota_A > Polyangia > Haliangiales > Haliangiaceae > JABFXX01. Next base: position 623 of record JAEYYY010000569.1, read on the forward strand.
CACATCAGCGTCTCGGCGACGAAGCCGAGCGGGCTCGGGTAGTAGGCGACGTACGGATCGTAATAGGCCGCGTTGGGAGCTTGTGGCTGCTCGCCTTCCTTGCCGCTGGGACGGACGACGCGAGCTTCCGCGCGCTCGACCTCGGCGCGTGCAGTGGGCATCGCCGCGGCGATCGCTTCCTTGATGCGCTCGACGAATGACTCGAACTGCAGGCGATACATCTCGAGCGCCTTGGCATCGCTCGCGATCGGTTCGGCACGCTTGCGATAGGTCTCGGCATCCTCGCCGGGCTTCGGCGTCAACGCCTCGACGCGACCCGACGCGATGATCCGGATCGCGGGGGCGTTGGCCGCGTGAACGGTGCGGGCCTGGACCTCGATCACGACGTGCAGCCCGGCCTCGCGATGCTCGACGGCGAGGCGGAGCTCGTCGAAGCCCTGGCCGAACACGGAGCTGTTGTCGTGAAACGCGAGGAACAGATCGCCGAGGTCGTCGGGCTTGCCCTCGCGATCGTGAAACAGCACGGTGTCGTCGATCACGAGCGACACCGCATTGGTTGCGCCGAGTCTGCGCAGTGCATCGCGCGAGGCCTCGACCAGTGCGGTGGCCTCGATCGCGGCGCGCATCTTGCCGGTGCGAAGATCCGGCTTGCCGCCGAAGGCCTTCTTCACGCGCTCGAAGAAGCTGGGAGCGCGGAGAATGTCGGCGGCGTGAACGTGAACGGCGATCGTCCCGTAGAGCTTCATGAAGTGTGCCCTAGCGTGGACATGGAGGGCGCGCCGCGCAACCTCCTCGAACAGCTCTCTACTTGCGATGACCCTTGGCTTTTCCGTTATGTACGCAGGCCCGACCGTTCCAGTGATGGGCGGGGCCGCAGCCGCCGCGCTTCTCCTTGACCGCGGTGCGGCCCGGGCGGTGGTGGTGGTGATCGCGAACCAAGCAGCCAGCCATCGTCGAAGCACCGAAGGCGATCACGAGCATGAATGCGAGTGACTTCATCCGATCACGATAGAGGAAGTTTCCAGATCGCATCAACGTGCGCGTTTGACGTAGCCGGCCTCGCAAAGCTCGCGCGCAACACGTTGTCCGCTCTCGATCGCGCCCTCCAGGTATCCGACATGGTGCACCGCTGTCTCCGTGCCGGCGAAGAACACGCGACCGAATGACGCCCTCAACCCACAGCTCGCAGCAGACAGCACACCTGGCCCGAGCAGGCCGACGTAACAGCCGCCGGCGTGGTCGTCGCGCTGCCAGTCCTTGTCGACGTAGGCGATCGGGGTCGCTGCTTGCGGCCCGTGCATGCGCGCGAATTCGCCGATCACGATCTGCTTGCGCTGCTCCTCCGGCACATCGCGCATCCGCTTCGCCGCGTCGCCGACGATGAAGCCGACGAGTGCGGCGTGATCGCCAGTGGCATTGCAATCGTCGAAGGTCGCGCTGATCGCGCCGGTCGTCGACAACGCCTCGCCCGAGTAGCCGCCGTCGCGCCAGAATGGCCGGTCGTACGACGCGATGCACTTGATCACCGAGCCCATCTGCATCCTCGCTCCGAGCTGCGCGCGCTCCGCGGGCACGCCATCGATGCGCGCCGCCAGATGCGGTGGCACCGCCACGACCACCGCCGATGCGCGCACTCCATCCACGCTGACGCCGTTGGCGTCCTGGCCGATCGCGGTCACCGGCCGCGACAACCTCAGCGTCGCGCCGGCCTCGCTCACGCGTGCAGCAAGGCGCTCGCAGATCGATTGCGCGCCGGTCGTGAAGCGTCGCTCCTGGGCGCCGCCCTCGATCTCGGCCAGGCGTTGAAGTCCCTCGTTGCTCCGCGCGTACAGCAAGAAATACAGCAGTGACAGGTCGCGTGGCTCGGCGGCAAAGATCATCTCGATCGCCAGCTCGAGCATCGCGCGCGCACGCTGAGACCGCACCCGCCGATCGAGCCACTCGGCGACGCTCTGGGCGTCGAGCTCGCGACCGTCCCGGGTCGCGAGGGGCGCCTCCAGATCCACGCCGCGCGCCATCCGCTCGAGGCGTGCGATGGCCAGCCCCAGCTCGATCAACGGCAGCACTCCGATCTTCGGCAAGAAGCCCGCGTACGTCCGCCGCGAGTCGCCGCGGATCAGCACCTTCTTCCCGCTCGCATACTGGGGGAACGACGGCACGCCGAGCCCGCTCGCCAGCTCGCGCAATCGATGATGCTTGTCGCCCATCCACTGCGCCCCGAGATCGATCGTCTGGCCGCCCAGCTCTCTCGACAGCGTGCGCCCGCCCACGCGATCGCGTGCCTCGAAGATCGTGACCTTCGCGCCCGCGCGCACGAGCTCCTCGCACGCCACCAACCCGGCGAGCCCGGCACCGATGACGATGACATCCACGGCGCGAGCGTATAGCTTCTCGGCCATGGGATGGAATGGAGGTGGCTTCGGCCACATGACCTTCGAGACGGCCGATGGCGTCGCTGCGTGGAAGGCAGCAAGGGTCTCCCACGATCAGTGGAGCGACTGGACCGACTGGTTCGAGACGCCGCTCGCTCCCACCTTCGTGGTCGAGAAACAGCTCTCGGAGCTGCGCAAGCTGCACGATCCGAAGCGCACCGGCTACTTCGTGATCGACGAGCAAGGGCCCACGGTCGACTTCGCCTTCGATACCGGCGAGGACACCGTCCGCGACTTCTCGGGCACCATCGCCGCCGCCCTTCGCGCGAGCGAATCCCACGGTGCGCGCGGCACCTTCTACTTCCTCGGCACCGCGGGCGCCGAATACGACTTCACCTACAAGCTCGAGATCGCCAACGGCCACTCCACCATGGAGTCGCTCACCGAGCGCGAGATCGCGACCATCTACGAGGGCGACGAATACCAGGCCTTCCTGCAGCGAGTGATGGAAGCGCTTGGCATCACCGCCGAGGGCGATCTCGACGACGCCAATAGAATCCCCTCCGATCTCGCCGACGTCCTCCAACCCAGCACGGACCCGGAGCGCGAAGCCCTCAAACAAAAGGCGGCCGCCTTCACCGCGACGCGCGCTGACCAACAACCCGAGAACGCCGCACCCAACTCGCCGACAACCCGCGCGAACACGGTAGTGCCGAAGGCAGCGCAGAAGGCAGCACCAAAGAAGGCGCAGAAGGCAGCGCCAAAGAAGGCACCGCCAAAGAAGGCAGCGCAGAAGGCAGCGCCAAAGAAGGCACAGAAGGCAGCGCCAAAGAAGGCGGTGCAGAAGGCAGCGCCAAAGAAGGCAGCGCAGAAGGCAGCGCCAAAGAAGACAACGCCGAAGAAGGCAGCGCCAAAGAAGGCAGCGCCAACGAAGGCAGCGCAGAAGAACCAACCTCAAAGAAGCCCGCGGCCAAGAAAGCAGTCGCGAAGAAGCGCTGAACAACGCGGCATCCGGATGGTCGCTCCGCGGCTTGCGCGTTGACGTGCTCCGGACCATTCCGACCGTGGTTCCATCACACGGCTCCGGACCGGGTTCCGTTCTCCGAGCAGTGGTTCCGGCTTTGGCTCCGGACCGTGGTTCCGTTAAGCCCCGAAACCGCCAGCTCCGGACCGTGGTTCCGTTAAGCGCCTGAATCCGCAGCTGGCGCATCACGCGGGCGGACCGTTGTTCCGTTAAGTAGCTCCGGACCGTGGTTCCGTTAACCGCTGGTTGTTAATGCTGCTCCGGACCGTGGTTCCGTTAACTGCTTGTTGTCCCGACGAGCGCGCTTTTCACGCAACCGCCGGCAGCGGTGGCGATAGGTGCGGCGTGACCCGCCCTCGACAAGTCCTCCCCGACAACTTCTACCTCATCACTCGACGCTGCTCGCAGCGGCAGTTCCTGCTGACGCCAGACGACGAGATCAACAACGCGATCGCGTATTGCCTCATCGACGCGTCTCAGCGCTTCAAGATCGACGTGCTGGTGACGACCGTCGAATCCAATCACCATCACACCGTCATCTACGACCGTTACGGTCGTTTCCCGCGCTTCATCGAGCACTTTCACAAGATGGTCGCGAAGTGCATCAACGAGGCACGCGGTCGCCGTGAGAACTTGTGGGCTCCTGGTCCGACGTGCGTGACGCGGCTCCTCGATTACGAAACCATCCTCGACAAGCTCGCATATGCGGCGGCGAATCCAGTGAAGGACATGCTCGTCGAGCGGGCGACACAATGGCCTGGCCTGAACGGCTATCGGTACCTCATCCATGGCAAGACGCTGCGCGCGCGTCGTCCTCGCTTCTTCTTTCGTCGCGATCGCGGTTGGCCCGAGGAGCTCTCGCTGACGTTCACGATTCCGGAGGAGCTCGGCGATCGCGAGACCGTTCTCGCCGAGCTGAAGGAACGAGTCGCGACCATCGAGGCGGACGCGCTGCGCACTCGTCGCCCCAGCGGTCGCCGAGTTCTCGGTCGCAAGGCCATCCTCGAGCAGGAATGCACGAGCTCGCCGACGAGCCAGGAGAAGAAGCGTGAGCTGCGGCCTCTGTTCGCGGGCCGTCCTGACGCGAGGGACGAGGCGGTGGGGAACTACCTCGGGTTCCTCGCGAGCTATCGTGTAGCGCGTACCGCCTGGATAGCGCACGGAACAGGGCACTTTCCGGCGGGCACGTACTGGCTCGCCCAGCACACGCCGCTCGCGCGGCTCGTCGTCTCTGCGTAGTCGTTCGGACCGTTTCGATCGCCGCCGTCTCTTGAACTGACTCACGGAGCTGGAGCCTGCACGAGGGCTGCCGGCGGGCAGCGCATTCCGGATCGCTGATGGTTCGCCACGCTGACAGCGGGCAGGAACCCTCGAGCCGTCTCGGAGGTGCTTCGTGTCGTCCGGAACCACGGTCCGGAGGTGCGGTCCGGAGGTGCGTCGGAGCCACGATGCCGCCGGAACCACGGACCGGAGCTGCGGAGGATGGTCTGGGCGGATCCGATGCCGACGGAACCACGGTCCGGAGCTGCGGAGGATGGTCTGGGCGGATCCGGAACCATGGTCCGGAGTTGCGGAGGATGGTCTGGGCGGATCCGGAACCACGGTCCGGAGCTGTGGAGGATGGGCGGGGCGGATCCGGAACCACGGTCCGGAGCTGGCTGCGGAGGATGGCTGAGATTGCGACATCGGCCGTGCTGTTCACGCCAGCGGAGGGCGGGCGTCGATTTTTGTTGTGGAGGGAGGTGAGAATAGAATAGGAACTCTCATTCTAATTTATGTCGAACGAAACCTTGTTCCCGACGGAGAGTGCTTCTGGTGACCTCGTTCTTCAGTGGGCGAAGCCACCCAAGCAGGAGCGCAGCCAGAACACGCACGACCGGTTGATCGAGGCGGCCGAACGGCTGGTTTCGAGGGGACGCGCGTGGAGCGAGATCGGGGTGCAGGAGCTGGTGAAGGAGGCCGGGACCTCGGTGGGCGCGTTTTACAACCGGTTCCGCGACAAGGACGCGCTGCTGCATATCTTGCAGATCGGGCTGTACGAGGAGGGCGAGGTGACGGCGGCCAACGCACACCAGCTGGCCGCGCTCGACGTACCGCTGGAGGCGTTGATTCGGGCATTCGTGACGTTGGCGGTGAACGTTTACCGGCAGCAGCACGGCATTCGCCGCGCGTTGCTGCTGGAGATGTTCATCAACAAGCAGTTTCGCGATCGAGCGGTGGCGCTGAGCAAGCTGACCTGCGAGGGGTTGGTGACCGTGCTGCGGCAGCGCTATCCGGCAACCGACGCGGCCACACTGCGGACGAGTGTGGATGTCGCGCACCGGATCATTTACGGGACGCTGGATCAGAACCTGATGTACGAGGACGCGCCGACGGACCACGTGCTGGCGGACTCGACGATGATCGAGGAGCTGGTCGCGGCGGTGCACGCGTACCTGGAGCGCCGGCTGGTGTGAAGGACGGGCGAGCGCGACCTCCGCATCGGTCCGCATCGGTCCCGGCAGCATCGACGATGCCACGCTCGGTTGGTGGAGGATCAATCGCTCGGCGAGCGATGCCCGCGCGCGTTCCACAGCAGCAACGCCGCCATGCTGGGAGCCAGCACGGCTACCGCGATCACTCCGATGTCGAACAGCCCGTCGGCCCGCGGCGCGTTGTAGAGCACCGCCTCGATCAACGTCACCACCGCATCCGCCGTCACCGCGATGGCGACGATATCGGCCAGCGGTTGCCGCCACCTCCGCGCGAGGGTGAACAGCGACACGAACAGCGCGACGTCAAAGCCGACCCAGCTCCACTGCCATATTGGCGACGGAAAGTACGGGGCGCTGATCGGCAGCGCCAGCAGTACCGTCCACACCACCAGCAGCGCCGCGAGTAACCGGATCACGATCGCCGGACCACGCAGCATCGACTGCAGCCCGAACTTCAAGAGGCCGCCGCGGGCGAACGCGGTCAGCGTGTCGACGATCGCGAGCAGCGAGCTCTTGTGCGGCGGATACGACAGGAAGATGGGATCCCAAGCATTGGGCTTCAGCTTGGCCTTGAACGCCCGCAGGCCCTCGAAGTCGTACAGCGGTCTGCCGAACGTGCGCGCCGACTTGAGCAGCGGACCGACCTCGCCCGCGAGCGGTGCGAGCCCGAGCGTGACCAGCGAGATGCCGCGCGTCGCCGCCGCTCGCATCGCCGCATCGACGAGAAGCTCGACCGTCCCGTTCGGCGCCGCCGGATCGCGCAGGAAGTCGCGAAACAGCCAGCCCTTGCGCGCGTAGATCGGCATCACGCCGAGGAACGCGACCACCTTGCCGTCGACCTCGGCGACGAAGTAGTGCCGCCGCTCGGGAAAGGCGAACGGCTCGATCTGGACCAGGAAGCCCATCGGCGCCATCGTTCGCGACGACAGCCAGCGCGCGATGATCGCGTCGAGCTCGATGCGCTTGGGATGACCGGCCGCGAGCTCCTCGAGTGGCAGCACGCGCACCACGACGTCCTTCGCGCGCGCGCGCCGCAACTGCTCGCGCAGGCTCTTGCTGCTCGCCAGCACGCTCGGCCACGTCGCCGGATCCCAGATCGGTTGCTCGCCGATCCGCAGCCCCGGCCACTTCGCGGCATCACGAAACCTCGCCTCGGTCCCGAACAGACACGCGCGTCGCTTCGCCGCCCGCGCCGCCGCCACGAACTTCGCACTCGTCTCGGCGAGCTTGTCCTCGGCCGCGATCGGCGGACCCGCGGCGACCCACGCCTTACCTGTGTCGACGTAGCCGACGCACGCGTCGTCAGCGTCGAACCAGTAGGAGAAGCCCGGCTCGAGGATCTGGAACGAGGTCGCATTCCAGCCGTGTCGCTCGAGGATGGCGAGGACCCGGTCGTGCACGCCCCTGGATACCGGAAACCTTCCCTCCGTACCAACCAACGCCTTGTCGCAGGCGTGTCCCGTAGCATTTCGCCACGACAGATCGTCTGCAACTGCCTGCGAGCCCTCATGTCTTCTCGAGCATGAAGCTCGCGGGTGTCGCTCTCGCCGTCGGTCTCTTGGCCTCTAGCCGCGCGGAGGCCGAGTGCGGCAACCCGCACTGGGTCGGCACGCCCACCGGCGCGTCGATCCCGCAGACCGGTTCGCTCTACCTGTTCGACGCCTCGCTCGCCTACAGCGAGATCAAGGAGCGCGGCGGTCCCATCGTCCGCCAGACCAAGGTCGGCGACATGGTCGTGCGCCTCGACTACGTCACCCGCGCCGACGAGCTCGAGCTCAAGGACGACTACGATCCGATGCTCTACAACGTGCACGCGACGTGGAAGCCACCCGCCGCGGCGCCGCGCGTGATCCAGTACTGGCACCAGGTCTCCGAGTGGACGTGCTCGCAGACCGACACGCTGATGCTCCAGATCGACCAGCCGACGGCGGCCTTCCGCGTGGTCTGGGAGGCTAAGGGGCAGGCGGGTCGCGACTTCGTGTTCCCCGCACGCACCAGCGAGAACAACATCTCGGTGCTCGAGCTCGGCAAGCTCGATTGCGTCGGCGTCCCGACGATCGATCCCGCCGAGCTCGCCGCCGGCGGCCGGTTGACGCTGTTCGCGATCCGCTTCGACGGCTCGGAGGTCGCGGTCACCGGATTGCCCGCCACGATCTCGACCAAGGAGATGCCGACCACCGCGGACGGCATCTCGCGCGCGATCGGCTACCAGGCCGGCTCCGAGCCGATCGCCCCGGTTCCGCCCGCCGATCACGACTGGCCGTTCCACCTGTTCCTCCTCCTTCTGATCCCCGCCGGCGCGCTCCTCTGGGTCGCGCTGCGCGACCGGTCGGTCAAGGCAGTCGTCTGAGCGTCCGTCAGCTCTCTGTCACGTCTCTGATTTCTTCGTGTCAAACGCTTGGTTTGCGGGCGGTTTTATAGGACGGTGCCCGGATATGAACCAGCTACCCGAGCTCGGGACCCTGCGCGCTGAGCTGCGCGCGGCCGGCGTCTTCGAGCACCGAGAGCTCCGCAGCTGGCTGAAGCTCGGATTCCTGCTGAGTGTGGTCGCCCTGTGTCTGGTCTCGATCTACCTGTTCGGGTGGGTCGCCGCGATTCCGGCAATTCCCGTCGCTGCGGTGTTTGCCACCGCGGCCGCGATGACCGGCCACGAAGGCAGCCACAAGTCGTTCTCGAAGTCGCCGTTCCGCAACGCGGTCCTCGTCTACCTGGTGTTCCCGCTGTTCTCGGGTCTCGGCTCGCTGTACTGGCGCCACAAGCACGACCAGCTCCATCACGGTCACCCCAACGTCGAGGGCGTCGATCCGGACATCAAGCCGTTCCCGTTCGTGTCGTCGCGCGGCGATCACGAGAAGGCCACCGCGGGTCAGCGCTGGTTCCAGCGCAACTTCCAGTCGTGGGCGTTCTGGCCGATGTCGCTCCTGATGTCGACCGGCATGCGCCGCGCGTCGATCCTCTATCTGATGGCGTATCCCAAGAAGCACGGCTTCAAGACCTCGTGGTTCATCGAGGTCGCGTGCATGACCGTCCACTACATCGGCTGGGTGCTCATCCCGTCGCTGATCTGGGGCCCGGCCATCGGCATCGGCATCTACATGGCGATCTGGGCCCTCGTCGGCGTGTTCCTCGCGCTGGTGTTCGCGCCCGCGCACATCGGCCTGCCGATCATGGCGGAGCAGAACCACGACTGGCTGCACCAGCTCGAGACCACGCGCGATCTCCAGCTCCCCAAGATCATCTCGTTCTTCTTCATCGGCCTCGATTACCAGGCCGAGCACCACGTGTTCCCGAAGATCCCGCACCAGCACCTGCCGAAGGCCGCGGCGATCACCAAGGCGTGGTGCGCGCGCCATGGCGTCACGTACCTCAGCGTTCCGTATCTCTACGCGCTCGTCGATTCGGCGAAGTTCATGGCCAACGCGTGGGAGCGCGAGGCCTCGGATCCGATGGAGGTCCGGTTCGGTCTCGTCGGTTCCGAACGCGCGGCCTAGCGCCTCCGGTCCGTAGTAGGGTCCCGCCGATGCGTTGCTTCGGCCTGGCCACCCTGTTCGCTGTCATCGCGTGCGGAGCAAATCCTCCGGCACCCGCGCCGTCCGGACCGCGTCCGCCACCGGTCGAGCCACCCGCACCACCGGTGGCGATGGATCCTCCACCGGCGCCCACGCTGCGCCTCGACGGCACCGTCAAGCCCACGCGCTACGCCGTCGATCTCACCGTCGTGCCGACGGCAGACACCTTCACCGGCACCGCGACGATCGGCCTCGACGTCACCAGGGAGCTCGGCGGCTTCTGGCTGCACGGCGCCGACCTCGCGATCGAGAGCGCCTCGCTGACCTCGAACGGCGTCGTCCACGAGGCGCGGATCATCCCGGCAACAGCGGCCACCACCGATGCCGAGGTCATCGGCTTCCAGTTCTCGCGCAACGTCCAGCCCGGCCCCGCCGAGCTGACCGTTCGCTACCAGGGAAAGCTCTACTCCAAGGAGCTCGACGGCATGCACCGTCAGGAGGAGAAAGGCGAGTGGTACGTGTTCACGCAGTTCGAAGCCACCGACGCGCGCCGCGCGTTCCCGTGCTTCGACGAGCCGAGCTTCAAGGTTCCGTTCCAGCTCACGCTCCACGTCAAGAAGGAGCACCTCGCGTTCGGTAACGCACCGCAGGTGTCGGAGGCCGACGAGGCCAACGGCATGAAGGTCGTCAGGTTCGCGCCGACCAAGCCGTTGCCGACCTACCTGATCGCGCTCGCCGTCGGGCCGTTCGAGATCGTCGACGGCGGCAAGGCCGGCAAGAACAACACGCCGCTGCGGATCATCGTGCCGAAGGGCCGCAGCGCGGATGCCGCGTACGCCACCAAGGCGACGCCCGAGCTACTGACCGCACTCGAGGAGTACTTCGGGATCCCGTATCCGTACGAGAAGCTCGACCAGATCGCGGTGCCGCGCAAAGGCGGCGCGATGGAGAACGCGGGCCTGATCACGTACGGGCAGGGCATCCTGATCTGGCCACCCGAGGAAGAGACCACCTCGCGCAAGCGCCGGTTCGCGACGGTCGCGGCGCACGAGCTCGGTCACCAGTGGTTCGGCGATCTGGTGACGCTCGCCTGGTGGAACGACATCTGGCTCAACGAATCGTTCGCGAGCTGGATCGAGGACGGCATCGTCGGCAAGTGGCAACCGAGCTGGCAGATGGATGTCGGCATGGTGACCGGGCGATCGGGCGCGATGCGCGGCGACACGCTGAAGAACAGCCGCAAGATCCGCCAGCCGATCGAGACCAAGCACGATATCGCCACCGCGTTCGACGGCATCACCTACGGCAAGGGCAGCGCCGTCCTGACCATGGTCGAGGCGTGGCTCGGGCCCGACAAGTTCCGGGCAGGAGTATCCAAGTACCTCGCCGCGCACGCGCACGGCGTCGCCACCACGCAGGACTTCCTCGCCGCGCTGTCGGCGGAGGGCGGCGCCGATGTCGCGCCGGTGCTGAGCTCGTTCCTCGATCAGACCGGCGTGCCGCTGATCTCGGTCGAGCTCCAGTGCGTCAAGGATCAGGCTCCGAAGCTGGCGCTGACGCAGCAGCGCTTCACCACGATCGGTTCGACGGTCGCCAGCGAGCAGACCTGGCACGTCCCGGTGTGCGTCAAGTTCGGCGGCGCGAAGGTCGATGGCCGCGTGTGCACGGTGCTCTCGCAGGCGACCGGCTCGCTCGAGCTCCCCACCAAGGCGTGTCCGGCGTGGGTGCTGGCGAACGATGGCGAGCTCGGCTACTACCGCGTCGACTATCGCGGCAACCTGCTCGACAAGCTGATGGCGGTCGCGCCGAAGCTGCTGACGCTGCCCGAGCGGATCGGTGTCTACGGCGATCTCTCTGCACTCGTCGAGGCCGGCAAGCTGCCTGTCGACAAGGCGCTCGCGCTGGCACCGAGCCTGGCGAAGGAGAAGACCCGCCATCTGGTCTCCCAGGCGACGAGCTTCGCCGGCTACCTCGACGACGACTACACGCCGAAGCAGGTGCGCCCCCACCGCGCACGTTTCATCCGCAAGCTGTTCGGCGATCGCGCGCGCAAGGTCGGGTTCGCGGCGGTCAAGGGCGAGTCCGATGACGTGCGGATGACGCGCTCGTCGATGATCTCGTGGGTCGCGATCACCGGCGAAGATCCGCAGCTGATCGCCCAGGCCAAGAAGCTCGCGGACAGGTGGCTGATCGACAACAAGGCGATCGATCCCGACATGGTCGGCACGGTGCTCGGCATCGCCGCCCAGTTCGGCGATCGCAAGCTGTTCGACAAGCTCCACGCCGCCGCGAAGGCCGAGAAGGATCGCAAGGTGCGCGGTCAGCTGCTCGGTGCGATGGGGAGCTTTCGCGATCCCGAGATCGTGAAGGCCGCGATGGCGATCGCGCTCACCGACGACTTCCCGTCGTACGAGTCGATCGGCCTCGTGTGGTCGGCGTTCGACGAGGACAACCGCGACATGGCGTACGAGTTCGTCAAGAAGAACCACGACGCCCTGCTCGCGAAGCTGCCGCGCGACTCGAGCTTCGCGCGCGTCGCGGGCTCGTTCTGCGACGAGGCCCATCGGGCCGACGCCGAGGCGTTCTTCAAGGACAAGGTCTCGAAGACGCCGGGTGGACCGCGCAGCTTCGCGCAGACGCTCGAGCGCGTCGACCTGTGCATCGCGAAGAAGAAGGTCTACGCGCCCGTGATCGAGAAGTTCCTCGCGAAGTACTAGGACTCCTTCTCATGATCGGCTCGCATGTGGATGGCCCGCGAGCTTAGCTCTTCTTCTCGAACGGCTTGGTGAAGTCCGCGATCGCGGTGTCGACCCGCTTGTGCTTCCACTCGGGCGTGACCTTCTTCGCCTTGGTCAGCGCCGCCGCGGCCTTCTTGCGCAGATCCGGCGTCAGCTCGTAGTTCTCACCGATGCGTCCGAGGTAATCGGGTGACTCGGCGATCGCCTTGTCACCTGCCGCGAGCACGTTCTCGACCACGGTCGTGGCTTGCTCGACGCACGGCGGCTTGATCTCGGAGAACGCAGCCATCGCACGCCACCAGTCCGTCTTGTCCTCGGGGACCGCCGCCTCGGCGAGCGCCTTGCACGCGGCCGCCTTGTCCTCGACGAGCCGGATCTTGTCGCACGCGCGGATGTACAGGTCGCCCTTCTTGTTCTTCAGCGCAGCGAGCACGATCTGCTGCGCGGCCTTCGGCGGCTTGGGCCCGCTCGACATCATGTACTCGGGGAACAGCGTGTCGAGCACGTTGCCGGCCGCGGCTTCCTCGTCGGCCTTGATCAGCTTGTCGACCAGCGCGAGCACGCGATCCTCGAGCTTCGCGGTGACCGCCTCGGCCCCCTTGATGCTCCACGCGAACTGCTTGCGCACGGTCTTGCTCTTCTCGGCTTCGAGCGAATCGAGCGCGTGAGCGAGGACCGGTGTCACCGCCACCGAGGTCAAGCGATCGAGGCAGTGCGCGGCGACGAGCTTCACCGCCGTGTTGCCATCGCGGAGCAGCTCGGCGCAGGTGGCCGCGACCTCCTTGCTCTGCTGGTGCTGGAACGCGTACTCGCCGGCGGCCTTGCGCTCGGGGCACGACAGCGAGATGTCGTCGTCCTTGACCTCGCATGCCGCGCCTGCCTTGACGAGCTTTGCCGCCTCGGCATCGCGGCCTTCCGGCAACGCAGCAACGGCGGGTTTGGCCGGCTCGGTCTTCGCGGTCGTGTCGGTCGCAGGCTTGTCGCCGCCGGTCGGGGCCTCGGACTTCGAGCCGCAAGCGGCGAGGAACAGGAACATCGTCAGGGTTCGCATGATGGCGCGCATCTGGCACCGGCAGCGGCGGCCATCGCAACGGTGAAGCGGGAACCGGCGGAATTTATCGCCCACTGCGCAGCTGTCGGCACGTTGCGGGTGTGAGCGGCCGTAAGGTTCTTGCGAGCACCGCGACGTGATCGAACGCCGCCTGGAGCTGGCGCAACTCTGCATCGCAATCGGAGGTCGCGAGCGCGTTGTCGAGTGCGGCGCCGACCAGCTCGTTGGCGCGCGGGGCGCCGATCGCACCCACCGTGAACGTCAGGAAGGAGAACCAGTCGTCGAACGATCGCGAGTCGGCCGGCCAGTGCGCGACCGCGATGGTCGCGTAGGCCCGCGGCGTCAGCTCGGGCTGATCGAGCAGGATCGGCGTGCAGCGCTCGAGATCGATGCGGGCAGGCGCGGCACCGACCCCGCCGGCCTGCGGTCCCCACGACAGCGTGCAGTGCGCGTGCGCCGACAGCCGGCCGCACACCGCGTCGTTGCTCGCCGCCAGTTGATTTCGGATCACGTCGCGGCGATCGCGGTCGGCGACGAACAGCTCGCGAAACACGCGCCGGCACCGCAGCGTGCCGTAGGCCGGCGACGCGGCGAGCACCTTGATCGTCGCGCGCACGTCGTCCGGTCGATCGACCGAGAGGTAGGCCGCCGCGAGCGCATCGAGCACCAGTGGCTCGCGGGCGTTGCGATACCCGAGCCACTGCATCGCCTCGCCGGCAGCGAGCTGGAACGACAGGACCACCGCGAGATCGATGCTCGCCGCGGTCGCGATCGCCATCGTGCGAGCCCGCACCAGCGGCACCAGCGCCTTCGCGAGCGTCACGTCGGGCGGCAGATCGCACCACGCGCGCAGGTACGCCAGCGCTTCCTCGCGATCGACGCCCTTCGGATCGCGGCGCGCCGCGCACAGCGAGCTCCAGTCCGCGGTGGTCTCGTACATCCGCGCGATGTCACCGCTCGGCGCGAGCTGCGGCGGGCCCGGCAGCGGCCATCGCCAGTCCGCCGGATCGGGATCGAGATCGAGCACGGGAAGATGCTCGGGGAGCGGCGCGAGCGCGACCCCACGCTTCACCACAGGATCGGTCGCGTAGAACGTCACCGCCGGCGGCGTCGGGGCACGGCTGGCGCGGCAGCCGATCATCGCGACCACGACGAGAGCCCTCCGCACGCGGGCTCGACACGTCGATCAGCCGCGGGTTGCAGGTGGCTCGACCCAATATTGCTGCTTGTGAGCGCGGGCCTCGTACGCGGCCGCGATCGCCCTGGCCTCGACCTCGGTGGCGACCTCCGCGACCACGAACACGTTGCCGTTGTCGTCCTGCCGCACCACGCGCCATGGCTGGCTCATGGCCCTTCGATGCGTCAGCGGGGCTGCTCGTCGCGGACCGCTGCGATCACCGCGTCGGCGCGGTTGCCGACGAGCGTCGCCAGCTCCTGGAAGCGCGGCCGCTCTCGCAACGGCGCGAGCAACGGGCAGCGCTCGAGCCACACGCGATCCTGGAGCCCGGCATCGATCGCGACCTCGATATAGGTCATCGCATCTTCGGGGTGACCGACGAACATCAACAGCTCGGCCATGAACTGCGCGTTCGCAGCCCGGCGGCGCACGTTCAGTGAACGCACCAGCGCGCCGAGCTCCTCGCGATCGGCATCGGTGAACACGCCGGTGGCGTAGACCTGGCGCATCGCCTCGAGGTTGCGGCGCACCTCGTTGGGACCGGCGCTCGCACCGACCGGTGGGAGCTCCGTCAGCTCGCCTTGCCACATGCGCAGCCGCGCGGTCTGGAAGCCGAGCATGCCGGCGTGCACCGGCGCCGCGGCGAGGATCGCGTACGCGCGCTCGTAGTCGCCGTCGCGATAGATGTAGGCCCGCGGCAGATCGGTGTAGTGCGAGCCCGACGGATCGAGCTGGTGCGCCGCCTCGAGGTGCGCGATCGCGTCGTCGAGCGCACCGGCTTCGAGCAGGAGCGAGCCGAGCAGCGCTTGCGCCATCGCGAGACCGGTGGCGTGGGTGACGGCGCGGCGCAACGCGCGTGCAGCATCGGACAGCGCCGACGCATACAGGCACGCGATGCCGAGCGCGAAGTGAGCCTCGCCGGAGCTCGGCGCCAGCGCGACCGCACGCTCGGCGAGGTTGCGGGCGCGCGCCAGCTCGCCGCTCGACGCGAAGAAGGCGGAGCGGGCGAGGGCCGCCGACAGCGTGGCGAGGATCGCCGGATCATCGGGCGACAGCGTGAGGGCGCGCTCGAGATCCGGAAGTACCACCGTGACGTCGAGGAACCACAGCGCGCGCAGCTTGGCCTTGTTCTCGAGGTACAGCGCGACGGCCTCGGCGTTCGGTGCCGGGCGCGCCGGCAGCTCGATCTCGACGGTGAGCGCCCGGGCAACCGCACGTGCGACCTCGTCGCCGACCGACAGCAAGTCCGCGGGCGCGGTGTCGAAGTGATTCGCCCACAGCTGGAAGCCATCCGACACGCCGATCGCGCGCGCGGTGATCCGGACCAGCGAGCCGCGCGGTCGCATCGAGCCCTCGACGATGACATCGACATCGAGCGCGCGACCGGTCTCGCGGGCATCGCGGTCGGGGCGATGGTGTGCGCGCACCGCGGTGATCGGCCGGACGCGGAGCTCGCGCGTCATGGTCAGCGCGTCGACGATCTCTTCCGACAGGCCATCAGCGAGCTCGGCGAGGTCGCCCGTGGCCCGCAGCGGCAAGAACGCGATCGCGCGCGACGTGTGGACGGCGGGCACGATCGGGCGCGGCACCGCGGGTACGGTGGGCCGCCGCGCCGGTGCGGCATTCGTCGCGATCGCCGCCAGCTGGCTGCCGAGCACCGAGGCACTCGCCGGCCGCGCAGCCGGATCGCGCGCCAGGCACGCCAGCACCAGCTCGCCGAGCGCGTCGGGGATGTCGCGAAACTGCCGCGGATCGAGCGGTGGCTTGTGAAGGCGGGCGAGGGCGACCTGGAACGGATCGTGGCCGACCCACAACCGCCGCTCCGCGATCATCTCGAACAGGATCGCGCCGAGCGCGTACAGATCGACCGCCGGACCGACGGTGGCCTCGGCATCGAGCTGCTCCGGTGCCATGTACGCGGGCGTGCCGACGAAGCCATCGCCGGTGCGTCGCGGATCCGCGCTGGCGTGCGCGATGCCGAAATCGGTGATCGCGATCCGGGCATCGTCGCCGACGAGGATGTTGTCGGGTTTGAGATCGCGATGCAGCACGCCGGCGGCGTGAGCGGCCGCGATGCCGTCGCACGCCGCGCGCGCGATCCGCAGGATCTCCTCGAGCGGCAGCTGCCCGGCGTCGAGCAGGCGCGCGAGCGATTCACCGTCGACGTACTCCATGGTCAGGAAGTGATCGCCGCCGTGCTCGCCGAGATCGAACGTGCGCACGACGTGCGGGCTGGTGACCCGGCGGGCCAGCCGGACCTCGGAGCGAAACCGCTCGAGCATGCCGGGCGCGTCGACCAGCTCGCGGCGCAGCATCTTGAGCGCGACGGTCTCGTCGAGGACCCGATCGCGTACCCGGTAGACCCGCCCCATACCGCCGGCGCCGAGCAGGCCCAGCACCTCGTAACGCTCGGCGATCACGCTCGGCATCAGCTCGCCGCTGCCGGCCGTGGTCGCGGGCATCGGCGTGACCGTCCCGAGGGTCGGCGCCGAGCCGATGTCGTCGTCGTCGGTCACGGGGACCTCCAGCCTAGCGCGAAGCGGCCAGTCGCCGCTCGGTCTCGGCGACGATGTCGAACGGCTTGTCGACGACACGTGCGGCATTCGCGCGTACGAAGATCTGGCCTTCGGCCGTGAACGCACCGCCGGTCATGAACACCAGGCGATCGGCGTTGGCGGAGCCGCGCGCCCGCAGCGCCGCATCGAGCGCCATCCCGGTCATGCCTCGCATCATCAGGTCGCAGAACACGAGGTCGAACGCCTCGTGCTCGAGGATCGCGAGGGCACGCGCACCGTCCTCGCACGCGGTGACCACGTACTCGTGGAACGTCAGCTGCGCGACCACCGCGCGCAGGACCAGCGAATCATCATCGACCACCAGGATGCGAGCGCCGGTGGTCGTGGTCACGGGCCTGTCGGCAGCGACCGCCGAAGTGCCGTCGTGGATCGGCAGGGAGGTGCGAAACAGCGCGCCTCCGGCGGCGGGCGGATGGAGCTCGATCGTGCCGCCGAGGGCACGCACGATGTTGCGGCACACGAACAGCCCGAGCCCGGTGCCTTCGCCGACGCCCTTGGTGGTGACGAACGGCTCGAAGATGCGCTCGCGCAGCGCTTCTGGAACTCCGCGCCCGGTATCGGCGACATCGATCTCGATGCGATCGCCAGCGCGGCGAGTCGCGACCCGGATCTCGCCGTGGCCGGATGCGGGAAGCGCCTGCAGCGCGTTGGTCAGCAGGTTGAGGAACACCTGCAGCAAGCGCGCGTGATTCGCGAGGACGGTGGCATCGGCCGCGAGATCGAGCACCAGGCTCGCGTTCGCCTCGATCTCCTTGCGCGTCAGCTGGATGGCCGAGCGCAGCACGTCGCAGACCTGGATCGGCGCACGGTCGTCGTCGAAGCGACTGAACGTGCGAAGGTCTCGCGTGATCGTCGCGATTCGCGACGCGCCGTCCCTGATCGGCGCGAGCTCGGCGCGCAGCCGCTGCACCGCCGCCTGGACCTCGGGATCTGCAGCGCCGGGCAACGCCGCGAGCCGCTCGACTTCGCGCTCGAGGGCGGTGGTGCTCCCGAGCACGTAGCTGATCGGGTTGTTGATCTCGTGGGCGACGCTGGCGGCGAGCAGGCCCATCGCCGCCTGGTGATCGTGCTGGATCGCGTGCGTCTGGAGCTGGCGGATCTCGCTGACGTCCAGCGACATCCCGGCAATGCCGGTCTGCGTACCGGAGTCATCGCGCAGCGGAAGGAGCCAGGTGTCGTAGGTCGCCGGCCCCACGGTCACCGTGTAGAACAGCGGCTCGCCGGCGAGGCCGCGCCGCAGGAACCCCGGGATCGTCGGGTGGTTCTGGTACAGCACGAACACGTTCTTGCCGACGAGCTCTCCCGCTCGCACGCCGAGGACCGCTAGCCCCGCACCCTCCGACAACGTGACGTTGCCCTCGAGATCCGCCGCCCAGATCGCGACCGGTGCGTGATTGACCACCAGATCGAGGCGCTTGTTGATCATGTCGCGCTCGGCCTCGACCATGACCTCGCGCGTGATGTCGAGGAACACGACGACCACCTCGGTGGGGGTGCCGGTGTCGTCGAAGCGCGGGATGCCGAACGCCCGCAGGTAGACCTGCACACCATCGGAGCGATGCAGCACCATGTCGTCGACGACGACGGGCCCCAGCTCGGTGAGTGCGCGCGCGTACGGCAGCTGCTCCACCGGATACGCGTGGCCCTGGCGATCGCGCACGTGATAGGTCACGGGCACGTCGTCGATCCGACTCCCACCGACCGGCTCCATGCCGACGATGGTGCGGAACGCCTTGTTGGAATAGACGACCGTGCCTCCCGGCACCGCGCCCACCCACACACCGACCGGGAGGTTATCGAGCGTCCAGAACGGGGCTGGCACTCTCGATCAGCTCAGCGCGCGTGAACGTAGTGCGGCTTCGTGCGGCCGACCTTGGTGAACACCATCTGGTACAGCTGACCGTCGCGCGAGCGCGAGGCGCCTGCAGCGGCGAGCAGGTACATCTTCCACATCTGGTAGAACTTGCGATCGTACTTGTGGCTGATCTCCGAGTACGTGCGGTCGAAGTTCTCCCACCACGCCATCAGCGTCGGGTCGTAGTCCTCGCCGATGTTGTGGAGGTCTTCCATGACGAGCAGGCCGCCCGAGGCGCGACCGATCTGCTCGAGCGACGGCGCGACCGCGTTCGGGAAGATGTACTTCTCGATGAACGGCGTGCCGTGGCGCAGCGACTTGTTGTTCGCGATGGTGTGAACGAGCGCGACGCCGTCGTCCTTCAGACGCGCGGCGATCACTTCCATCATGTCGCGGTGATTCTTCGGACCGACATGCTCCATCATGCCGATCGAGACGACGCGGTCGAACGTGCCCTGGACGTCGCGGTAATCGCAGAGGCGGAGCTCGACGTCGAGCTTCTTGCCCTTGGGACCCCACAGCTCGTTACCGAGCGAGACTTGATCCTTCGACAGCGTCACGCCGAGCACCGAGCAGCCGTACTTCTCGGCCGCCCACGACGCGAGCCCGCCCCAGCCGCAGCCGAGATCGAGGACGCGCATGCCGGGCTCGAGCCCGACCTTGCGGCACACCAGATCGAACTTCGCTTCCTGCGACTCGGTCAGGTTCTTCGCATTCTTCCAGTAGCCGCACGTGTAACCCATGCGCTCGTCGAGCATGCGAGTGTAGAGATCGTTGCCGATGTCGTAGTGGGCCTCGACCGACGCGCCCGAGCGGGTCTTCGCCTGGAGGTTGAGCAGCAGCGCCTTGACGGTGAGCGCCTTGAGACGCCAGCTGCCCTGGATCTTCTGCTTGATGTTCGCGCGGAACAGCTTGTCGATCAGCACGTCGAGCTTCTCGACCTCCCACCAGTCTTCCATGTAGGACTCGCCGAACCCGATCGACGCATCGCGGAGCACGCGCTCGAAGAAGCGCTGGTCGTGGACCTTGATGTCCCATTCCCGCTTGCCGTCGAAGTTGACGTCGGCGTGGCCGAACAGCTCGCGAACGATCGCCTCCGCATCGCTCTTGCGGGTGGGCAGCGAGGGGAGCGCCGGCATGAACCGCTGGAAGAGGTTCGACGACGACTTCTGGGGCGGGGTCTCGTGCAACATGTGGCGGTTCGTCGCACTAAAGGAGGGCGCCGGGCAAGCAAAACCTGCGAAATGTGAGCCCGATTCGCGGGATCGACGGCTCGCAACAGCCCGATAACATCGACCTCCGCGTGGTCGCTGTGATGTCGGGGGTGCGGGGCGCGCGTGTTAGTTCCCAGATCGTGCGACCGCTGATCCCGCTCCTCCTCACCGGCTGCCACGCGATCCTCGGGTTCGAGGACCCGGTTCTCCAGGAGCCGGAGCCCTCGGATTCGACCGTGCGGTGCTCGACCACGCACTCGTTCGCCGATGACTTCGAAGGCGCGCTCCATCCGTTCTGGTCGGTCCCACCGGGCAACCCGGCGATCGACAATGGAACGCTCCGGTTCGCGTTCCCCGACTTCGAGGTGGTCGAGCTCGCCACCGCCCCGCTGTTCGATTTCCGCGACTCGAGCTTCTCGGCCGAGGTGATCGCGCCGGCGGACCTCGGTGGGGACACGTTCGTCTCGTTGTCGGTCGATGCTCCCGATCAGCGCGTGCCACTAGCCGCGCCGCGCCGGATCGAGCTGCGCCTGACGGGCAGCGAGCTCGCAGCGGTGCTGACGCTCGGCAACGCGTTCATGACCGTCGGC
>JAEYYY010000691.1 GCA_023430775.1 Pseudomonadota bacterium
CGTCGCGGCGGCGCAGGCCGCGGCCGCGCGGCGGGTCGAAGATCGAGCACCGGTCGCGGCCGACCTCGACCAGGCGGTCGCGGCACAGCTCCACCAGCGAATCTCGCGACTCGGAAAGAAGCTCGCGACACCGTTCCAGCTCGACGACCTGATCGTCGACGACGACACTCGCGCCGCGGTGGTCGAGATCACGTCGGCCGCGCGCGAGCGCCGCAAGATCCGCGAGCAGTTCCAGCTCCGCGGGGCGCAGGGGCTGTCGGTCCTGTTCTCGGGGCACCCCGGCGTCGGCAAGACCATGTCGGGCACCGTGATCGCGCGCCAGCTCGGGCTCGACATCTACGAGATCGATCTCTCGCAGGTGGTCTCGAAGTGGCTCGGCGAGACCGAGAAGAACCTGTCGGACGTGTTCGACGCCGCCGAGCCGGGGCACGTCGTGCTGCTGTTCAACGAGGCCGATTCGCTGTTCGGTAAGCGAACGTCCGAGGTCAAGAGCAGCAACGATCGTTACGCGAACCTCGAGACCAACTATCTGCTGCAGCGGCTGGAGCGATTCAACGGCATCGCGATCCTGACCACCAACCTGTCGTCGGCCATCGATCAGGCATTCAAGCGGCGGTTCAGCTACGACGTGTTCTTTGGCTTCCCGAGCCCCGAGATGCGAGCAGAGCTGTGGCGCCGCACGCTTCCGGCGCGGTCGGCGAAGAACATCAACTTCAAGGCGCTGGCGGAGACCTACGAGCTTTCGGGCGGCTTCATCAAGGTCGCATGCGAGCGCGCGGCGTACGTCGCCGGCGGTGCCGGCACCGAGATCACCGAGCCCGTGCTGCGCCAGACCATCGAGCGCATGTACCGCGAGCGCGGCAAGCTCTCGGCGGTCGGTCCGCTCGAATGACGGCCGCGTGCTAGGCTGCCGAGCGTGAAGAAGATCCTGGTGGTCGAGGACGATCCGATCAACCAGATGATCCTGGCCGATTTTCTCGCGGCGAATGGCTACGAGATGATCACCGCGGCGTCGGGCCCCGAGGGTATCGAGCGCTTCGATCGCGACACGCCGGATCTCTGCCTCGTCGACGTTCAGTTGCCGCGCAAGAACGGCTTCGAGCTGGTGCGCGAGATGAAGAGCCGTGGCAAGCAGGTGCCGATCTTGCTGATGAGCGCGGTCTACAGCGATCGCGATCAGTCGAGCCGCACGATCCAGCTCGGCACACTTGCCGACGGGTATCTCAGCAAGCCGTTCGACCTCGCCGCGCTGCTCTCGCAGGTGCGTACGCTGCTCGGCGACGGATGAGCGTCCTCGGCTACCTCCGCGCGTCGGTCACCGAGATGGCGACGCCCGCGAATCGCCAGCGACTGAAGTACGGGATCGTGAGCGGGTTCGCGGTGGCGGTCGGCTTCGGTGTGCTCGCCGCTGCGGCGGCCGCACTCGATCTGACGCCGTGGAGGTGGGCGTTCGTCTGGCTCGTCGGCCTCAAGATCGGCACCAACACGCTCGCCTTGCTGTGCCTGATCCGCGACCGCGGGGTGCTGGTCACCCAGATGCTGAACACGGTCGCCGATGTCGCGCTGTTGACCGCGGCGATCTACTTCACCGGCGGCAGCTACAGCCCGCTGCTGCCGGCGTACGTCATCATCGTCGCCGTCCTCTCGCTGCTATCGAACCTCGGTGTCACGCTGCTGATGTCGGGCGTGATCGTGCTGTCGTTCGCGGCCATGCTGGTGCTGATGACGGCCGGCGTGCTGCCGCCGACGCCGGTCCCCGGTTCTCCGGGGGCTCCGCCGACCATCGAGTACACGGTGGTGGCGATCGCGTACTGCGCGCTGGTGGTGGGCGTGCCGGCGTGGTTCTCGTCGGCGACGCTGCGGCTGCTCAAGCGCAAGGAGGCCGCGCTCCAGCAGCGCACCACCGAGGTCATCCAGGCCGCGGCGCAGCGCAGTCAGTTCGTGGCGTCGATGACCCACGAGCTGCGCACGCCGATCCACGCCGTGCAGGGGCTCGCCGACGTGATCGCGACCGGCGTCTACGGTCCGGTCACCGACAAGCAGAAGGATGCGTGCGCGTCGATCAAGCGCTCCGCGAAGACGCTGCTCGGCCTGATCGACGACGTGCTCGCGCTCGCCCGCGCGGATGCGGGCAAGCTCGACGCGCGCCCGAGCGCGATCGAGATCGCCGGCCTGATCGATCGCGTCAGCTCGTCGGCGTCGTGGATCGTCGGCACCAAGTCGCTGACGCTCGACGTCGACGTTGCGCCCGACCTGCCCGAGATCGAGTCCGACGAGCGCTGGCTCGCGCACATCCTGATCAACCTGGTGGCGAACGCGGTCAAGTTCACGCCCGACGGCGGCACCATCACGATCTCGGCGCGGCGCCGCGACGACAGGGCCGTCGAGCTCGCGATCGCGGATACCGGGATCGGGATCGCGCCCGAGCATCGCGACGCGATCTTCGAGCCGTTCCGCCAGATCGCAGCCGGCGACAACCGCGACCACGGCGGGATCGGGCTCGGTCTCGCGCTGGTCGCGCGGCTCGCCGATCTGCTGGGGGCGCGGGTCGAGCTCGACTCGACCGTGGGCAAGGGCTCGACGTTCTCGGTGATCGTGCCGCTGGCCTATGCCGGCAAGCGCACCACCACCGTGATGCGGGCGGTGGCGCCACCCGAGTGACTTATCAGATACCCTCGGGACATGCGGGTCGGGACCCTCGTCTACATCGGGTTGGCGGTCCTCGGGGTGATCGCCGCGATCATCGGCGCGATCGCGTGGCGCATGCGGCGAGCCGCCGCGAAGCGGATGATTCGAGAGTTCGACCAGGGCACGCGTTGCATCGTCTGCCACAAGACGAACATGCAGGTCGTCGGCAGCCAGGCCCGATGCAACGACTGCCTGCACATCTCCGATCTCACCGCGTTGCAGGCCGGTGTCGTCAGCGACGCGCAGATCGCAGCCGCCACCGCGACGAGAAATCGCGACTAGCGCTACGGGACGAGCGTGGTGCCGACGGAGCCGGGCTCGCGGACGGCGCGCAGCAGGTCGCCCGCCGAGAGCTTGCCGAGGATGTGGATCGAGCCGACGCCCTGATCGATCACCGACATCGCTTCCTCGAGCTTCGCGATCATGCCGCCGGTGACGACCTTGTCGGCGATCGCCTGCTTCGCTTCCGCGCAGGTGATCCTGGTCAGTCGCGACGACGGATCGTCGACGTTCCTCAGCACGCCCGGCGTCGACGTGACGAGGAACAGCCGCTCGGCCTTGAGGGCCGCCGCGAGCTGGTTGCCGACGAGATCGGCGTTGATGTTGTACGTGCCACCCTCGGCATCGGCGCCGAGGCACGCGATCACCGGCACGTGGTTCGCCGACCACAGCAGCTCGAGCAGCGCGAGGTTGAAGCCGGTGACATCGCCGACGAAGCCGAGATCGACCGGATCGGGCGCGGCGGGCGGGTAGGGCTTGGGCGGCCGGCGCACCGCCTTGACGACGTGCCCCGACGCACCGTGGAGACCGACCGGCGACAGGCCCTTCGCGAGCAGGGCCGCGCACAGATCGACGTTGAGCTTGCCGGCGATCGCCATCTTCATGACGTCGAGCGTGGCGGCATCGGTGACGCGGCGGCCGGCGATCTGGGTGGTGGTGATGCCGAGCTTCTTCTGCAGCTCGGTCGCCTGTGGACCTCCGCCGTGGACGATCGCGATGCGGTGGTCCGCCGACAGCTCGCGCAGGTCGGCGCCGAGCAACGCGGCCTCTCCCGAGCCGACGACCTCGCCGCCAACTTTTACGACGATCGTCACGGCCAGTTACCGAGGTCCTCGAGCGAGGCCTTCTCGTTGACGCCGAGGACGATGTTCATGTTCTGGATCGCCTGGCCGGCGCCACCCTTGATCAGGTTGTCGCTCGCCGAGAAGCACGTGATCGTGCGCTTGTTGTCCCGTTGGGAAACCGGACCGACCGCGAAGCCGACCTCGACGTAGTTGCTCCCGGCGACGGCGACGACCTCGGGCAACCGCTTGTGCGGGCGGCGCACGAACGGCTCGCGCACGTACGCCTCGTCGAACAGCCCGGCGAGCCGCTTGGCATCGACATCCGCCGGCATCTCGAGGAAGCACGTCGCGAAGATGCCGCGCGTCAGCGGCGCGCTCACCGGCACGAAGCGCAGCTCGACGCCCTTGGCCCCGGCGTCCTGCAGCGTCTGCACGATCTCCGGAACGTGCTGGTGCTCGAGCGGCTTGTACGTCTTGAGGTTGCCGGCGCGGCTCGGGTGGTGCGTGCCGGCCTGCGGTGCGATGCCGGAGCCCGACGAGCCCGTGATGCCCTGGACGTGCACGGTGACGCCGTCGAGCATGCCGGCGCGCGCGAGCGGCAACAGCGCCAGCTCGATCGTGGTGGCGAAGCAACCCGGCGACGCGACGTAGCTCGACTTCTCGATCGCCTTGCGATTGAGCTCGGGCAGCCCGTAGACGAACGTGCCGAGCAGCTCCGGGTGCGGGTGCGCGGCACCGTAGAACTTCTCGTAGGTCGCGGCGTCGCGGAGCCGGAAGTCGCCCGACATGTCGATGATCTTGACGCCGGCGCGGATCAGCTCGGGGACCTTCGCAGCCGTCACCTTGTGCGGCAGCGCGAGGAGCGCGACATCGCAGCCCTCGACGGCCTGGGTCGGCGTCAGGTCCTCGAACTTGAGATCGGTCGCGCCGTCGAGGTTCGGGTGGACCGCGCCGAGCGGCTCGCCGACGTGATCGATCGATGCCACGCGCACGAGCTCGACGTCCGGGTGCATGAACAGCCGGCGCGCCATCTCTGCGCCGCCGTAGCCGCTTCCTCCGATGATTGCTGCCTTGAATCGCTTCGCCATCGCGCGGAAGATGCCACGCGGCATGGAAAAACCCAACGTCGAGCAAGCCTTGCAGGCAGTCGGAACCCGCGAGAGCGAGATGCTCGGACTCACTCGCAAATGGGTCGAGGTCAACTCGTTCACCTCCAACCTCGAGGGCGTCAATCGCGTCGGCGACATGCTGCGCGAGGCGTTCGCGCTGCCCTCCCTGAGCTGCATCCAGCTGCCGGTCGAGGGGTTCGGCCATCACCTGGTGTGGAAGACCGCCGCCCCCGGCCCGCGCATCCTGCTGGTCGGCCACCACGACACCGTGTTCCCGCCCGGCCACTTCGAGGGCTGGAAGGAGGAGGGCGGCAAGGCGATCGCGCCCGGCGTCCTCGACATGAAGGGCGGGCTCGCGGTGATCCGCACGGCCCTCGCCGTGCTCGACGAGCTCGGCGTGCTCGCGCAGCTGCCGCTCGCGGTGATGTGCGTGTCCGACGAGGAGGTCGGCTCGCCGTCGTCCGCGCCGTACCTGCGCGAGCTGGCGAAAGGTGCCGCGTGCGCGCTGGTGTTCGAGTCGGGGCGCGCGAATGACATGATCATCACGCGCCGCAAGGGCGTCGGCGCGATGACCGTCACCGCGTACGGCAAGGCGGCGCACGCCGGCAACAACCACAAGGACGGTGCCAACGCGATCGTCGCGCTCTCGCAGTTCGCGGTCGCCGCGCACGCGATGACCGACTACGCGCGCGGCGTCACCGTCAATGTCGGCACGTTCACCGGCGGCACGTCGAAGAACACCGTGCCCGAGAACGCGACCTGCCAGCTCGATCTTCGCTACGAGACCGTCGCCGACGCCGAGGCGCTGGTCGCCAACCTCCGCGCCGCCGCGCAGACCGCGGCCGGCACGGTGCCGAACGTCCGGATCGAGGTCGCCGGCGGGGCCAACCGGTTGCCGCTCGAGCGCACCGACGCGAGTGCCGCGCTGCGCGACGAGTACGCCGCGTGTGCACGCGCCTGCGGGCTCGGCGATGGCGAGGCGC
>JAEYYY010000024.1 GCA_023430775.1 Pseudomonadota bacterium
TCCCAACGTCGTCCGCATCCACGACTGGGGTGTCACCGACGACGGCGTCTGGTACTACGCGATGGATCTGCTCGAGGGCACCGATCTATCGACCGTGGTCAAGCGCTGCGGCATCCTGCCCCCGGCGCTAGCGATCCATCTGTTCGTGCCCGCCGCGCAAGGGCTCGCCGAAGCGCACCGCCACGGCATCGTCCATCGCGACGTCAAGCCGGGGAACATGTTCGTCATCGTCTCCGACCTCGAGCCGGTGCGCATCGAGCTCCTCGATTTCGGCATCGCGCGGATCGGTGACGAGGCCGAGCTGACGCTCGCAGGCGCGGTGATGGGAACGCCCGGCTTCATGGCTCCCGAGATCGTGGCCGGTGCGCCGGGCAATCAGCGCGCCGATATCTACAGCTTCGCGGCTGCGATGTACTACGCGCTCACCGGCAAGACGCCGCGCGACACCAAGCACGCCGCGGCCTCGGAGCTCGTGCCCTCGATCCCGGCCAAGCTCGACGACGTGCTGGTCCGCGCGCTCGACGCCGAACCGAGTCGCCGTCAGGCCGATGCCGACGAGCTCGCCGACGAGCTGCTCGCGATCGGCCTGCCGTGGACCGGCAGCTTCACGATCGATCGCGATCACTCGCTGCCGCCGCCTCCGGAGCGCGATCCGACGGTCGATCCCGAGGAGGCCGCGACGCAGGCGGATGCACCACGCAGCGTGCGCTCGTGATTTGACGATGCTTCGTGACGATCCGTTACGCGGTGTTTCCTCGTACACATCACGGATCAATTCCCGCCGACCCTGTGCTACGCATCCTCTGTGGAACCGCTCTGCCTCGATGATCTCGACGACGCTGCCCTCGATCGGCTGCCGTTCGGCGTGGTGTGTCTGAGCCCGGAGGGAACCGTCGAGCGCTACAACCGCGCCGAATCGGAGCGCGCCGGCATCCAGCGCTGGCGCGCGCTCGGCCGCGATTACCTGCACGACGTCGCGATTCGCGATGGCGCGCACCTCGAGCGGTACATCACCGAGCTCGGCCCCAACGCGCACGTTCGCGTGTTCACCACGCTGCACGCGGCTCACCGCGCGGACGATGCGGTGATCGATATCTCGCGCTGCGCCGCCGGCCGCGTCACGCTCTGCATCCGATCTGACCGCCACGCGTGAGGCAGGTAGTGGATCGCGGCGGCGATGCCGAGCACACCGGCGACGATCGCGGCGACCATGCCGTACTGCGGTAGCGCGAGCACGATCGCCAGCGCGATCAGCTGCGCGACGGTCGCGACCTTGCCGAGCACGTCGGCGGACAGCTCGCGGAAGCGGACGCCGCGCGCGAAGTAGACGATCGCCACCGGAACTAGCAAGATCTCGCGCGCCGCGAGCAGTAGCAAGATCACCGGCGACACCTCGCCGATCAGCGCGACGAACACGATCACCACGAACAGCTTGTCGACCAGCGGATCGAGCCAGCCGCCGATATCCGGGCCGGTGTGGCCGCGGGCCTTGAGCCAGCGCGCGAGGTTACCGTCGACGGTATCGGTCAGCGCGGCGAGCCCGACCAGCGCAACTGCCCAGATCCCGTGGACGAACCAGAACCCCACGGCGATCGGGATCCGCGACAGGGTCAGGATGTGGGCCAGCCACATAGAGCGAACCATGGGCCACCGATCGCACCTTGCCCAGTCCTGTGTTAGAGCCTTCGTCTATGCACCGTCTGCTGTTGTTTGTCGCCTTCCTCGCTGTGGCGGGTTCCTGCAAGCGCGATCAGCCTTCGGGCCTGCCGCCCTCCAACGACTGGCAAGCCGGTGAGGCCGATCCGGGCGCGAAGCCGCCGATGGCCAAGACGCAACCCACCAATCCGCATGGCGGCGCGGATCCGCACGCCGGCGTTCCGGGTGCACCGCCGCTCGGTGGTGGCGAGGCCGATCCGCACGCGAATGTCCCCGGTGCTCCTCCGCTCGGCGGTGGCGGCGATCCGCATGGCGGCGGTGCCGCGGTGCCGGATACGGTGCCGCAGCAGACCGCGGCCAAGTCGCTCGAGAAGACCGCCGACGGTCGCTCGGTGCTCGGACCGTTCACGCTGATCGCGCCCAAGGAGTGGAGCGAGAAGCCGGTGACCTCGAGCATGCGCGCGGCGCAGTACACGTGGTCGGAGAAGGCGGGCGAGCAGGCCGAGCTCGTCGTCTATTACTTCGGTGAGGGCGGCGCCGGCGGCGTCGAGGCGAACCTCGAGCGCTGGCTCGGTCAGATCTCGCAGCCGGATGGCAAGCCGTCCAAGGACCTCGCGAAGATCGAGAAGACGAAGTTCGCGAATCAGGATGCGACGGTGGTCTCGGTCGCCGGGCGGCTGACCACGCAGCAGATGCCGGGCGGTCCGCCGCCGGTCGACATGGCCGACGCGATGCTGCTCGCGGCGATCGTCAACAGCCCGACCGGCCCGTACTACTTCAAGGCCACGGGCTCGAAGAAGACCGTCGAGGCGAACGCCGCGCGGTTCCGCGCGATGCTGACGTCGATGAAGCTCAAGTAGCGGACGTCGCCGCGCGGACTGCCGCGACCACGCTCGCCGGCTCCGGGAAATTCCCCATCGCCTTCTCGGCCACCTTCGTCGAGTCCACCCAGACGGTGAACTCGCCGGAGTTGCCGACGATCATCTCTGCACGCACGCCGAGGTCCTTCTCCAGCTGAGCCGCCACCCGGGCGGCTCGGGGCTTATAGCCTCAAGCGTTGCAGTAACGAATCGTCACTTTCATGACCGCGACCGTAGCATTCGCGCGCCCGCGAGGCACCGTGCTGCGCTGACCTACTCCGAAGCCAGCTCGGTTCGCGCAAGACGCGTGAAATCGCGGGTCGCGTCGTGGGCTGGTCCTTGCAGTCCGACCGGGCATCCAGAGGAGGACTGTTATGAAGCTGCAATCGATCGTGCTCGCGTTTGCTCTCGTGATTCCGGCGCTCGCGGGCGCCGATGACCAGATGAATCAGCCGAAGACCGGCGACACGACCAAGGACACCACGAAGGACAAGAATCAGAACAAGGATTCCAAGCAGGCGAAGCTCGGCGAGACCGAGCTGAAGATCGTCGCGCATCTCCATCACGTGAATCAGATGGAGATCGAGATGGGCAAGCTCGCCACCCGCCTCGGCACGCAGCCGGTCAAGAAGTACGGCCAGCAGCTGATCACCGACCACACCACCGCGGACAAGACGCTCGCCTCGTTCGCGAAGAAGCGCGGCGTCGCGGTGCTCCCCAAGGCGAAGGCCGACTCCGAGATGGAGAAGGCCGAGATGAAGCAGCAGATGGACGGCATGGCGGCGCTCAAGAAGCTCAAGGGCGCCGACTTCGATCGCGAGTACCTGCGGATGATGGTCGAGGGCCACGACAAGGAGCTCGCCGGAACTCCGGGTCACATCGAGGCGTCGGCCGACGACGAGCTCGACAAGATGCTCGAGGATCGCAAGGTCGTCCTGCAGCGCCACTCCGACAATGCGAAGGAGCTGCAGAAGGGCAACGCCCAGGCGTCGAGGTAACTGACCGGGAGCGGCGAGTGCCCGGAACGGTGCTCGTCGTGGAAATCCGCTCGCTCGTTGTCCGTGTCCGGCCGGTTTCCGGACGGCTCGTCCGAGGGACGGACACGGCTACTGACCGAGCATCTCCATCAGCTTCGCCTCGTCGATCACCGCGACGCCGTTCTTGGTCGCCGCCTCGAGCTTGGTCTTGCCGGTGTCCTCGCCGGCGACCAGGAAGTGCGTCTTCTTGGTCACCGAGCCGGCGACCTTGCCG
>JAEYYY010000068.1 GCA_023430775.1 Pseudomonadota bacterium
CTTGTCGGCCGCGACCGCGGCGACGATATCGGCGGTGTTGTCGCTGCCGTCGGCGGTGGGCCCCGGTGGCGTGCCGGTGAACGCGGTCTCGAGCGCACTCGACAGCAGCAACAGGCCCTTGGCCGCGATCCCGCGCCTGCGCATCTCGAGCGCCGCGGCGGCCTTCGCCCCGTTGGCGATCGTGTCATCGATCAGCGCGACCAGCTTGCCGCCGACGAGCATCACGCGCGCCACGGTCTCGGGCTTGGGACGCGCGACGATCACGTCGGCCGCCCGCCACAGCAGCGGCGCATCGGGCGTGTTGCCGAACAGCTTGCCCTTGAGGCCGAGCGTGGGGACCTGCCGGCGCAGCACGGCGGCGGCATCGGCATCGCCGGAGGCATCGAACAGGAACTGGATGCGATCGCCACCGTCGAGCAGCGATAGCTGGAGCGCGAGCTGACCGGTGTGCTCGGCGCCGAGCCCGGTGACCTCGACGAGCGCCACGCGCGGGCCGAGCTTGAACCGCGACCGCACCGCGCTGCGATCCTGCGTGCCGGCCTCGGCGAACGCCCGCTCGCCGAGCGCGCCGACGACGAGGATGCGATCGCCCTCGACGCCGGCATCCTGGAGCGCCACCGCGGCGAGGTCGTCGATCGCGATGAAGCGATCGCAATCGGTCTGCGCCCACGACGCCGCCGGCTCGAGATCGCCGACCACACCGATCACCGGCGCGGCCGCCCCCGCGATCGCCGGCACCTGATCGCGCGCCGTGGTCAGCGACAGCGCGGCATGCGGATCGAACACCACCGCGGCATCCGGCGGCGACAGCTCGAGCTCGCGGCGCAACCGCCGCTCGGCACCTTCGCCGAGGATCGCGCGGCGCACGCGGTCGGCCACCCCGCCACCGCCGCCACCGGCGGCCCCGACATCGATCGCGCGGACGCGCATCCCGGCCGCTTCGATCGCGGCGAGCACGGGGACGACCGCCGACGAAGGCGCGCCGCTCGA
The DNA here is from genome assembly GCA_023430775.1 of Pseudomonadota bacterium. Classification (GTDB taxonomy): domain Bacteria; phylum Myxococcota_A; class Polyangia; order Haliangiales; family Haliangiaceae; genus JABFXX01. The sequence goes on from JAEYYY010000068.1 coordinate 991, forward strand.
GGTCACGATCAGGATCTGCGCCTCGCTCATGGCTGCCTGCTCGGGGTCACGTCGTTGACCTGGTTCGGTGGTCGGCGCCCGGACAGCACCGAGATCACCGCATCTGCGCAGAGCTGAGCCATCGCCGTTCTAGTCTCGGTGGTAGCCGATCCGATGTGCGGCGCCAAGACCGCACGCTCACAGCCGAGCAAGGCGGGCGAGATCCTCGGCTCGTGCGCGTAGACATCGAGCCCTGCCCCCGCGATCCGGCCGGTCGCCAGCGCCGCCGCCAGGGCCTCCTCGTCGACGCAGCCGCCGCGCGCGGTGTTGACCAGGATCGCGGTCGGCTTCATCGCGGCCAGCCGGCGCGCATCGACCAGGTTTCGCGTCTCGGGCGTCAGCGGGCAATGCAGGCTGACGACATCGGCGCGGGCAAACAGCTCGTCGATCGAGAGCGCCCCGTCGTCGGTGTACGACCGGCTGGCGATCACGACCTCCATGCCGAACGCGCGACCGCGCCGCGCCATCGCCTGCCCGATCCGGCCGTAGCCGACGATGCCGAGCGTCTTGCCGTGCAGCTCGCAGCCGAGCAGCTGGTCGAGCGCCCAGCCCGGCCACGCTCCCGATCGCACCATGCGCTCGCCCTCACCGAGGCGGCGAGCGGCGGCGAGCATCAGCGTGAACGCGAGCTCGGCGGGCGCCTCGGTCAGCACGTTCGGCGTGTTGGTCACCACGACTCCTGCCGCGGTCGCCGCCGCGACGTCGATGTTGTCGATGCCGACGGCGCAGTTCGCTACGATCCGGAGCCGCGGATTATTCAAAAGCACCGCGCGATCGATCTTGTCGAGCAGCAAGCACACGAGTGCATCGGCGGTTGCGAGATCGACGCCCGCGAGACCGACGTGACCGGTGGTCGGAACACTGACCTCCACGTCAGGGAACACACGCGCGAGCTGGCCCGCGAGATCGATCGGTAAAGATGAGGTCGCGACGACACGCACGGCTGAGGGCAGCTTAGCCAATGGCCCGTGCTAGTGTCTCTGCCGTGCGACGGCACTGGATCGGGTGGCTGCTCCTCACGTGCATGGCCACGGGTGCGTCCGCCGAGAAGACCGAAAAGCAGCCCAAGCCGAAGGAGCCCAAGGTCGACGTCGCCACGCTGACCGACGATCCGGTGCTCGGCAAAGCCGATCGGATCGAGGGCGAGGAGCTGAAGGGCTACGTCGCGTTCACGTTCGACGATGGCCCGAACCCGACGACGACGCCGGCGGTGATCGACGCGCTCGAAAAGTACAACGTGCCGGCGACGTTCTTCATCGTCTCGCAGCGGCTGCTCGGCAAGAACGGCGAGAAGAGCCGCGAGATCCTGCAGCGCCAGGTCAAGGCCGGCTTCACGATCGGCAGCCACTCGTACTCGCACCCGAATCTCCGGAGCTCGAGTGCCACCAAGCTCGGGCTCGAGATCGACGACGCGATCCGCATCCTCGCGAAGGAGAGCGGAAAGAAGATCGGCCTGTTTCGCGCTCCGTTCGGCGCGCTCGACAAGACCAGCCGCGGCTGGCTCAAGAAGCGCGGCCTCACCGAGGCGTTCTGGTCGGTCGACACGCTCGACTGGAAGGCGAAGGACTCCGAGCGCCTTCGCAACAAGGTGATGTCGATGATCGTCAAGCAGGAGGGCGGCGTGGTCCTCATGCACGACGTCAAACCGATCACCGCGAAGATCACGGCGCTCGTCCTCGATGATCTCGAGGCCGAGAACTGCAAGCGGCTGGCGGAGAAAAAGACCCCGATCCTGCCGGTGTCGATTCACTACTTCATTCGCGACAAGAAACAGCAACGCCAGATTCCCGACGAGGTAAAGAAGACCACCGAGGCGTATCGCACCGCCCTGCCCAATCGCTGCTCGAAGCGTCCACCACCACCACCGCCGAAGGCGGAGCCGGTGAAGAAAGCCAGTTCAACGAAGTCTGAGAAGCCTGAATCGAAGAAGCCCTAGTTTCTATTCTTGGAGGACTCGTGCGATCGATCGCTCTTCTATTGTTGCTCTCGCCAGCCGTGGCGTGGGCAGAGGATGAACCTGCTGCCACGGCACCGCCCGATACCGGGACACCCGCGGCCGCTCCCACGTCGGGTGAACGCGTCCTGATGCCAGCCAAGCGCGGCATGGTGCACGCGCAGCTCGGCATCAACCTGTCGACCGATCTGGTCGGCAAGCCGATCAACCTGTCACCGGACATCTGGTACGGCGTCAACGACAAGCTGACGGTCGGCCTGATCCACACCGGGGTCGGCGCGACGGGGATCCAGGGCGGCGTCGGCACCAGCCTCTGCCTCACCGGCGAGGACAACGGCTGCGGCAAGCTCTACAACAACGTCGGCATCGACGTCCGCTACGCCCTCAAGGGCGACGCGAAGATGCAGATCGCGCTCGACGGCGGTCTGTTCGTCAGCAGCATCGATCCCTTCCAGCTCCGGCTGAAGATCGGTATCGCGGGTCGCTACCGGCTCGGCAAGCAGCTCGCGCTCGACTTCTCGCCGAACATCTCGTTCGGTGTCACCGAGCGCGATGGTGCGGACAACGGCATGGGCGTCGTGGTCGGCAGCAACAAGGAGGTCCTCGCGTTGCCGGCGACGTTCGTGTACGCGCTCAACGAGAAGGTCGGCCTGATGGGCCAGCTCTCGCTGCTGATGCCGTTCGAGGATGCCGGCGACTTCTACGCCGTCGGCATCGCGCTCGGTGGTAGCTACGCCATCAACAAGCAGCTCTCGCTCGAGCTGATCCTCGGGCTGCCGCTCGTGGTGACCGGCATCGAGGATGCGGGTGGCGTCGATGCACGCACGCTCACGCTCGGAGGCTCCTATGCGTTCTAGTCTTCTTTTGGTCCTGCTGATCGGCTGCGCGAAGCCCGATCAGATCAAGCAGTGCTATCCGGTGGCGTCGTTCCAGGTCCCGACCTTCAACTGCGAAGGCGGGGCACCACCGCCACCACCGCCACCGCCGGTCGAAGAGCCCAAGGTCGAGGAGCCCCCGCCGGCACCGGTGGCCGAGATCAAGGACGAGAAGATCGAGCTCAACGAGAAGGTGCAGTTCGAGCTCGCGAAAGCCGAGCTGCTGCCGCAGAGCAAGAGCCTGCTCGACGAGGTCGTCAAGATCATGAAGGAGCACCCCGAGATCGAGAAGATCCGGATCGAGGGCCACACGGATAGCGACGCGAGCGACAGCTACAACCTGAAGCTGTCGAACAACCGCGCCGCGGCGGTCCGCGCATACCTCGAGAGCCAGGGTGTCGAGGGCAGCCGGATGGAGAGCAAGGGCTTCGGCGAGAGCAAGCCGATCGCCGACAACAGCACCGACGCGGGCAAGGAGCAGAACCGCCGCGTCGAGATCCACATCGTCAAGAAGAAGGCGAAGTAGCGAGCCCAGAACCATCCCGTCGCGCCCTGCGACGGGATGCCACAGGGACGCATTCGAAAGAGAACGCGAGCAGCGGAACGCAGTTGGAAGGCGTAGCCGAGCACGAGCACGTGCACCTGCTCGTGCTCGAGTACGAGCACGTCAAACCCAGCATCGAAGCCACATGCACGCGTATTCCGATTCGTTGACGCTCGCCGAGGCTCGCGCGCAGTACTTCCAGCGCAGCGGCTTCGACGAGTCCTCGTACACCGCGAAGTGGGTCAAGCTGAAGCTCGGCCCGATTCCGTTCGCGTTCCCCAACTCGGAGGGACGCAAGGCAGCCGTCAAGCTACACGACCTCCACCACGTCGCGACCGAGTACGACACGTCGTGGACCGGCGAGGCCGAGATCGCCGCCTGGGAGATCGGCGCGGGTTGCGGCCGCTACGTCGCCGCGTGGGTGCTCAACACGATGGCGATGGCGGTGGGGTTCGTTCACTCGCCACGCCGGGTGGTGAAGGCGTTTCGTCGAGGGAGAAAGTCCACCTCGCTCTACCGAACCCGCTACAGCGACGACCTGCTCCGCATGACCGTGGGCGAGCTGCGCCAGCAGCTCTCCGTCAGCTGACCGGCAATCAGTGCAAACGCGGTCCGCTTCGCCGTGATTGACAACCACACGCAACCACATTAGGGTCCGCCGGCTTACGTCGGTCTCACGACCTGGGGACGTGTGGAATTCTCATGGAGACATCCAAGTTTAGAGGGGCGCGGGATGCGTCGGTCGACTCGTTCGTGTACGGGGAGGTCGAGATGCCGGTGAAATGGGATCAATCGACTCCCGTCCCCACGAACACCCCGTCGCCGGGTGAAGGGACGGAGCGCACGCCGACGTTCGAGCCGGCGGAGTTCGAGCCGGCCGACTTTGGTGAAGGCGAAGGCGAACGAACAGTCGTCACCAACGCCGGCTTCGATGTGAAGGCGCGTTACACCGGTCGCGCAGCCGCGATCGCGCGCCTCCAGCAGCTCGCCGACAAGGCGTTCGAGGCGCGCGAGCTCGCGTTCGTGTTGATCGCCGCCGAGCCCGGTCTCGGCAAGAGCCGGATCGTCAGCGAGCTCGCGGCCCGCGTGCGCACCCTGCACCCCGCCGCGATGGTGATGAGCGGCGTCGCCGACGAGAACGCGCCCGCCTATGGTCCGGTCGCGCGCGCGCTGACCACGCGCTTCGGTCTCCAGCCCGGTGAGGATCCGGCGGAGAGCCGCGACAAGATCCAGGCCGGCGTCGCGGATGTGATGTCCGCGTCGCGCGTCACCGAGACCGCACACCTGATCGCGCACTTGCTGCGCGTGCCGTTCGACGACAGCCCCGTCGTCACGCCACTCCTCGAGTCGCCGCAGCGCCTCGAGGCGCGGCTGTTCATGGCGCTCAAGCGCATGCTCGCCGCCGAGGCGGAGCGCCATCCCGTGCTGCTCGTCGTCGAGAACCTCGAGCTATGCGGCAGCGATACGATCAACTTCCTCCAGTACCTGGCCGCCGGTCTGCGCGATCAGCGCGTCGTCATCGTCGGCACCGCCACGCCGCAGCTCACCGAGCGCCATCCGTCGTTCGGTGACGGCGAGGTCGCGCCCACCAAGATCGAGCTGGCGCCGCTGACGCCGGAGGAGTCGGAGGAGCTGCTGCGCGCGCTGTGCAAGCCGCTCGACGACGGCAAGGGCGTCCCTCCACAGATCGTGATCCACGCCCGTGGCCTCGGCGGTTCGCCGCGCGCGATCCACGAGCTGGTCCGTCTGCTCCTCGAGAGCGACGTCATCGTCCGCGAGGGACCGACCCCGATCGCGGGGTGGCGGGTCGATGTCGTCAAGCTCGCGGCCACCAAGCTGCCGAAGACGTACGACGACATCGTGTCGGCGCGCCTGCGGGTGATGGACGCCACCGAGCGCCGCGTCATCGAGATGGCCGCCGTCGTCGGCGAGACGTCGTGGCTCGATGCCATCCTCGCGCTCGAGCGCCGGGTCGCCACCCGCAACACCGGGCCGATCCTTCCGGATCCCGATGGCCCGACGCTGGCGCAGATCGCGGCCAGTGGCGATCACTCAAGGCTCTCGGTGGTCGCCGCGCTGTCCAAGCTGGTCGAGCGCGAGTGGCTGACCGAGGTCTCGCTGTCGTCGATCAGCGGCGAGCGCGAGCTGCGGTTCGCATCGCCGAACCTGTGGTCGGTCGTCTACAAGAGCATCGAGGAGCCGCGCAAGCGCGCGATGCACCAGGCGGTCGCGCGCTGGCTCGAGCTGCACCCCGAGGGTCGCGGACCCGCGGCCCAGGAAGAAGTCGCGCGTCACCTCGCACTCGGTGGCGAGGCGCGTGAAGCGGCGAGCCGCTATCGCCGTGCCGCCGAGGCAGCGCGTGCGCAGTTCGCGAACGAGCGCGCGATCCGGCTGTTCGATCGCGCCCTCGCCTGCATCGGCGACACCGATCTCGCGCAGCGCATCCACCTCTGGCACGACCTCGGCTCGGTCTACGAGCTGATCGGTGACTTCGAGGCCGCGCTCGGCGCGTTCGAGCGCATGTTGCGGCTGTCGTGGGTCGCCGCGAGCAAGACCAAGGCGGCCGTCGCGTTCAACAAGATGGGCCGGGTGTGGCGCCGCAAGGGCGATCTCAAGCTCGCGCTCGAGTACTTGAACCGCGGCCTCGAGCTGTTCCGCGCCGCCGGCGATCAGCGCGGCATCGCCAGCTCGCTCGACGACATCGGCAAGGCGCTCCACCTGCTGGGGCGCAACGACGAGGCCTTCGCCAAGATCACCGAGGCGCTGTCGCGGCGCGGGCACCTGGGCGACAAGCGCTCGATCGCGGCGTCGCTCTCGAACCTCGGCAACGTGCAGCAGGACCGCGGGCAGTTCGACGCCGCGCTCAACTGCCACGCCGAGGCGCTCGAGCTGCGCAAGGCCGCGGGCGATCGCTGGGGCGCGGTGGTCTCGCAGATCAACCTGGCCGGGCTGGCCTACGA
>JAEYYY010000129.1 GCA_023430775.1 Pseudomonadota bacterium
GTTGTGCGGAGCGATCGTGCCCTTCTTGCAGAGCACCATGCCGCGCTCGACTTCTTCGCGCTTGGTGCCGCGGAGCAGGACGCCGACATTGTCGCCAGCCTGACCCTCGTCGAGCAGCTTGCGGAACATCTCGACGCCGGTGCAGACCGTCAGGCGGGTGTCGCCGAGACCGACGATCTCGAGCTCGTCACCGACCTTGACGATGCCGCGCTCGATGCGACCGGTGACGACCGTGCCGCGACCGGTGATCGTGAACACGTCCTCGACCGGCATCAGGAACGGCTTGTCGATCTCGCGCTTCGGCTCGGGGATGAACGAGTCGCACGCGTCCATCAGCTTCTGGATCGACTTGACGCCGTAGTCGCTGTCCTCACCCTCGAGCGCCTTGAGCGCGCTGCCGCGGATGATCGGCGTGTCGTCGCCCGGGTACTGGTACTTGGTGAGCAGCTCGCGGAGCTCCATCTCGACGAGGTCGAGCAGCTCTTCGTCGCCCTTGCCGATCATGTCGCACTTGTTGAGGTAGACGACGATCGCCGGCACGTTGACCTGGCGGCCGAGCAGCACGTGCTCGCGCGTCTGCGGCATCGCGCCGTCCGGCGCCGACACCACGAGGATCGCGCCGTCCATCTGCGCCGCGCCGGTGATCATGTTCTTGATGTAGTCGGCGTGGCCGGGGCAATCGACGTGCGCGTAGTGGCGCTTGTCGGATTCGTACTCGACGTGCGCCGTCGAGATCGTGATGCCGCGGGCCTTCTCTTCCGGCGCCTTGTCGATCTGATCGAAGGCGGTGAACTTGGCGAAGCCCTTCGTCGACTGGACCTTGGTGATCGCCGCGGTCAACGTGGTCTTGCCGTGGTCGACGTGGCCGATCGTGCCGATGTTGACGTGGGGCTTGTTGCGGACGAATTTCTCTTTGGACACGGGCTTCTCCTCTAGGTCTCTATCTCTTCACTTCAAGCGCGAGCACGAGTGAGCTCGTCGCGGATCTGCTGGGGTACTTCGGCGTAGTGATCTAGTTCCATCGCGTATGTCGCGCGGCCCTTCGTTCGCGACCGCAAATCGGTCGAATAGCCGAACATCGTTGCCATCGGGACAAAACAGGCGACGGTCTGTACACCAGGTCGCGCAGCAATACCAGCGACTTTCCCTCGACGTGCGTGCAAATCTCCGAGCACGTCTCCGACATGTTCGTCGGGAGTCGTGACCTCCAGGGACATCACCGGCTCGAGCATCGTGGGGGCCGCCTTGTTGGCCGCTGCGAAGAACGCCTTGCCGCCGGCCGCCTTGAAGGCGTAATTGTTTGAATCGATGGGGTGATAGCTCCCCCCGACCACCTGGACCTTGAGATCGGTCAGGGGGTGGCCACTCAAGACGCCACGTTCGACCGCCTCCGAGACGCCGTCCTCGACGGCCGAGACGTACTCGGACGGGATATCCGTGGCGGCCGCGCGGTTCTCGTAGACGTAGCCACCGCCCCGGTCGGTGGGCTCGACCACCAGCTTGACGTGGCCATATTCCCCGCGCGGTCCGAGCTGACGGACGAACCGGTGCTCGCCCTCGGCGCGGCGGGTGACCGTCTCGCGGTAGGCGACGCGCGGGTTGCCGACGCGGGCATTGACGTCGAACTCCCGCTTGAGGCGCTCGGTCACGATCTCGAGGTGGAGCTCGCCGAGGCCCGAGATGATGATCTGGCCGCTCTCGGCGTCGGTCCTGACCCGGAACGACGGATCCTCGATCGACAGCCGAGCCAGCGCGCGCTCGAGCTTCGCGACGTCTTCCTCGGTCTCCGGCTCGACCAGCACGCTCATCACCGGGTTGGGGACGACGATCGGATCGAGCAGGATCGGGTGGCGCGGATCGCAGAGCGTGTCGCCGGTGGCGAGCTTCGCGTCCGCCGCGCTGTGGTGGACCGCGCCGATCATGCCGGCTTCGATCTTGCGAATGTCCTCGCGGTGGTTCGCGAACATCCGGACGAGGCGGTTGATCTGCTCCAGGTGGCCGCGCGTCGCGTCGAGCACCGAGTCACCGACGCGCAGGCAGCCGGTGTAGACGCGGACGTACGTCAGCTGGTTGCCGGCGTCGTCGGCGACCTTGAACGCGAGCGCGGCGAGCGGTGCGGTGTCGATCGTGTCGGCGGTGAGCTGGCGCGTCACCGTGGGGGCCGCCGTCGGGTCCGATGGATCGCGACCCTTGAGCGGGCCGATCTCGATCGGCGACGGCAGGTAATCGATGACGCTGTCGAGCAGGTTGTGGATGCCCTGGTTGCGATACGCGGCGCCGATCAGGGTGGGCACGCCGCGGCCGGCGACCGTGATGCGGCGAATCGCGGCGCGGATCGCCTCGGCCGAGAGCTCGCGACCCGACACCCACGCGCTCATCAGCTCGTCGTCGAGCTCGGCGATGGTCTCGAGCATGGTCTCGCGCGCGCGGCTCGCGGTGGGGACGTGACCGTGCGGGATCGGGCCGTCGTGGAAGGTGGCGCCGAACGTCGACGCGTCCCAGGTGCGTGCGCGCATCGTGATCAGATCGATGACGCCGAGGAAGCTCGGGCCGATGCCGAGCTGGATCTGGACCTGGATCGGATGCGCGCCGAGCCGTGCCTTGATCTCGCCGATCACGCGCTCGGGATCGGCGCCGACGCGATCGCACTTGTTGATGAAGGCGAGCCGCGGGACGCGATAGCGATCGGCCTGGCGCCACACCGTCTCGCTCTGCGATTGCACGCCGGCGACGGCATCGAACACCGCGATCGCGCCGTCGAGGACGCGCAGCGAGCGCTCGACCTCCATCGTGAAGTCGACGTGGCCCGGGGTGTCGATCAGGTTGACGACGTGGTTCTTCCAGCCAAACGTCGTCGCGGCCGCGGTGATCGAGATGCCGCGCTCCTGCTCCTGCGCCATCCAGTCGGTGACCGTCGAGCCGTCGTCGACATCGCCGATCCGCGAGGTGACGCCCGAGTAGAACAGGATCCGCTCGGTCGTCGTCGTCTTGCCGGCGTCGACATGAGCCATGATCCCGATGTTTCGGGTGCGGTCCACGGGGACCGTGCGCGTTGCTTGCCCGCGCGTATTGTCCGGCTTCGTCGGCATCGTTCTGGGGGTTTGGCTGTCTCGCAGGACCAGCCACCTTCCAAACCGTCTTGTTGGTCGTTCAGGCGGTAGCGTTTACCAGCGGTAGTGGGCGAACGCCTTGTTGGCGTCGGCCATCTTGTGGACGTCTTCGCGCTTCTTCACCGCGTTGCCACGGTTCTGCGCCGCATCGACGATCTCGTTCGCGAGGCGATCCTGCATCGTCTTCTCGTTGCGCTCGCGCGCGTACTCGACCAGCCAGCGCATGCCCAGCGCCAGCGAGCGATCGGGGCGAACGTCGACGGGGACCTGGTACGTCGAACCACCGACGCGGCGGCTCTTGACCTCGACGCGCGGGCGAACGTTGGCCAGCGCGCGGTCCCACACCTTCAGCGGATCATCCTTCGCCCGCTCGGCGACCATGTCGAACGCGCCGTAGACGATGCCCTCGGCGACCGCCTTCTTGCCGTCGCGCATGACGACGTTGACGAACTTGGTCAGCCGGCGGCGCATGTCCGCCGGAGCGTCCGTGTACTTCGGGTCCGGGAGGACCACGCGCTTGCTTACTTCACCTTTACGCGGCATGGCTCATTCCGTCTTTTCTTACTTGGGACGCTTCGCGCCGTACTTGCTGCGCGACTGCTTGCGGTTCTGGACGCCCGTCGTGTCGAGGGTGCCGCGGATGATGTGATAGCGAACGCCCGGGAGATCCTTGACGCGACCGCCGCGGATCAGGACCACCGAGTGCTCCTGGAGGTTGTGCCCCTCGCCCGGGATGTACGACGTCACTTCCATCGCGTTGGTCAGGCGAACACGCGCGACCTTGCGAAGCGCCGAGTTCGGCTTCTTCGGCGTGGTGGTGTAAACGCGGGTGCAGACGCCGCGCTTCTGCGGGCACTGCTTCAGGGCGGGAGAAGCGCTCTTCTGGCGGATCTTCTCGCGTCCCTTACGGACGAGCTGATTAATGGTGGGCATCTACAATTCCTGGTCGCGAGCTATCGAGGGCGCGAGACTTTACGGAATCGCACCCCAGAGTCAAGCGCCGGAATCGACGACAATCGCGTGACTAGCGGATCGTCCGGCTCAGCGAGAGCGCCTGCTTGCGGACCTCGGCGTTCTTCTCGTTCGCCGCGGCGTACTTGAGGTACGGCTGCGCCGCCTTGCCGAGCTTGGCGAGGATAAAATTGCGTGCTTTTCCGCGCGTCTTGGAGCTCGCCAGCATCCGGATGACGTTGCGGTTCAAGGTCGAGTTCTGGCGGTATCCAGCGTTCTTGCCGACGGCGATCGTGTAGTGCTCGAGCGCGATCGACCACCAGGTCTTATCGAAGTAGAGGTTCCCGAGCAAAAACGGGATGTAGGCCGAGCTCGAGCTCTTCTTCCACAGCGCTCGCAGGCTCGAGATCGCGAGCTCGGACTTGCCGTCCTTGATCAGCAACACGGCATCGTGAACCGTCTTCGCGAGCACCGGCGCCGGTGCCACGGGCGCACGCTTCTCGGCATCCTGCTCCGTGGCCGGCGCGTCGGCAGCCTCGTCCTCGGCGTCATCCGCCCCCTGAGCCTTCGGCGCCACGTTCTCGACCGTGAGTGGATCGGGCTCCATCTCGATCTCCGATCCCGTTCCCGATCCCGTGCCCGCATCTGATCCGGATCCCGTGCCCGTGCCCGTGCCCGTGCCCGCATCTGATCCCGATCCCGATCCCGATCCCGATCCGGATCCCGATCCGACATCCGACACGTCCACTACATCCGATCCCGATCCAACCGGCTCGACGATCGCCACATCCGGCGGACTGACCTTCGCCGCATCCGCCGGCATCGCGACCACCGCCGCATCCGCCACGGTCGACTTCGAGCCACTCCCACGCGTCAGTCGCCATGCCGCGTAGGCACCACCACCGAGGAGCAGCACGACGAGCGCGAGCCCCAGCGTCGTGTTGCTGCTCCGCGGCGGCGGCATCTTCACCGCCTTCGAGGTCTTCTCGACGATCGTCGACGCCACCGTGGCATCCGACAGCGTGCTGCCGCTCGCCGGCGTCGCCGCCTTCTTGCGATGGACGACCTCGCCGGACGGATCCGGTAGTGACTTCGTGCCGGTGATGTCGTCGATCGCTTCGGCGAGCTCGATCGCAGTCTGGTAGCGATCGTCGGGCGACTTCGCCATCGCCTTGTCGAGCAGCGCCTGCAGACCGTGCGGCAACACGATCGTCCGATCGAGGCGATCGGCGAGCTTCGGGATCGGTGCCGCGCGGTGCATGCCGAGGAGCGCGAGCGTGTCCTCGGCCTGGAACGGCCGCTCGCCGGCGATCATCTCGAACAGCACGACACCGACGGCGTAGACATCGGTGCGCGCGTCGATCGTGCCGCCGCCGACGGTCTGCTCGGGCGCCATGTAGTTCGGCGTGCCGACCACCATGTTGTGCTGCGTGGCATCCCTGCCGCCGACGGCACCGCGCAGTCGCGCGAGGCCGAAATCGAGGATGCGCGCGTGCTCGCCCGTCCCGATCTCCTCGCTGATCATGATGTTCGCCGGCTTGATGTCGCGATGGACGATGCCCTGCGCGTGCGCGTGCGCGAGCCCGGCGGCGACCTGACGGATCAACCCGAGCGCGCGCATCGGCCCGAGCGCCTCGTCGTCGATCAGCGAGCGCAGCGTCCTGCCGGCGACGTAATCCATCACCAGATACGGCGCGCCCTCGTAGACCCCGAAGTCGACGACCGACACGCAGTTGGGGTGCGCGAGCTTGGACATCACGCGCGTCTCGCGCTCGAACCGGGTCAGAAACTCGTCATCGTTGGCGAACGCGGCGTGCAGGAACTTGATGGCGACGAGCTTGCCGACCGGGACGCGCTCGGCCTTGTAGACCGCGCCCATCGACCCCGAGGCCATGCCCTCGATGATCTTGTAGCGATCGTCGACGAGGCGCCCGATCAGCTGGGTCGCATCCATCGAGTCGCGGCTGGCCATGAGCGGATCGAGCCTAGCACGGCGGGATCTTTGAGATCGGCCGACCTAGCTCAGTGCGTCCACTTCTCTTCGCGACGGTGCTCGCCGTCCTCGTACTCGTGCGCCATCACGAAGTGGTACGCGACCTCGCGCGCCTTCTCCGACTCGGTGATGCACTCGAACAGCCACTCGCCCTCCGCCTCGCCGGGCTCGACCTGGACGTACGCGATCTCGGCCGGGAGCACGAGCAGCTCGCCGACCAGATCCTTGGCGCGCGCGAGCTGGACCACCAGCGTGTGATCGTCCTCGGTGATCAGCGTCCAGTGAAAGTCTTCGTGATCGATCAGCACGACTTCGGGCGTGCCCGCGCGGAGGATGCAGTTCGCGTGGCCCGCGAGCCAGGTCCAGAACTTGTTGAAGTTGACCGTCGTCGCCACAGCCGCGAGGCCACGCTTACCCGGGGAACCCATACGTGGGCGGAGGATAGCCAGGTCCGTTTGATCTGCAAGAACTGACGTCCACGACGTTCCGCGTGATTCCGAGCGGATCGACTGCCCCCACCCCACAAACCCGGGTCCCTGACTGACAGGCCATGGAGTTGCGTCGCTCGCACGCTCGAAACTGGCGCTTCGATGCCGGCTCGGCCGCACCGACCAAGCCGACGCCACCGGTGCCGACCTCGGGCTCGGGCTTCAAGGGCATCGAGGGCAAGATCAGCACCGAGTACCCGACGTCGACGAAGCCGTCGAAGTGAGCCGATCGGCGACGGTGAATCTGCGCTACCGAGCTGGCTTCGCGGATCTCGCGAGCTCCTCCGCTCGCTTCTTGCGGCCGAGCGTCTTCATGCCGACGTAGATCCGCGCATTGGCGATCCGCGGGGCATCGAGGAGCTCGTTCTCGACCTCCGGCGACACCGGCTGATAGCCGAGCGTCAGCTTCTCGAGCGCGAGCGACAGGTGCTCGCTGCGTGCGAGTGCGCGGGCGCCTTCGTCACCTGCGTGCGTGATGTCGAGCTGGGTCAGCTGCTGCGCGCGCGGCCAGCTCGCGATCGCGGTCGGGCCCTCGATCCCGAGCTCGTTGGCGCCGAGGCGCAGCACGCGAATGTTCGGGATCGCGTCGAGCAACGCCGGAAGGTCCGAGGCGACGAGCCCGTTGCCGCGCAGATCGAGGTGGGTGACGTTGCCGAGCACGGGCAACATCGCGGCGAGTCCGGCGCTGCCGATCTCGTTGCCGGGAATCCGCACCACGCGCAGCGCCGGAAACCGCGCGACGATCGCACCGAGCGGCGGGCCGACGTGCGCCGCCGGCAGGTCGAGCTTGACCAGCCTCGGTGCGGCGAGCTTCGCCAGCGGCTCGAGCGCTCGCTTGTTGAGCCGGCACCACGACACCGAGAGCTCCTCGAGCTCGGGAAGGCCGAGCGCGGTCACCGCCTCGATGTCGGCCGGCCCGAGCGCGAGCATGAACAGCTCGAGCGCGCGCAGCTCGGGGGCGATCAGGTGCTCCCAGCCGGTGACGCGCGCCGGGTTGCCGGTCAGCCGGAGCTTCCTCGCACGCGCGAGCAGCGGCGAGCCCGCGAGTGGTGCGAGGTCGCGATCCTTGTCCAGCTTGACGTCGAGGTCGATCGACATCAGCAGCGGTGCCGCCTCGAGGATCGCGGTCGCGCTGTGCGCGAGCTTGGCCGGCGAGCCGGTGACGTGACCGACCACGCCGCGATGCATCCCCCAGGTGATCGGAAGGCGCAGGCGGTTGACGTGGGCGAGCCAGCGCTTGCCGTGCTCCTCGAGGAGCTTGCCGATCTGCTTGTCGAGCGCCTTCTTCTCCTTGTCGTCGTCGGCGTCCTCGAGCTGCGTCTGCAGCTGGACGAGCGCCGCCCGTGGATCCTCGCGCTCGAGGAGCCAGTCGAGATAGACCTGCCAGGTGGCGCGGTCGTCGATGTCGGCGGCGACGGCGGCGAGGAGCTCGGCTTCGGTCGTCACCGCGCGACGATACCCGAAACGACAAAGCGCGCCGCCCGGCAGGACGACGCGCTGACTGCTGGCCCGCGGGCTGGTTACTCGATGACGGCTTCGGAAGCCGGCGGCGGCTCGCGATCCATCATGTCGTCGGGCGACGCCGAGGCGCTGCCGTCCATCCCGTAATCATCATCATCGTCCTCGTCCTCTGCCTGGACGTCGACCGTCAGACGCTTGTAAGCGCCGAGGCCGGTACCGGCGGGGATCAGGCGACCCATGATGACGTTCTCCTTGAGACCGCGGAGGTAGTCGACACGACCGTTGATCGACGCTTCCGTGAGCACCTTGGTGGTCTCCTGGAAACTGGATGCGGAGATGAACGACTCGGTCGACAGCGACGCCTTCGTGATGCCGAGCAGGAGTGCATCGCCCTTCGCCGGCTGACCACCGGCCATGATGATGCGCTCGTTCTCTTCCTCGAAGATGTGCTTCTCGACGTGCTCCTCGATCAGGAAGTTCGTATCGCCGGCATCCGAGACGCTCACGCGACGCAGCATCTGGCGAACGATCACCTCGATATGCTTGTCGTTGATGCGCACGCCCTGGAGTCGGTAGACCTCCTGGATCTCGTCGACGAGGTACTTCGCGAGGGCGTTCTCGCCGAGCACCTTGAGGATGTCGTGCGGGTTCGCCGGACCGTCCATCAGCGCCTCGCCGGCGCGCACCCGATCGCCCTCGCGGACGGACAGGTGCTTGCCCTTCGGGATCAGGTACACCGACGGGTCACCGAACTCGGGCACCACGAGCACCTTGCGCTTGCCCTTGGTGTCCTTGCCGAAGTGCACGACGCCGTCGATCTCGCAGATCACTGCGTGGTCCTTCGGCTTGCGCGCTTCGAACAGCTCGGCAACACGCGGCAGACCGCCGGTGATGTCCTTCGTCTTGGTGGTCTCGCGCGAGACCTTGGCGATCACCTCGCCGGCCTCGATCGGATCCTTGTCGTTGACGTAGATGTTCGAGCCGACCGGCAGGAAGTACCGGGCATCGCTGTCGGTGCCCGGGATCTTGACCGGCACGCCGTCCGGACCCGGCGCATCCTTGATGGTGATGCGCGGGCGGCTGTCGGCGTCCTTGGACTCGATGATGGTCTTACGCGACAGGCCGGTCACCTCGTCGAGCGACTCCTGCATCGTCACGCCGTCGATGACATCGCCGTAGTGGACGAAGCCCGAGACCTCCGTGACGATCGGCATCGCGAACGGATCCCACTCGGCCATCACCTGACCGGCCTTGACGCGCGAGCCGTCCTCGACCGAGAGGTGCGCACCGTACTGGAGGCCGTAGCGCTCGCGCTCGCGACCGATGTCGTCGACCAGGACGAGCTCGCCCTGGCGGTTCATGACGACCCAGTGATCCTTGCGCTTGACCGTGTGGACGTTGTTGAGCTTGACGGTGCCCTCGTTGCGGGCCTCGAGGCTCGACTGCTCCGTGCGGATCTGACCGACACCACCGATGTGGAACGTACGCATCGTCAGCTGCGTGCCCGGCTCACCGATCGACTGCGCGGCGATCACGCCGACAGCCTCACCGATGTTGACCATGTGACCGCGAGCCAGGTCGCGGCCGTAGCACAGCGAGCAGATACCGCGGCGGGTCTCGCACGCGAGCACCGAGCGGATCTTGACGCGGTCGATACCGGCGTTGTCGATCGTCTTGACGTCGTCCTCGGTGATCTCCTTGTTCTGAGCCACGAGCACTTCGCCGGTGTACGGATCGACGACGTCCTCGAGGACCACGCGGCCGAGAATTCGGTCACCGAGGCGCTCGATGATCTCGCCACCTTCGATCAGCGGCATCATCTCGACGCCCTGGCGGGTGCCGCAGTCGAACTCGCTGATGATGGTGTCCTGCGAGACGTCGACGAGACGGCGGGTCAGGTAACCCGAGTTCGCCGTCTTCAGCGCGGTGTCAGCCAAGCCCTTGCGGGCGCCGTGAGTGGAGATGAAGTACTGGTGGACCGACAGACCCTCACGGAAGTTCGTGGTGATCGGCGTCTCGATGATCTCGCCCGACGGCTTGGCCATCAGGCCACGCATACCGGCGAGCTGCCGCATCTGCTGCTGCGAACCGCGGGCGCCGGAGTCGGCCATGATGAAGATCGAGTTGAAGGACGGCGCCTTCTTGATCGGCCCCGTACCGTCCGGGTCCTTGAACTCGTCGGTCGAGATCTCCTTCATCATGTCCTTGGCGATCGCCTCGGCCACCTGCGCCCAGATGTCGACCACCTTGTTGTAGCGCTCACCGTCCGTGATGAGACCCTCGGTGTACTGCTCCTCGATCTCGCCCACTTCCTTCTGGGCGTCGCCGAGCAGCGTCTCCTTCGACGGCGGGATGACCATGTCGTCGAGGCAGATCGAGATGCCGGCGCGCGTCGCGAACCGGTAACCCGTCGTCCGCAGGGCATCGGCCAGGAGCACCGTGGCCTTCTGGCCGGCCTCGCGATAGACGAGGTCGATCAGCTCGGCGAGCTGCTTCTTGCCCATCACCTTGTTGATCGCCTGGAACGAGATGCCGTCCGGGCAGATGTCGAACAGGATGGCGCGACCCACCGTCGTCGACACCAGCTCCGAGCCGGTGCCGTCTTCCTTGTCCATGCGCAGCTTGATGCCGGCCTGGAGGTGGACCTCGCCGTGGTCGAACGCCATGCGGACTTCGTCGATCGAGCCGAACACGCCGCGGACCGGACGACCCTTCTTGTCCTCCTTGTAGTCACCCTTCGCGTACGGACGCTCGCGGGTGAGGTTGTAGAGGCCGAGGACGATGTCCTGCGACGGCACGATGATCGGCTTGCCGTTCGCGGGGCTGAGGATGTTGTTGGTCGACATCATCAGCACGCGCGCTTCCATCTGCGCTTCGATCGACAGCGGGACGTGGACGGCCATCTGGTCACCGTCGAAGTCGGCGTTGAACGCCGCGCAGACGAGCGGGTGCAGCTGGATCGCCTTGCCCTCGGTGAGGACCGGCTCGAACGCCTGGATACCGAGGCGGTGCAGCGTGGGCGCGCGGTTCAAGAGAACCGGGTGCTCCTTGATCACTTCCTCGAGGATGTCCCACACCTCGGGACGCTCCTTCTCGACGAGCTTCTTGGCCGACTTGATCGTCGTCACCAGGTGGCGCTCTTCGAGCTTGTTGTAGATGAACGGCGTGAACAGCTCGAGCGCCATCTTCTTGGGCAGGCCGCACTGGTGCAGCTTGAGCTCGGGACCGATCACGATCACCGAACGACCCGAGTAGTCG
>JAEYYY010000141.1 GCA_023430775.1 Pseudomonadota bacterium
GGTTCGACCTTGGCCGTCGTCGTCACCTTCTCGGTGGTCGGCGAAGGTACAGGATGCGTCTTGGCCGTCGGCGAGGTCGTCGAGTCCGTGACCGCCTGCTTCGTGGTTCCCGTCTCTTCCGCGAACAGCTTCTTGAGCTCGGCCTTCTTCACCTTGGTCGACGTGTTCGAAGCTCGGAGCTGCTCGACGATCTTGTTGGTCGGCTGCTTCGTGGACTGCGCTTCGAGCAGCGCCCTGGTGAGCTCGCGCGACGCGATCATGGCGTCGCGCAACTCCGTCGCGGCGACATCGATCTTCTGTGACCGGGTGTCGTCGACAACCGGCTTCTCGATGACGCGTTCGGTGACGGCATCCGTCTTCGCCGTCGTTCCTTCCATCGCCAACCTGACCTCGGACACCTGTGAACGCAGACCCTCGATCGGCCTGCGCGCTGCACCCGTGGCGGCACCGATGCCCGAACCGATCAGCGTGAATGCGATCTCTTCCTCGATCTGCGCGTTCGACAGGCCGCGCAGCTTGCCGAAGCCGTAGGTCAACGCGACGTTCGCCGCGGTGTCCGCCGCGGCACCGAAGCCGAGCTGACCGAGCGCGATGCCGGCGGCGTTCTGCAGTGCCGACCAGCCAGCTGCGCCGAGGCTTTCCTTCAGCGTGCCGCCCTGACCGTAGGTCGAGAAGAAGGCCTCGAAGGTCTGGATGCCGCCGATGCCGACCTGCGCGATCAGTGCCGCGCCCTTGGTCGTCGGGATCGCCGACAGGACCGAGAAGATCGCGACGTCGGGCGCCTCGAAGATCTTCTCGGTGCTGAGCACGCGATCGATGAGAGGCATGTCGTCGCCACGCATGCGCCGACCGAAATCGTTCTCGGCCGTGACGTTGCTCTGCGCCTTCTTGAGCGCGGCGGCGGTGCGCGCCGTGGTGTCGGCGACATCGCGCATCGCCGTGGTCCACGACTCGGGCAGCACGTAGCTCGCGACGTCCACGAACATCCGCTGGACACCGGCGTTGACCGCCTGGACGCGTCCCGAGAGCCGCACCAGACCGACCAGCATCTCGTTGACACGCTGCCCGACCCCACCCTCGAACCCGGTCTCCTGGCCGGTGATACGGTCGATCGCATTGGTGATCTTGCCGACCTCCTGGGTCTCCTTGGAGGCGGGGACGAAGGCCTTCGGCTCCGGCGGCTGCGGGAATACGAAGCGCCCCTGCTCGTCCTTCATCGAAGCGATCGAGCCCGCGTTCGGTGCGACGCCCGTCGGATCCGCGAGCACCTTCTCGATCGCGTTGTAGTTGGCCTGGAGGGCTTCGACGGTCTTGCGCAGCTTCGCGGCATTGTCGGGGTCAGACTTGTCGAGCTCCTCGATCACGCCGTTCTGCTGGTTGATCGCGCGACCGAGCGCGTCCTTGTCGCGCTGCATGAGCGCGCGTTCCGCCTCGAGTGACGTCTCCTTGTTGCGCAACCGCTGCGCCAGCGCGCGGTACGCCGCACTCGACTGGCGCAGATCCTCGGAGCGCTGCGCGAACGTCTTGTTGAACAGTTCGGTCATCACGTCCGGCCGTTCGGCGAACAGGTTGAAGCCGTCCTGCTTGTTGATCGGCTGGATCAGACCGTCGTTCTTCTCGGCTTCCTTGTCGATCCGGCTTGCCGTCACCTCGAGCTTGCGCGCCGGGATGTCCTGCGTCTCGAAGTTGAAGTCGGCGCTCTTGTTGTCCGCCGCGTCGAGGACGGAGAGCCGTTGCTGCTCGCTCGTCGGTCCGGAGAGGGTCTTCGCGTTCTTCGCCCCACCGCCGTTCTTGGTGAACGCCTGGTCGCGCTTCATCCGGCCCAGCAGGATCTGGAGCTCCTGCTTGACCTCGGGCGGAGCCTCGTCCCACTGGAAGTCGTTCGCACCGATCCAGGTCCGCAGCTCCTCTTCACTGACACGTTGCGCCCACGCGGCGTCCTGATACTTGTCGACGCCTGTGATGATCTTGTCGCGCCACACCCTGGTGTAGACCTTCGGCTTCAACCCGTGGAGCTGCTCGGCGGCCTGCTTGGCCTCCGAGGGGCGATCCCAGTTCTTCACGCGCAGGGTGAGCTGGAAGATCTGGATGCGCTCGATGAAGGCCCGGCACCACTTCACGAGGCGCGCATCCTTCGGGAACGCCTTCATCAGATCGCGCAAGGCGTCCTCGGCGACGGACGGGCGGCGATCCCATTTCGCCTCGGCCACCTTCATCTTGCGACGCTTCAGCTCGGCATCGTCGATCTGCTTCAAGATCCCGAGCAGCCAGTCGGTGGTGTACAGGGTCGGAAACTCGAGCGACAGCGTCGTCGCGGCTTGTCGTGCTTCGCCCGGGTTGCGCGTGAAGGTCTTCTCTAGCTTCTCGGTCAGGGTCTTGATCCGCGCCTCGGCGGTGGTCGCGTCGGACTCCTGCTCCTTGTCCTTGTCGTCATCGGCTTCGCGCTGGACGCCGATCGTGGAGGCGCCGCCACCTGCCAGCTGATCGAGCATGCTCTCGGCCGATCGTCCGGCGACCACCGCATCGGCGACCGCATCGGCCTGGCGCTCGAGCGCATCACCGGGCGTGTCGATCCCACCGTCGGGCGTCCGCCCCGAGCGCTGCTGGACGACGTGCGCGGCTTCGTGGGCGGCCGTATGGAGATCCGGGGTCGCCGCAAACGCCACCGCATCACCGACCGCAAACGCGCGCGCGCCGAGCTCGGCCGCACCCGCGCGAGCCGAGTCACCGTCGTGCGCGCGCACCTGCGAGACATCGTGGTGACCGAAGCTCGCCTGGATCGTGTCGAGGAACGGCAGCGACGATCCCGCGCCGTCGGTCGCGCGCGTCGCGACCTCGACCGGCGCGGCCGCCGTGCTGGCTGCCTCCGCCTTGCGCTGCACGGCAGCGGGCGCGCTCTGCGTCGCCGCGTCTGGTCGATCACGATTGGACCGCGGCGTGGCACCAGTTGGCTGCGGTTGCGGGGTTGCCGCCGGAGTCTCCTGCGGTGCCGGCGTCGGTGCGGCCGGCGTGGTGGCCGTGGTCTGCGTCGCCGCCGGTTGATCGCCGGTCTGCGCGGCCGCCGCCTGGTTCGCGTTGAGCGACGCGTCCTGCTGCTGGTTCGCGGTGGTGGCGCCTTCGTTGTTCCCCGGCCGCGCGGCGACCTGCGCGGCGCGCGTGGCCGTCGCGCTGGTCGGGTTGGTCGCCGGCGTATCGGCATCGCCGGTCGGCTGTGGCGTCGGAGCCGGCGTGGCGGGCGCCGGCTGATCCTGCGTGCTCGACGCCGGCGTCGGCGTGCCGGTCGGCTGCGGTGTCGACGATGTGGTGGGCGCGGCCTGCGGCACCGGGGTGGGCGACACGCTGGCGGGTGCCTGCGGCGGAATCGTCGCGCCGGTCTCGTCGGGGACCTGGTTCGCCTCGTCGATCGCGCGCTGGATGTGCGCGTTGTACTGGGAGATGACGCTGTTGATGCCGTCGTACAGCTGATCCGCGAGCGCCTGTGCCTGGCGATCGAAGTCGGCAGCGAGTGCGTCGAGCGCGCGCGCGTTCGCGCCGACACCGTCGTAGTCCTGCGTGCCGATGAACGCGTTGATCGCGGTCTGCATCGCCGCCGCCTGCGTGCGCGCTTGCCCGGCGAGCGTGCCGAACGCGCTCTCGTACTGACTCACCGCGCCGGCGATCACGGTCTGGCCCGGCCCGATATCGAGCTCGGGATATGCGGCCTTCATGTTGTTCAGCTCGTCGTTGCCCTGCTGGCCCGCGCGCGAACCGATGTTCGACGAGTCGAGCGAGTCGGCGAAGGCCTGCGCGTACGCGTTGACCGGCGCGACGTACGCGGCATCGATCGCGCTGTTGGTGTCCTCGGTCTGCAGCTCGTGCTGGAGGATCGGCGTGACCTGCTGGACGTAGCTCTGGCCGTTCTGGATCGCGGCGGCGAGCTGACGGTCCGCGTCCTCGAGCGCCTGGATGAAGCGCTGCGCGTCGGCCATGCCCTGGATCGCGTACTGCTCGTCGCGCGTCTTGTTCTCCTGCAGCTGGAACACGGTCTGCTGGATCTGGTCGGACTTGATCGCGGCGTCCTGCGCCTCGCGCGACGAGGTCTCGTCCTTCTTGTCGTCCTCGCGCATGTCGTTCTCGATGCCGGCGATGTCCATCTCCTCCTTGGAGAAGCCCGCGAGCGACATCGCCCACTTCCCGACCAGGTTCATCACCCACTTCTGCGCGCTACCGATCCAGGCACCGATGCGGCCGATCGTCTGGTTGTAGAGCCACCCGAGCACGCCCTCCTTCGGCGGCGGGGATTGCAGCTTCGCTCCCTCGCCGTTGATCTTCTGGACCGACGTGTTCGCAGCGTTCTGCTGCGCACCCATTCGCTCCTGTCCCTGTCGCGCCTGCTGCGTCTGCTGGAGGCCGCGCTGCGTATTCGCCTGCCCTGCCGTCGCGTCGGTCTGGACCTGCATCGCGCCGAACCGCATCTGCCCGGCGTTGTTGTTCGCGCCCTGGAACGCGGTGCGCACCTGCGCGGCGAGCTCGGGGCCGGCCTGCGCTTCCGCCATCTCGTACTGCCGCTGCGTGCGATCGACGGCGCCCTGGATCGGCCCCTTCGCATTCTCGAATGCCTCGATCTGCGACGGCCACATCTGCAGCTTCGTCAGGTCCGCGCCGGCCTGACTCGCGACGTCGATCCGTCCACCACCACCGGAGGGCGCGCTGCTCGCGGTGCCACCTCGCGTGAAGTCGCGCGGCTGCTTGATGTCGGCCTGGAGCTGCGCGCTGCCGAGCCCGATCTTGACGCCCGCACCGTTGATCGCCATCGCCCGGCCGACCGCCGCGCGCATCGTCACCAGCCGCGCGCCGCGCATCTGGTTCGCCGTCGTGAACGCGACCACCTCGCGCGTCGAGGTGACGCGACCGAGCGCGTTGCGCTGCAGCCGCTGGATGCCGAT
>JAEYYY010000191.1 GCA_023430775.1 Pseudomonadota bacterium
GCGCGGCCGCGGCGCTGGCCACTCGCCGTCGGCGGGGTGGCGCTGCTCGGTGGCGGCATCGCGATCGGCGCGGCGCTGATGGCGAGCCGCGGTTCCGAGGCCGCCCACGCCACGACCGAGCCCCCGAGCGCGCCGGCCAGGGCCGAGTCACCGCGACGCACGTTCGTCGTGCCGCCGCCGCTGGCGACCGAGCCGCCGATCGATCCGAAGCTCGAGGAGACGCTGCGGCTGACGGCCGAGACCTACTCGACGCAGGTGTGGACGCGCGCCAACGTCGTCGTGCTGCGCTGTAGCTTCGCCGACGAGCTGCCGCCGGCCACGCCCGCCGATCTGCGCGCCTACTACCGCCGGATGCGAGCGCTGCTCGACTCGATCGTGCCGGACTGGGATCCGGTCATCGACTGCAAGAAGCCGGTGCCCGCGGCCAGGAAGTTCTCGCTGCCGGCGCCGCTCCCCGACGAGGGCAAGATCGACGCGACGATCGAGAGTGCGCTCGCGGGCATCCACGATCAGCTGGATTCCGGGCTGATGACCCGCGACCAGGCACGCTATCTCCATTGCGCGTACGCGCGACAACGCGACGACGCGACCGCAGAAGGCCGGCTTCACCGCTCGGCGCGCAGCATGTATCGCCGGCTCGAGATCCTGCTCGAGGCCTACCACCCGGGATCCACCAAAGCTCGCTGCCGGTAACGGGATCGCGGCTATGCTCTGGCCGTGGACGTCCAGGCGGTCTCCGCGCTGCTCGCAGCACTGCTGATCCTCGCGATCGGCGTCTCGGTGCTGTTCCGCTCGCGCAAGGACCGCACGTACACCGCGTTCGCCGCGATGACGTTCACGGTGTCGGCCTGGCACCTCTGCACGTTCATCGATGCGACCACCCAGAGCCCGGTGATGCACTGGCTCGCACTGTGGGCAGCCGCGACGATCCCGCCGACGGCGATCAGGTTCTTCCGCATCTTCCTCGCGCAGCCCTCCATCGGTGGTCCCAAGCGCGGTCCGCGCGTCACGCTCGCGTGGACGCTGGTCGCGTACATCGCGCTCGTCTACTCGGCGATCGTCGTCAAGATCCACGACAGCCTGTGGTTCCTGGTGCCGTTCGGCGTCTACGTGTTCGGCGGCCTCTATCGCTGCGTCTACGACCTGTTCATCCAGTACCGCGCCACCACCAAGCGCGTCGAGCGCAAGCGGATCGGGTACCTCGCACTCGGCGGCTTCGTCGCCACCACGCTGACGCTCACCGACGTGTTGCCGACGCGGTTCGATGTCGAGTGGCCGGCGATCGGCAACGTGCTCGGCATCCTCTACCTCTACTTCCTGTCGCAGACGCTGTTCCGCTACCGGCTGATCGACATCAACGAGCTGCTCGGCAAGATGGCGGTGCTCGGCACGCTCGTGATCCTGCTGTCGGCGGTGTACGGCCTGCTGCTCTACTGGATCGGCGCCGATCAGAAGGGCCTCTACCTGCTCAACGCGCTGGTCGCGTCGTTCGTGATCCTGATCCTGTTCGAGCCCGTGCGCAGCTGGCTCGAGCACGGCATCAATCGCTGGCTGTTGCGGCAGCGCACCGAGCTGCGCGGGCGTCTCGAGGCGGTGCGGCGCGAGCTGCCCGGCGTGGTCGACGTGCCCGACATGGTGCAGCGGATCATCACCGCGCTCGACGAATCGCGGCGCGTCACCGACGGCTCGGTGTACCTGCTCGATCCCGACGGCGCCGGCTTCGATCGCGCGGGGTACTTCGGCGAGGCGCCGCCGGAGCGGCTCGATGCCAACGCCGAGCGCGCGCTGCTCGATCGCGTGCGCGGCGGCATGCTCGAGAAGGAGCAGCTCGCGCGCGAGGTGATCGAAGCGGCCACCGCCGACGACGCCGAGACCAAGCGACCACCGCTGGTGGCGCTCGACAATCGCGTCGGCGAGCTCCAGGCCGGCCTGATCTTCCCGCTGTTCGGCAGCGCGGAGACCGAGCAAGGGCCGTGGCTCCTCGGGCTGTTCTGCGTCCGCGACGATCGCACCGACAGCTCGTTCGATGCCGACGACATCGACACCTTCCGCCAGCTCGCGATCGGCGCCGCGCGCGTCATCGAATCGTCGCAAGCGTACGAGCGCGTCAAGGAGCGCGATCGTCTCGCCGCGCTCGGCGAGATGGCCGCCGGTCTCGCGCACGAGATCCGAAACCCGCTCGGCGCGATCAAGGGCGCGGCACAGCTGTTGATCACCGCCGACACCAAGCCGAACCCGCGCATCACGGAACAGACCGTGGTCGACCCGAAGAGCTCCGAAACGGTCGAGCTCCTCGAGATCATCGTCGAGGAAGCCAACCGCTTGAACAACGTCGTCACCCGGTTCCTCGATTACGCGCGATCGGAGCGCCCGGGCCGCGAGGGCGCCGCGAAGGTCGACCTCAACGCGATCCTGCGCAAGACCGAGCAGCTGCTCCGCCAGGACATCGCGAAGGCGCCCAAGCCCGTCGAGCTGCGCGTCCGGCTCGACGACATGCTGCCGCAGGTCGCCGGCGATCCCGAATCGCTGCTCCAGGTGTTCTTGAACCTCGGCCAGAACGCGCTGCAGGCGATGCCCGACGGCGGCTCGCTCGAGATCCTGACCACGCGCCGCCGGCGCTCGCGCCTCGGCTACGGCCAGTTCGCCGAGGTCCGGTTTCGCGACAGCGGCGTCGGCATCCCGCGCGACAAGCTGAAGAAGCTGTTCATCCCGTTCTACACGACGAAGCAGAAGGGCACCGGCCTCGGCCTCGCGATCAGCCATCGCATCGTCAACCAGCACGGCGGCACGATCGAGGTGCGCTCGACGATCGGTCAGGGCTCGACGTTCTCCGTGTTCCTGCCGGCCGCCGAGCCGGTCAAGGCAGAAGCCGTCGTCGATATCACCGAGACCGGCCGCCTCAGCTCGCTCGCGAACCTCGGCGATGCCCCGGCCAAGCCGCGCACGGACGCCAGCGAGCCGCCGCCGACGGCAACGCCCGCAACACAGCCCGCCGCGGTCGCCGCCGGCGCGACGATCGAATCGATTCCCGCCGCCGATGAAGCCGCGGCAAAAGGTGTAGGCTGACGGCGATGCAAACGGCGAAGATCCTCGTCGCAGACGACGAGCAGAATTTGCGCCGCGTGCTGGTCGCGATGTTGCGACGCGACGGTCACGACGTCGTGCAGGCCGCGAACGGCACCGAGGCGATCGATCAGCTCGCCGATGTCGATGTCGTGATCACCGATCTGCGGATGCCGGGTCACGACGGCATGGACGTGCTGCGCTCGGCGGCCAAGCACCACCCGCACGTGCCCGTCATCATGATCACCGCCTATGGCTCGGTCGGTCAGGCGGTCGAGGCGATCAAGGCCGGCGCGTTCGACTACATCGAGAAGCCGTTCGAGCAGGACGCGATCCGGACCATCGTCGAGAAGGCGATCGGCCAGGCCGCCGCGAACAAGATCGCGCCGCGCAGCGCGCTGTACGCCGAGTCCGGTCGGTTCGGGCTGGTCGGTCAGAGCACCGAGATGCAGGCGATCTTCAGCGTCATCGAGCGGGTCGCCGACACGCCGTCGACGGTGCTGATCACCGGCGAGTCCGGCACCGGCAAGGAGCTGGTCGCCAAGGCGTTGCACGAGCAGTCGAGCCGCAAGAACGGCCCGTTCATCAAGATCAACTGCGCCGCGATCCCCAAGACGCTGATGGAGAGCGAGCTGTTCGGCTACGAGAAGGGCGCGTTCACCGGCGCCACCTCGAGCAAGCCGGGCCGCTTCGAGCTCGCCGACCAGGGCACGCTGTTCCTCGACGAGATCGGCGAGATCCCCGTCGAGATGCAGGTCAAGCTGCTGCGCGCGATCCAGGAGAGCGAGTTCGAGCGCGTCGGCGGGCTCAAGACGATCAAGGTCGACGTCCGCCTGATCACCGCGACCAATCGCGATCTCGAGCAGGAGATCCAGCGCGGCAACTTCCGCGAGGACCTCTACTACCGCTTGAACGTGGTGCCGCTGCAGATTCCGCCGCTGCGCCGGCGCACCGGCGACGTGCCGCTGCTGGTCCAGCACATCATCAAGAAGTTCAACGAGCGGCTCAAGAAGGCCGTGTCCGGCATCGCCGACGACGCCCTCGCCGCGCTCGAGGCGCACAGCTGGCCGGGCAACATCCGCGAGCTCGAGAACGTGATCGAGCGGACACTGCTGTTCTGCAAGGGCGACAAGATCGAGCGCGCCGATCTCCAGCTCGTGGTGGCCGAACCGGCCCGCCGCGAGCCGGAAGCCTCGCGGCCGACGGAGATGCCGGCGGTCGCGCGCACCACCTCGAGCGGGGCGATGGCGCCGATGCTCGACGACGAGGACGACGATGCCGTCGCGGGCGATCTCGCCGGCGGCCAGTCGGGCTCGCTCAAGGACATCGTCCGTGCCGAGACCAGCCGGGTCGAGCGCGAGCTGATCGTCAAGGCGCTCGACGAGACCGGCGGCAACGTGACCCAGGCCGCACGGCTGCTCAAGATCTCGCGCAAGAGCCTGCAGATGAAGATGAAGGAGCTCGGGCTCCGCGACCGCGAAGCCTAGCGCTCCGTGTTAACGTGCGAGTCCAGTGCGGAGCTGGAGCGCGATCGTATTGCTCGTCGGGCCGTTGTACGGCGAGCTCGCCCACGCCAATCCCGCGTCCGACGTGCCGTCCGCCGCGGACCCGGGTAACGCGGCGGATGCTCACGTCACCATCGATTACGCCTATCAGGTCGACACCTCGGCGATCGCGCGCGAGGTCACCAACACCGATCCGCTCGGGCGCACCGCGACCGCCGACGATCTGAAGTTCCACCAGTACCGCCACGTGATCACGCCGAAGCTCGAGCTCGGCATCTATCACGACACCTGGGTGTCGGTGGCGCTGCCGATCATCGTCAACCAGGCGCGCGAGCTCGAGCTCGATGGCATCGCGCGAGATGGCTCGACCACGGTGCGCGACGGCCTGCTGCCGATCGACGGCTTCGATGCCAGCGATCCGAGCTCGCCGACCACCGGCGACGTGCTGTTCCGCGGCCAGAACCGCAAGGGCATCGATCAGGTTCATCTCGGCGTCGGGGTCGCGCCGATGAGCCAGAAGCGCGATCCCACCAAGCCGACCTGGAAGCTCGCCGCCGAGGTGCGCCTTGCCGCCGGCAAGCTGATGGAGTTCGATCGCGACAACGTCTCCGCCGAGAACGGCGTGTCGCGCGGCGTCCACGAGCTCCGGCTATGGACCAGCTTCGGCCGCCGCTACCGCCGCACCGAGGGCTGGTTCGAGCTGTTCTATCAGGTGCCACTGCGCGAGCGAAAAGGCTCGCTGTACGGCAACCCCGGGTTCGGCGCCACCAACACGGGTGCGGGTCAGCAGGCCGGCGTGGCGTTCGGTGTCGAGGCGTACGCGCTCGACGATCGGGTCAACCACAACCGGATCAGCCTCGATGTCGGCGCCGGCGTCACCGGCTACTTCGAGGGCCGCGACTACACCGAGATGTGGGAGGTGTTCGCGTTCGCGGGCGACGTCAACGCCTCCGGTCCGCTGGTGCTCGATGCCGATCCGACGGTGGCCGATGTCCAGGCGCAGCGCCATCCGGGGATCTCGAACTTCGAGAACTATCTCGAGACCACCGCGAGGATCGCGCTGCGAGCGAAGCTCGGCGACCACGCGCGATTCGCCGTCGGGGTCGATCTCAAGTGGAGGACCGATCACCTGATCAGCTTCGCCGACGCCGGCGTCGATTTCCCGCTGTGCGGCACCGGCAAGTGCGAGAACGAGGACAACGATCTGGTCAATCCGGGGACGGCGGAGGTCAACCCGCTGCACGCGCCGCTGATCGACCTCGTCGGTCACCGCTACCTGTCGCGCGACAACTTCAGCGTCGTGATCGGGATCCAGGGCGCAGCCCTCTGGTGAACGTGTAGCCCGTCCTCACGTGGTATGTGGTATGTGGCACGTGGCACGTCCACGTGCTCGTGCCACGTGCACGTGCTCGTGCACGATCCGATGCCCACCAATCGACGCACGCCCTGCACTCGAACCTTCCATCCTCGATGACGAGCTCGCGGCTCGCCCGCAGTCCCACGCTCTGTAGCTCGAGAAGGCCTGCTCGGCCGGGCGCGCAACACCGGAGCCGCGCAAGCAACAAAGCGCGTCTACCCACGATGATGTCGTGCGTCGCCGACGAAGGTCTTGACGATGATCATGCGCCAACATGCGCGCGAGGCGAGGCTCGTCGACCAGCCCAGCCTGTACGTCGCGCTCGTTCTCGTACAGCAGCCGCAGCGCTTCGCTCGTGTAGGCCTTCAACACGACCCGCTCGGCGGTTCGTTCATCCGATCGGAGCCAAATCTGCGACGACGGTGCGGTCTGGGGTTCCGGGTCCGCTATCCCGATCACTACGCGTTCGTGCTCCTCGGATTCACCACCGGACTGCGCCCGAGTTCGCTGCGCCCGCTCCCCCTCGCGGATCGCGGGTCGATTCGGGGCGAGCACGTGCACGAGCACGTGACACGTGCACGAGCACGTGCGCCGAAAAGGCTCTTGAACGCCCCGCCAAAGAACGTTGCCCCCATGCCTTGAGTGGGGTCCGAATGGCTCGTACGTTCGACCTCCGGACGGAGGAAAGCCCGCGATGATTCTCGGAAAGTTCTTTGGTGCGATCAGGGCTCAGCTGAACAAGCTCGCCAACTATTTCTGGGAGGCCGACCCGATCGCTCAGATGCAGTACGAGTACGACCAGGCCGTCGAGCAGCTCAAGGAAGGCCGCGTCGGCCTCGAGCAGTATCGCGGTCTGGTCGAGCGCGTCGCTCGCCAGGTCAAGGAAGGCGAGAAGGAGGTCACCAAGCTGACCGCGCAAGCGAAGGCCTATCTCAAGGCCGGCGAGCGCGACACCGCGGGTCAGATCGCGCTGCAGCTAACCAAGGCGAAGCAGACGCTCGAGGAGAACAAGCAGCAGCTCGCGATGCACGAGGCCGCGTACCAGAACAACCTCAAGAAGATCCAGCACGCGAACAAGAAGCTGGTCGAGGTCAAGGACAAGATCCACAAGTACGACGCCGAGCTCAAGATGAGCGAGGCGGAGGCCGAGGTCGCGAAGCTCACGCAGAGCTTCAACATGGACGTCACGACGGACTTCGGTCAGCTCGAGGATGTCATCCAGCGCAGGATCGACACCAACCGCGGCAAGGCGCGAGTGGCGAG
The DNA here is from genome assembly GCA_023430775.1 of Pseudomonadota bacterium. Taxonomy (GTDB): domain Bacteria; phylum Myxococcota_A; class Polyangia; order Haliangiales; family Haliangiaceae; genus JABFXX01. The sequence goes on from JAEYYY010000191.1 coordinate 7,189, forward strand.
CGATCTGTCCAACGAGGGCCTCGACAAGATCAACGCCGAGGAGCGGATGGAGAAGTCGATGGCCGACGACGCGCTCAAGGATCTCGAGGTCGAGCTCGGGATGCGCGCGCCGGAGACCACGCCGATCATCGCCACCGCGAAGGACCTCGGTCCGGCGGAAGAAGCCCAGACCAAAGAGAAAGACACCGCGAAGGTCACGGAATAGTAATCGTTCGCTTGGGGGAGTGAATCGAGATGAGCAACGGAGCTGGAAAACCAAAGCCTGCATTCTTCATCGCGGTCGCCGTCGTCGTGGCGGGCCTGATCGCGCTGGCCGTGATGCGCTGCAAGGGCAAGTCCGAGACTGGCGACGGCAGCGGCAGCCAGGTCACCGACAATGGTGGCGGGAGCGGGAAGCAGGTACCCGCCGAGAATCCCGGCGACGGCAAGCCGATTCCCGGCCTCACCGCCGACAAGTACGACTACGAGCCGTCGACGACGCTGCCGCCCGTGCCGGGCACCTCGGGCTACAGCGCCCTCGGCAAGCCGCGCGTCGTCAAGTTCGCCGTCAACGTGTGGGCAGGCTGGGCGCCGATCGTGTGGGCCAACCAGGGCCACAAGGCCGGCAAGGTCTGGAAGGATGCCAAGGGCAACGACTTCCAGATCGAGCTCCAGCTCGCCGACGATCCGGTGGCGATGGGTAACCTGGTCGCCAACGGCACGCACATCGGCTGGGCGACCGTCGACATGCTGCCGCTCATCATCGAGCGCCTGAAGAAGGACCAGCGCACGATGCCGCGCGTGTTCCAGCAGATCGACTGGTCCAACGGCGGCGACGGCATCGTCGCTCGCAACTCGATCAAGGAGGTCGCGGATCTCCGCGGCAAGACCGTGGTGCTCGCGCAGAACTCGCCGTCGCACTACTTCCTGCTGTCGATGGCGCAGAACGCCGGCATCAAGCCGTCGGAGGTCTCCGACAAGTGCAACTCGCCCAACTGCATCAAGCTGAAGTTCACCAAGGACGCGTTCCAGGCCGCGCAGGCCTACAACCAGAACCAGGACATCGCGGCCTGCGTGTCGTGGGCGCCGGACATCTACACGCTCACCGACAACGCCGCGAGCGGGAACAAGCTGCTCGTCACCACGCAGACCGCGAACAAGCTGATCGCCGACGTCTGGTTCGCGCGCGCTGACTTCGCGCGCGACAACCCGGAGATCATCGAGGGCATCGTGCGCGGCATCCTCGATGCCGAGCGCGAGCTCACCGGCAACGACCAGAACAAGGCGAAGGTCGGCGAGATGCTCGACAAGTTCTACAACCTGCCCGGCGGCACCGGCGGCAAGATGCTCGGCGACGCGCACTGGACGAACTACGCCGAGAACAAGGACTTCTTCCTGGTCGCCAACAACCCGACCAACTTCGAGCGGACGTACACCGCGGCTCGCCAGGCTTACATCGACATCGGCGTGCTGCCGCGCAACGACCTCGTCGACTTCGACAAGATCATGGACTTCTCCGTGATCAAGAAGCTCGGCACCGAGGAGAAGTACGCGTCGCAGAAGAACACGTACGAGTTCAACTTCACGCCGAAGAACGTCAAGGACATCAACGTCGAGTCGACGATCGTGACCAAGACGGTGACGATCAACTTCTTCCCGAACTCGTTCGACATCTTCAAGAAGGTGCCGGCGCAGTCGGGTGGCGGCGAGGTCTATTACGACGGCAAGGTCGAGTACACCGTCGAGGAGATCGCGAAGCTCGCCGGTCAGTTCGGCGCCGCGCGCATCGTCATCTCGGGTCACACCGACTCGTCGATGAAGGGCACCGCGGATCCGTCGCTGGTCAAGGAGCTGTCGGAGAACCGAGCGCGCGCCGTCAAGGATGGCCTGCTCAAGAAGTTCCCCAAGCTCGATCCGAACCAGATCACCACCACCGGCTACGGCTGGGAGAAGCCGGCCGATCCGAAGGACCCCGACAACCACGCCAAGACCCGGCGCGTCGAGGTCCGCGTGGTACCGGCCGAAGCGCAGTAGTCGTCGATCCCGATGAGCGACAAGCCCGAGGACAAACCGGAAGACAAGCCGGCAGCGTCGACGGGTGACGCACGTCCGGAGGCTCCCGCGGTCAGCGCGTACCACAGCAAGCCGACGGCCAAGCCCGGCGAACCAGACGAGGCCGAGCTGGCCCGTCTCAAGGCCGAGGCCAAGGCGAAGGAAGACGCCGACGAAGCCGCGGAGAAGGAAGCGCGCGCGAAGGCGAAGGCAGAAGCCAGAGCGAAGGAAGACGCCGAAGAGGCGGCGGAGAAGGAAGCGCGCGCGAAGGCCAAGGCCGAGGCCAAGGCGAAGGAAGAGGCGGAGGAGGAAGCCGAGGCCAAGGCCAAAGCCGAGGCCAAGGCCAAGCGCGAGGCCGAGAAGCAGGCGGAGCGCGAGCGCGAGGAGAAGGAAGAGAAGGAGCGCGAGGAGCGCGAGGCGGCCGAGGAGTTGAAGCGCCCGCCGAAGGCGCCGCCCTGGTATCGCACGCTGCGCGCCGATCCTCCGGTGCCGATCCGGCTCGCGCTCGGCGCCGGTCTGATCGCGCTGATCATGCTGCTGTGGTGGTACCTGACGCGCGGCCACGACGTGCAGATGCAGTTCAACGGCCGCACCAAGGTGCTCGAGCTCAAGATCGTGCCCTCGGTCGATCGCATCATCTCGGCGGCCAAGCTGCCGAGCCCCGGCGAGGTGTTCTCGAGCCTCGGCGCGCTGCTGGATCGCGACCTGACGAAGAACATGATCGAGACGCTGCAGCGCGTGCTGATGGGTGTCGGGCTGGCAGCGCTCGTCGGTGTCACGCTCGGCGTCGCGGCCGCCGCGCATCGCGGAGTCAACTCGGCGATCGCGCCGCTCGTCATCTTCCTGCGCTCGGTGCCGATGGGTGCGCTGATCCCGCTGACGCTGATGCTGTTCGGCGACGGCGAGAGCCAGAAGACGCGGTTCATCTTCCTCGCGATCATGCCGTTCGTGTTCAGCGACACCGTCAAGGCGGTATCGATCGTTCCCGATCGCTACATCGAGACCGCGCAGACCCTCGGGGCGTCGCGCTTCCAGATCGTCCGCAAGGTCCTGGTGCCGCTCGCGCTGCCCGACATCATCACCAGCCTGCGCTTTCAGCTCGGCCTCGCGCTCGGCTACATCATGCTCGCCGAGGAGATCAACACCGAGTTCGGGCTCGGCAAGCTGATCATGGGCAGCCAGCGCCAGGGACCGTACGAGCACGTCTACCTGCTGCTGTTCGTGATCGCGACGCTCGCGTTCTTGATCGACTACTTCTTGCGAACCATCCAGCGCGGTGTGTTCGCGTGGCGGAAGGATCTATGAGCGCCGACGGCAAGAATCCGCCGGGAACCGGGACCGGTCCCGCAGGTGGTGCTCCGGTGACGCCGGCCACCGCGGCCACGCCGGCCACGCCACCGAAGCCGCGCGACCTCGCCGCCGAGCAAGCGGCGCTCGCTGCGATGGAGGCGGAGCTGCTCGGCGAGGAGCCGAGCCCGGCGGCGAAGCAGGCGCAGGCCGAGGAGCACAAGGGACTCGCCGCCAAGCCTTCGGTGTCCTCGATCCCCGAGCCCAAGCCCGCGGCGCCCATCGCCGCGCCGCCGGTCTCGCAGCCGGTCGCGAAGGGCGCCGTCGATCCGAGCGATGCCCGGCCGCCACCGCCGGAGGCAAAGTTCACCGGCGGCGAGCCTGCCAAGCCCCTGATGGCCGACCTCGGCAAGCCGCTCGCGAAGCCGCCGGTCGTCTCGTTCGACAAGGTGACGAAGAGCTACGGCAACTTCACCGCGATCAAGGACGTCACGTTCTCGATCCCCGATTATCCGGGGCGCGGCGAGTTCGTCTCGATCCTCGGCCCGTCGGGCTGTGGCAAGTCGACGGTGATCCGGATGATCGCCGGCCTGTTGCCGCAGTTCCCGCAGACGTCGGGCACCGTGCTCGTCGACGGCAAACCGGTGCGAGGCCCCGGACCCGATCGCGGCATGGTGTTTCAGGACTACACGTCGTTCGATAACCGCAGCGTCCTCGACAACGTCGCGTTCGGTCTCGAGTGCCGCGGCCTCGAGCGCGCGATCGAGTCCGCCGTGCGCAAGCAGACGGTGACCACGTTCACCACGCGTACCGCCCACGGCTTCTCGAAGGGCATGACGGTGACGATCACCGACTGCTCCGACAAGTCGTTCCACGGCAAGGTGGAGATCGCCGCCACGCCGAAACCGGATCAGTTCACGGTCCAGCAAGAGGCGCCCGATGCGAAGTCGCACGGCGGTCGCGTCGTCATTCCGTCGCTATCGAAGGCGGAGCGGCGCGCCCGCGCCGAGTACTGGATCGAGAAGGTCGGGCTGTCGGTCAAGAAGGACTCCGACAAGTATCCGCACCAGCTGTCCGGCGGCATGCGCCAGCGCGTGGCGATCGCGCGCACGCTGATCCTCGAGCCGCGGATCATCCTGATGGACGAGCCCTTCGGTGCGCTCGATCCGCCGACCCGGTCGCGCATGCAGGACAACCTCGTGGCGTTGTGGCGCGAACAATCGCCCACGATCTTCTTCATCACCCACTCGATCGAAGAAGCGGTGTTCCTCGGCGACCACATCCTGATCTTCTCGACGTCACCGGGCACGGTGCTCAAGGAGATCCGGGTGCCGCCACCGGACCGCCCGTCGCTGGTGATCCAGCGCGAGCAGAAGTTCATGGAGACGGTGCTCGGGATCCGCGAGATCATCGATCGCCTCGAATCGTCGCAACGCGCAGGAGACGACTGAGTGGCCGAGCCGAAGAAAGCCGGAATGATGCGCTACTTGAAGGAGGCGTTCCTCTTCAAGTGGAACCTGCTCCTGCTCGGAGGCGGCGCGGCAGCGGCCGTGCTCTCCGGTCATCCCGATGTCGCGCTGCCGGTGGTCGCCGCGGCCGAGGTGGTCTACCTCGCGGGTCTCACCACCCTGCCCCGCTTCCAGGGGGCGATCGATGCCAAGGTCCGCGCCGAGGAGCGCGGGGCGCCGATCGGTCCGCCGAAGGATTCCGTCGGTCAGGAGAACGCGCGCGACAAGATCCTCGAGGTCCTGAAGTCATTGACGGAGGATCGCCGCTCGCGGTTCCTCCGGCTGCGTGCGCGCTGCGTCGAGATGACCCGGATCGCGAACGCGGTGCGCGGCGAGACCCGCGATCACTCGGGCGCCGACAGGGAGCTGCGCACGCCGGCGCTCGATCGCCTGCTGTGGGTGTTCCTGCGGCTGCTCCTCAGCGAGCAGGCGATCTCGCGCTTCCTGCAGGCCGCCGACGAGGCCGGCATCGACAAGTCGATCACCGAGCTCAAGGCACGCCGCAAGAAGCGCGCGGACTCGGTCGGTGAAGCGAACCAGGCCGACGACAAGATCATCCGCTCGCTCGACGACAGCATCGCCACCGCGGATCTGCGCAAGGAGAACGTGCAGAAGGCGAAGACCAACGCCGAGTTCGTCGCCGCCGAGCTCGATCGCCTCGAGAACAAGATCCAGGCGGTCACCGAGATGGCGGTCAGCAACACCGATCCCGATGCGATGTCGTCGCGGATCGACGCGATCTCCGAGGGCATCACGCAGACCGAGGAGACGATCCGGGAGCTCCAGCAGATCACGGGCGTCGCGAGCGAGGACAGCACTCCCTCGATCCTCGACACCGATCTGTCGCCCCAGCGGCTCGCGGTGGGAGGGAAGTAGATGTCGAACGAAAGGTCCGAGACCAAGACGCTCGCCGGCTCCTCCGACGGCGTCACCCGGTCATCGCAGCTGCCGCCGCACTTCCCGCCGTGGGCGGGCAAGCTGGCCGAGCTGTACTTCTCGGGCACGACGTCGATGTTCGTCGTCCACGGCAACACGTTCGACATGGTGCGCGCCGGCCCCGATCGCTGGATCGGCCTCGCCGACTTCCTCGCCGAGCAGCTGTTCGGGCGCTGGGACCTCGTCATCCACTACGACCTCGCACGCGGCCTGCGGTGTGCCGCCGGAAGCAACAGCAGGCGGCTCCAGGAGATGGTGCAGACCGCGGCGAAGTGGCTCGGCGATCTGCGGGCGCTGCCGCGCGATCCCACCAAGGGCCTCGCGGCGCTCGACCTGCTGATCCAGAAGAACGTGATGGCGGATGCCGACGATCGGCTGCGCTGCGCGTTCATCATCGATCACGCCGGCTACGTGGCGCCGAGTGGCGACAACCTCGACCTCAACGAGCAGACGCACCTGGTCACGCTGCTCAACTGGGCCTCGTCGCCGTACATCAAGCGGTTGAACCTCGCATTCGTCCTCGTCGACCCGCGGCTGTCGTCGATCCACGACCGGCTCACCGGCAACCCGCACGTCGCGTCGATCGAGGTGCCGCTGCCCAACGCCGACGAGCGCACGGCCTTCCTCGAGAACGCCTTCCGGGTCCACGGCAAGGATCCCTCGACCGTCTCCGACTACGGCACCGCCGAGCTCGGCAAGCTGACCGCCGGCATCGGCCTCACCGATCTCGAGGTGCTCGTGCGCTCCGCGATCGAGGGCAACCGGCGGCTCGACCGCCAGTACTTCCGCGAGCTCAAGAAGCGGCTGATCGAGCGCCAGGCCCAGGGCATGCTCGAGTTCGTCGAGCCGAAGTGGGGCCTCGATACCGTCGTCGGTCACGAGACGGCGAAGAAGCGCCTGCTCGACGATGCCGAGCTACTCAAGCGCGGCGAGTTCGACACCGTACCGATGGGCTATCTGTTCTGCGGCCCGGTCGGTACTGGCAAGAGCTTCCTCGCCACCTGCCTCGCCGGCTCGATCGGCATCCCGGCCGTCGTGCTCAAGAACTTCCGCAGCAAGTACGTCGGCGAGACCGAGGGCAACCTCGAGCGCGTGCTCGGCGTGCTGCGCTCGATGGGCCCCGTCGTGGTGATCGTCGACGAGGCCGACGCGATGCTCGGCGATCGCGATCAGGGCGGCGACTCCGGCGTCGGCGGTCGCGTATTCGCGATGATCGCCTCGCAGATGGGCGACACCGCCTACCGCGGCAAGATCCTGTGGATGCTGCTGACCGCGCGTCCCGATTCACTGCCGGTCGATCTCAAGCGCCAGGGCCGCGCCGAGGTCCACATCCCGCTGTTCTATCCGGTCGACGACGGCGAGCTGCGCAGCATGATCGCGGTGCTCGCGAAGAAGGCCGGCACCTCGATCGCCGAGGCCGACATCCCCGCCACCATCAAGAACAAGGGCAACCTGTCGGGCGCCGACATCGAGGGCATCGTCGGCCGCGCCTACCGCACGTCGCTGCTCGCGGGCTCGCGCACGATCACCAAGGACGCGCTCCAGCAAGCGCTCGACACCTTCATGCCGTCGACCCAGACGCTCGAGCGCGAGGCGCAGGAGCTGGCGGCGATCATCGAGTGCACCGATATCGAGTTCCTTCCTCCGTCGAAGAAGGAACGCATGGACAAGGCCGGTGGCCGCGAGAAGCTGCAAGAGCGACTGACCGCGATCAAGCAGATCCTGGAAGAGCGATAGGAGACATCAATGGCACGTATCAGCTGGATCAACGACAACTCGACGACCGACCTCGACGACATGGTCGGCAAGCTCGATCACTTCACCCAGTCGATCGCCGACGGCGTGATCGATGCCAACGAGCTCGCGACCCAGGAGCAAAACCTGATCGCCGCGATGAAGGCGGTCGAGGGGTCCTTGAACGACGACCAGCACGCGAAGGTCACGCGGCTGATCGCCGAGGTCGCCGCGTACAGCGTGATGGAGACGCTGCACGGGCTCGCCCAGAGCAAGGTCGCCCAGGCCGTCGCCAAGAAGTGAGATGACCAAGCCCTCCGACGAGCGCTTGCGCGAGGTGTTCAACACCATCGAGCCGCTGATCGAGCGGCGGTGGGGGATTCCGGTCACCGTCACCGACGTGCCGAACCCGTTCACCGGCGATCTCGACGGCGAGCGGATCCTCGTCGAGCACGACCTCGACGTCGAGGACGCGGTGTTCATCCTCGTCCATCTGTTCGGCCACACCGTGCAATGGAACGTGTCCGAGCGCGCCCGCGAGATCGGGATGGCGCGGCCCTCGAACTGGACCGAGGAGCAGCTCGCCGAGCTGACCGAGTACGAGAAGCAGGCCTGCCAGTACTCGCTGCAGCTGCTCCACGACGCCGGCGTCCGCGATCTCGATCAATGGATCGCCGACTTCGCGGCGTGCGACTGCGCGTACCTCATGCACCTCTACCGCACCGGCGAGAAGCGCGAGTTCCGCTCGTTCTGGCAGGACAACTGTCCACTCGTCGCGCCGCTCCCGATCCCCGAGTTCCACCCGACGCGGTGGCTCAGCCGCTACGACGGCACCGTCGTGTGATCGTCAAACGCCGGGACTAGGCTCCGCGGTCATGGAGCCTCGCGTCGACATCGGCTGGAATCAGCCGTGTCCGTGTGGAAGTGGTCGCAAGTTCAAGAAGTGCTGCGCCGATGCGCCTGAACGTGCGCTACAGGTCGCACCGGGCGAGCTCGATGCCGCCGCCTTGATCAACCGGGTGGTTCACGAAGATGCCTGGGCGTTGCTCGATCCGCACGTCGACACGTTCCTCGGAATGCTCGCGCCAGGCGAGCCGCTCGAGCACCTGCGATTTCCCGATGACGCGCTGGCGACCTTCGGAGCGAATCCCGAGGCTGCCGAGACAAGTGGCTCGTCGCCGCAGAGCGGGAGCTGCTCTGGGTGATCGAGCATGTCGAGCTCGCGCCGTTCGAGCGCGATGCGCTGCGTGTCGCTAATTAGCTCGATCGAAGGTTCGGTGCCGGCTCTCCGATCATCGAGGAGCTCGCGTCCCTGCAACTCTCCGAGTCCCAGGTGCGTGCGAGGCGAGTGGCCGATGGGATGTCGCGTGCCGGGTTGCCCGCGGGCCAGACCTCACTCCAGCAGCTGCTCGCCTGGCTGGACTCGGGCCCCGCGCTGCTGCCGTTCGTCGACTGGTTGGCGCTTGCCCTGGCACGCCATGACGACATCCTCCTCGCGGCCTGGTATGGCGGCATCGCGCGTCGGCTGTGCGATTCCTGTCTAGCTCTCGCAGCGAGCCCGCTCGGCGATCTGCTGCCACCCACCTTGCTCGCCGTCGTCACGCTCCATCCATCGCTATCCGTCGAGATCGCTCCAGTCGTCGCGCGACAGGCTCGGCTGCTCGACCCGTCGGTGGACGAACAACGCGCGTACGATCTGCTCTCGAGAGGGCACGATGGCACCGAACAAGAGTTCGCATCCTGCATGCAGCAGGTGGCCACGAACATCCACGCGCATGGCAGCTACGCTCACGCTGCCCTCCTCCGCTCGATCGAAGCGAGGGAGCTCGGGCAGCTTGCCGCTCGATGCCCGAGGTGAACACGGCCGGAAGCCGACGCGAGTCGCGCACGGCCGACTGACCGGCCATGTGACCTGGGCTCTCGCCTGATCTGGTCGCGCCGGTCGCACTCCGCGAACCCGCCGCTGCCTTGCCAGCCGGTGACAAATTAAGACGTGCCGCCGTCCCACGGTTCACTCACACACGAAGCGACCAGACGATAGTGGGGTGTGGTCTCGACATTCTCGTCTGGACTGGTGCTCGTGTTCGATCCGGCGATCGATGCCGGCAGCTGGACTGGCGCCAGCCACGTGCAATGCGGGGA
>JAEYYY010000196.1 GCA_023430775.1 Pseudomonadota bacterium
TGCGGGCCCCACCTCTAAGGCCGACCCACGACTCCGACGACAAGAAGGCCACGGACGGGCGCGCCGGCGAGCTCGATCCGCAGACCCGCGCCGATCTCGAGCGCTGGTTCGGGCTGCCGTCGTTCGACCAGCTCGCCGAGCAGGGCCACACCACGCCCGAGCAAGACATCGAGATCGTGCTGCGTCAGGAGCGCCAGCAGAAGGCGCTCGAGGCCGTCGATCCGGCGCTGCTCGAGGCGCACCGCGTGCGCACCGAGCCACCCGACGATCTGCTGAAGTTTCGCGCCGAGCTCGAGGTTCACATCGACCCATCGATCGCGCTGCTCGATACCCGGATGATCGAGGCCGTCGCTGCCGAGCCGCGCGACCGCGAGCTTCCCGATACGCTGTTCGACGACCTCAAGGAGTGCACGCCGCAGGCGCTGCTGCGCGACCTGCATCGCCCCGAGATCGACTTCGAGAAGACGTTCGAGATCGTCGACATGGCCGCCGAGCAACGCCTCGACATCGTCGCCGAGGTCGCCGCCGCGATGGCCACCAGCTGGAAGCTCGACCTCGACGGTCTCCGGGGCTCGCCGTGGACCGAGGCCCGCGACCTGCTCGTCGCCTTCAAGCAAGAGCTGCGCGCGTCGTGGGGGCAGATGCTGGCCGCCCACCCCCTCCCCAACCGGCGCTGGACGCCCGAGGAAGATCGATGACGCGCGGGAAGGTCTGGCCGGCGGTCATCGTACAGCGAGTGATGCTGGGGGCGCGTCCATGATCAACGGGATGATTCCCGTCGAGCGGTTCCTGCTGCGGGCCGTCGGTCGCACCGATGTCGGCGCGCAACGGACGCAGAACGAGGACGCGATGTACTACGACGACTTCCTCGGCGTGTACGTCGTGTGCGACGGCATGGGCGGGCACGCGTCGGGTCAGGTCGCATCCGACATCGCGATCCGGACCATCGTCCACTCGCTCAAGACCGGCGAGCCACCGCCGGCCCCGGGCTCCGACCCGCTGGTCGCCGCGATGCGCGCGGCCAACGCCGGCGTCTACCAGCGCTCGCAGATGGATCACGCGTGCCACGGCATGGGCACCACCGCCGTCGGGCTGCGCTTCGAGGAGAACCTCGTCCATATCTGCCATTGCGGCGATTCCCGGGCCTATCTGCTCAGAGCGGGCCAGCTCCAGCAGCTCACGCGCGACCACTCGCTGCGCAACCTCTATCAAGATCGCCCCGATCTGATCGGCACCCTCGGGCCGGCCACGTCGAACGTGATCATCCGGGCGATCGGCCTCGATGCCAACGTCGAGATCGAGCACAACGCGATGACGCCCGAGCACGGCGACATCTACCTGCTGTGCTGCGACGGGCTCAACGACCTCGTCGACGACTGGATGATCCGCGAGATCATGACGAGCGGCGATCCCCTCGAGACCGTCGCCGAGAACCTGATCCGCGCCGCCAATAACAACGGCGGAACCGACAACATCACGGTCGTGCTGACGCAGACCTTCGTCGACCCGCTGTGGGTTCCGGCACACGCTTACCAGCAGCAAATGCACGGTTACTGACTGTCACGCCCGGTCAGCGGGGCCGCGCGGCCAGCCGGTGTATCATCGGCGAGATGCATCACGCCGCGATGTTCGTTCTGGCCCTCGGTCTGGCAGCGTGCGGTAGCGACGGCGATGACAACTGCGTCGACACCAAGTCCGGTGCCATCGCGCACCAGCACGACGACGGCGAAGGCAGCCACGCGGGACGCAGCTGCATCGAGGCGCAGTGTCACCTCGCCGGTGCGCTCGGACCGCAGGCACCCGCGTATCACGCGGCCGGCACGGTCTACAAACCCGACAAGGTGACGCCGGCGGTCGGCGCCACGGTGCGCTTCACGCCGCTGTCGAGCGCCGCCACGGCGACGGAGGTGGTGACCGACAGCGAGGGCAACTTCTTCGTGCTCGCGAGCGCGCCGACGCCGTTCCCGTCGATCCCCGAGGTCACCGCGTGCCCCGACGTCAACACGATGATCGAGGGCGCGCTGGATCCGAGCTATGGCAGCTGCGCGACGGCGAGCTGTCACTCGCTCGGAGCCGGGCGCGGTCCGATCTTTCTCGGCGACTGATCGACTTCGCCGGAATTCGGCACGCGCGGCACCAGCTGCTTGAGCTGCCAGGCCTGGAGCTCGAGCTTGTCGCGCGCGGCGCGGCGCTCGTTGTCCTGGAGTCGCGACATCAGGGCGGCGAGATGGATCAGCGCGACCAGGTACATCACGATCGCGAGGATCGTCGCCACGGGATCGAGCTCCTTCGCCGGCGTGTGCATGATGATATCGCCGCCGATCACCGAGGTCCGCGTGGGCCCGACCACGAGCTCGAGGAGCCACGGGAAGAAGGTCGCGACCAGCACGAGCCCCGCCAGCACCCACGACCGGATCAACTGCCGGTGGGGCGCCATCACCATGACCATGATCGCCGGGCCGGCTCCGACGAGGATCGGGCTCGTCATCCAGGCGAACAGCGCGAACATCGCGAGGTTCCCGGTGATCGCGAAGTAGCCCGACAGATACGGGTTCTTCGGCGCGATCACGATCTCGACCCAGATGATGAACACCGCGATCGCCGGGCCGGCGATCAAGCACCACAGGTCCCGGAGGCCGACCCAGTACAGCAGCGGAAAGAACGCGAGATACGAGATCGCCGCGAACATGCCGTACCGCGCGCTGCTGATCAGCTGCTCGTGATCGAGCCGCGCGATCTTGGCCGTGACCTCCGCCGGCATGGTCTGCGGCGGCTCGAGCATCAGGCTACCGACCAGGTCTGCGGGCTCGCGATTCGCCGGATCGAGAGCGAGCGCCCGGGCGGCCGCGCGCAGAGCGTCGCGACGTTGCTCGGGCCCATCGCCGGAGGCGAGCGAACCGTGCGCGGCTCTCAGCTCGCTGGCGGCGAGTTGCTTGCGCAGCGCGAGATCGCGATTGCCGTCGAGGAAGCGCTGCACGGCATCACCGAGCGCGCGCGCCGACGCCGGTCGGTGCTCGCGATCGAGCGCGGTCGCCGCCGCGCAGACGCCGTCGAGCTCCGGTGGCACCTCGCGATCCGGAGCCCGCACCGACGGTCGCGCATCGATGCCTGCCAGCGCCGATGCGATCGCCGCCTGCCCTCGCGGGTGCAATGGCTGGAGCGCGAGGATCTCGAACAGGATGCAGCCGAGCGAGTAGAGGTCGGCGCGATGATCGATGTCGGCGTCGCCGCGGATCTGCTCGGGCGAGATGTATCCAGGCGTGCCGAGGATCGCGCCCGCGAGCGTCTCGTTGCCGCTCGCGGTGTCGATGTCCTGGAACGAGCTCCGCACGTCGCTCTCGTTCGCGAACCGAGCGATGCCCCAGTCCAGCACGTAGACCTCGCCGTAATCACCGAGGGCGATGTTCGCGGGCTTGAGATCGCGATGGATGACACCGCGCGCGTGCGCGAACTCGACGGCGAGGCAGACCTCGACGAACGCGCGCAGCAGCAGCTGGCGCGGGTAGCGCTGCATGGTGTCGGGATCGCCGTAGGCCAGCTTCGGCAGCACGTCCGCGAGCACGGTGCCCGAGACCTGCTTCATCACGAAGAATGCCTGCTCGTCCTCGGTCTCGCACAGCTCGTAGACCGGCACCACCGCGGGGTGCTCGAGCCGCCCCTGGATCAGCGCCTCGCGAATGAAGCGCGCGCGGGTCTCGCCGCTGGCCTGATCGATACGCAGCCGCTTGATCGCGACGGCGCGCCCGATCCGATCGTCGCGCGCCGAGAACACCTCTCCCATGCCGCCGCGTCCGAGCAGGTGCTCGATGCGAAAGCGCGCCAGCGTGCCGCCGATCTCCGGCGACGGCGAGAACACGACGTCGGAATCGACGATCGTTCGTGGATGGAGATCGGCGTCGATCGCGCCGTACAGCTTCGTGCGCTTGCGACCGTCGTCGTCGCTCATCCGCTCGAGGACGTCTTGGTCAGGCGAGCAGCCGTCACGAGCTCCGTCGCCATGTCGTTGAACCGGCCGAGCCGCGCCGCGACACGCGCCAGCCCCGAGGCAACGCGCGCCTCGAAGCCCGGCGTCTGACCGGCTTGCTGGAACGCCTGCTCGGCGCCGAAGAAATCACCGCCGAGCGTCAGCACGTCGCCGAGCGTCGCGTACATCGCCGCGGCGGAGATCGGCGACGAGGCATGGCCGATGCCGGCGCGCAGGATCTGGGCGGCGCGCGGGCAGTCACCCGAGCGTGCGAGCGCCACGGCGTAGGCGACGCGCGCGTTGCCGTAGCTCGGTGCGAGATCGAGTGCGGCGCGCAGCGCCTCCTGCGCCGACGCCAGGTCACCGCTGTCGAGCGAGGCCCGACCGCGCTCGTAGTACCGGCGCGCGACCGACGACACTAGTCGAGCTCCAGCAGGCTGAACCGCGCCGACGCGTCGTCGCCGCTGCCCTCGGGCTTGTCGGAGCTGGGCGCTGCCGGTGCAGCAGGCGCTGCGGGCTGCGCCCCTTGCGCGGGTGCAGCAGGCG
>JAEYYY010000217.1 GCA_023430775.1 Pseudomonadota bacterium
CATCGGCACCACGCCCGCGCCGTGGGACAGCGGGCCGCCGTGAGACATCGGCATGCTCGCGTGCGAGGCGGCCGGCAGCGAGGCGGCGGTCATCGCGTTGGCGTTCGCGATCGGAGCCGGCGTCGCCATGCCGAAGGGCAACGCGGGCGCGGCGAGCGCGCGGGGTGGATGACCGGGGATCAACGTCGGTGCCGCCGGCCCGGTGCGCTGCACGGGCACTGCTTCGGTGACGAGCCGGCGCACCTCGGTCAGCGCGTTGATGGTGTACGCGAGCGTCGGCCGCTGCGCGGGATCCTTCGCGAGGAGCCCGAGGATCAGCTGATCCATCAAGGGCGGCAGATCCGGGCGATACGCCGACGGTGCCGGCGGCGCGAACTGGAGATGCGCCATCACCATCTCCATCGCCGACTGCTCGACGAACGGCAGCGTGCCGGTCGCGAGCTCGAACATCATCACGCCGAGCGCGTAGAGGTCGGTGCGGTGATCGACGCCGCGACCGCGCGCCTGCTCCGGTGACATGTACGCCGGCGTGCCGAGCATGCTGCCGGAGCGAGTCCGCTCGATACCCTCTTCGCCGGTCAGCTTGACGAGGCCGAAGTCGAGCAGCTTGACGGCCGGCTTCATCCCGCGTGCGTGAGCGAGGAACACGTTGTGCGGCTTGAGGTCGCGATGAATGATGTGCTCGGCATGCGCGGCGTCGAGCGCGGCGCAGATGCCGAGCAGGATCTCGCAGGCCTCGTCGAGCGTCGGCAGCATGCGGCGGATGCGCTGGTCGAGGCTCTCGCCGCGCAGCCACTCCATCACCATGTACTGGCGGCCGTCGGGTAACGCCCCGAACGCGAACACGTCGACGATGTTGGGATGACCGATCTGGTTGACCGCGCGCGCCTCGAGGACGAAGCGATCGATCGCTTCCGGATCGCTGCACAGCTCGCCGCGCAGCACCTTGATCGCGGCGCGCTTGCCGATCACCGGATGAACGGCGCCGTAGACCTGCCCCATGCCACCCTGACCGACGAGCTTCTCGATCTTGTACTCGCCGACCACCGAGCCCACGTCGAGCATCAGCGTGCGTGTCGCCCTGTCTTGCACGCGGCTCGGAATTGCAACCACCACACCATCGCCGGTCACCAGTGATCACGGCCTGTTCGCGCGCAGGCACGCGGTGCGTGGTCGAACTGTGCGGGCGATCTGCTTGTCAGATCGGAGGGCCCTCGATCTCGCTCACGATCGTGCC
Organism: Pseudomonadota bacterium; assembly: GCA_023430775.1. Taxonomy (GTDB): domain Bacteria; phylum Myxococcota_A; class Polyangia; order Haliangiales; family Haliangiaceae; genus JABFXX01. The sequence goes on from JAEYYY010000217.1 coordinate 1,238, forward strand.
GTCGTTGAGCTTCGGGAACAGCATCAGATAGAGCTCGGTCGCCTGCTCGCCACGAAGTGGCATCACCGCCGCGGCGAGCCGATCGCGATCGTCGAGGCTCCACCGACCATCCGCCATGTCGCGTTCGAGCGTCGCGAGCGCCGATCGGAACGCCGCGTCGTTTCCCGGTCTGGTCTCTCGCACGAGTGTCGGACGTGCCGCTGCGGACCGGGCGACGCGCTCGTCGTGCGTCGTGGCCATCTCCCCGGACGGACGCGAGGCATCGTCGACCCGACCGCGGACGACGATCCACGCGACCACGATCGTGGCGACGCTCAGCGCGGCGAACCCGAGGCGCTTCACTTGACCTCGTCGAACGAGCCCGTCATGTCCGGCGTCTCCGCCGCCTCCTCGGGTGTGGTCTGTCGCTTCGGCGCCGCGAACGAGCCGTTGGTCACGGTCACGTTGGCGCAGCGACCGCCCTTGATCGGGATCAAGAACTGGATCGCAGAGTCGCCGCTGATCGTCGAGATCGCGCGGATCACGGCATCGTTCTCCGTCACGCACTGCAAGGTCTTGCCGCCCTCGTCACGCGCGAAGCAGTGCGCCGAGTTGTAGTCATCGACCCCCATCAGCCGACACCAGATCGACTCCAGCTTGCCCTGGCTGTTGAACACATCACCCGCATGACCGCTGGCGCGGAAGAAGCCGTTCACCTCGTCGATCGAGACCTGCTTGCGGATCCGCTCACCGGCCTGGATCGAAGGAGCTGCAGCGAGCGCGACGGTGCATGCGAGAGCACCCGTGAAGAGCATCTTGGACATGGAGCGCCTCGCTACATGTCGCGTGCCGCACCGCCACACGGCGGAATTCACGCGCTTGCGCGGCACGACGGGCAGATCGGCCGGTCGATTCGATCGACAATTCGACCGCCCATGGCCGAGGACCCCGCCAGCGCACTCGCCGAGCTCGAGAAGGAGATCGAGACGCGCGATCAGATCGCCGAGCTGCTCGCGCTCGCCACCGCGATCGACGCTCTCGGCCGCACCCTCGCGATCGAGATCACCCGGCTCGCCGCCGTGCCCGAGCAGGCCACGCCGCTCAAGCTGGTGCTGCTGCGGGTGCCCAGCGTCCACACCCGCGCACTGCTTCGCACCGCCGAGAAGCTCGACGATGCGGGCAGCCCGCGGCGCGCCACCCGGGTGCTGCTCGTCGCCTTGCGCAAGGCGATCGATGCCAACCTCGTCGACGTCGTCGCGACGGCGCTGTCGTTCACGCTCGACGCCCAGCGTGCCGCGATCGCGAAGCTCGACCAGTTGCTCGCGAGCGACCCGGCGCTCGATCGCCGCGAGCGCCGGCAGCGCCACCTCGCGCTCGTCGACGAGCTCGAGGCGCTGATCGTCTGGGACGCGCTCGACGACGAGCTGGCGTACGACTGATCACTTCGAGATGTCGACCACCAGCGCGGCAGGTATTGGCTTGCCGGTCAACGTCGTCAAGAACTCGACGAGGTCGGTTTGCTTGCCGGCATCGAGCCCGAGCGGCTCGAGCAGTGGGTCCTTGACGATGCCGGCGACGGTCCCGCCGCCCGCGTTGTAGAACGCCACCACCTCGGCGAGTGTCGCGAGCTGACCTGCGTGCATGTACGGCCCGGACTCGGCGATGTTGCGCAGGCTCTTGGTGCGGAACTGCCCCCTCTGCGCGTCGTCCTGCGCGAGATCGTCGAGCTTGCCGGTCGTCGTGTCGTCGGAGAACACGCCGTTGACATTGAACGGGCTCGCCAGCAGCGGGGCGATGTCGGTGAACCGGCCGAGGTCCGTCGCCGGCACGTTCGGTCCGGTCTGCGGCACGCCGAGCGCGTGGAACCTGTCATCGGCGAAGTTCTTGCCGGCGTGACAGCCGGTGCAGTGCTCGAGGAACAGGTGGAGGCCGCGCTTCGCCGAGGTGCTGATCGCGCCCTTGTCACCCGCGATGTAGCGATCGAACGGCGCATCGCCGCTGACCAGCGTGCGCATGTACGCGGCGAGCGCCTTGCCGTAGTTCGAGTAGATCCGGTTGACCGCGAGCTTGTCGTCGGCGGTCATGTTGTCGAACGCCGCATCGCCGGGCTTACCCGCGGCCGGAAATCGCGTCGCGTCCGACAGCTCGGCCGGCAGATCGTCGAACGCCGCGTTGTACTCGGCGCTGTACTTGTCGGCGATCAGGTGGACGACCTGCAGGCGCGTGCTCTTCATCGTCGCGCCGCCCTCGGCGACCGCGAGCGGTAGTGACCACTGCGAGTCGAAGCGGCCGCCCCAGTTGGTCCACGCGTAGAACGACGAGTTGACCATGCCGAGGCTGTTGCGCCCCATCAGCGCGGTGCCGAGCGACACGTTGCCCGGCTTGCTGCGCCGATCGTCGAGCGACTCGCTACCGACGGCGTGGCAGCTCGCGCACGACACCTTGCCCGCTTGCCCGACCTGGCCGACGCCACCGTTGGTGCCGTCGTCGCCGACCGCGAGCACACCGGAGTACGACTTGTCGAAGAACAGCATCTGCCCGAGCAGCGCGGCCTTCGGATCGTCGGCGACCGCGTTCGTCGGATCGGCCGGCGGTGCACCGAGCGGGGTCATCTGATCGAGCAACGCTCGCTCGGCCGCGCTGAAGTCGTCGACGCCCGGTGGCTCCGGTGAATCCGGCGTCGTGTCGGGCGGCGGCAGCGAGTCCGGCAGGGGGTTATTGGTTTGACCGTCGCCGCAGGCGGCGATCGCGAATAGCAATAGGAATGGACGCATCCCTCGGCGCTCCAGCACGCGACGGACCGCGCGAACCCCGCGGTTTCACGTGGTCGTCACGGCGCGCCTGGCAAATGTTGCCGGCAAGCACCGCCGATCCAGGCAGCGCTTGCTCACGCCGCGCGCGCCAGCACCGACATCGAGCTCGAGGCATCGACGAACGGCACGGCATCGAATTGCGAGGTCCGCGGGATCCGGAACAGCCGGAAACAATGGAAGCCGAGGGCGTGGATCGAGGGATCCTTGTGCGAGCGCGAGACCATCATCGGTTGGGTGACTCGGCGAGCGCGCCGTGACCGGGACATGGCTACCAGCCAAGCAACGGCGAGACCAAGGCGCTCGCACCACAACCTCGCGAGATCGCGGGTCGGCGAATCACCGGACGTGGCCGTGCGGCACTGCCGCGGCGCGCCCCGGGACAGGGCGACCCATCAGTGGGTCCGCTTCAGCGAGATCCGGGTGGTCATCGCGAACGCGGGCGGCCCCTCCGTCGCCATCGCCATCGTCAGGTCGACGATCACGGGCAGGCCATCGGCCGCGATGCAGGCATCGCCAGCGAGGCCGAGCTTGGCGATCGCGCGCTCCACCGCGAACGCGAGATCGAGGTGCGTGCATGGCAAGCCATCGATCGTGTCCCTCGCGAGCCGCGTGATCTCGAGCTGGACCGGGATGTCTTGTACCGAGCGACCCGCGCTGAGTGGAAACGTGATCGCGAACGTCTCGCTGGCGTTCTCCGCGAGCGGCTTCGACGGAAACGGGAACAGCAGGAACATGATCTGCTCCGGCCGGTCCAGCTTCAGCTCGGTCGCCGTCTCGTGCAGCGTGAACGACAGCGGCGGCATGCCGGGCTCGGTCGCCACCACTTCCGCCTTCGCGGTCCCGCGCCCGTCGCTGGTCACCACGATCGATCCCGCGAACGTCGACGGCGTGTCGATGCCGTCGCGGCTGAGCGTCAGCGCCTGCGAGTACGCGAACCGCCAGCTGCCGGGCTCGTGAAAGTCGCGCGCCATGTCGGGATTGGCCGGCTTCGCGACGTTGGCCGGCGTCGCCTTCGATCCGCTTCCACAGGCGGCGATCAAGAGGATCGAGGCCAAACGCATCGCGGCATCGTACTGGATCGCTTGGGTTCCCCGGCATCGATCCGGCGCGCCGACATTCACGTATCTTCGAGTAGTGACCACCACCGGCGCGCGGGGGACACCGCACTCCAGCGGGTCGGTGGGATCCACTGCCGCCCAGGAGCGCATCCACCGCCATCAGGCGGCCGGCGAGATCCTGCGTGCGCGCAGCTTGCTCGTCGTCGCCTGCTCGCTGTGGCTGGTCGTCGGGCTCGGGCTCGATCTGTTCACGCACTCGATCCTCGGCACCGGCTCGTTGACGTTCGTGTTGATCGTGCGGTTCTCGACCACGGCGTTTCACGTCGCCGTCGTCATGCCGCTGTTTCGTTCACCGCTGCCGACCCCGAAGGTCGCCTCGGTGCTCGTCGTCAGCGTGTTTCCGGTCAGCGCGTTCTCGCTGATGTTGATGGCCACGCACATGGGCGGGCTGACGTCGCCGTACGTCACCGCGGTGTTCGTGGTGCTGATGGGCCAGGCGATCGCGTGGCCGGGGCCGTGGCAACGCGGCGTGGTGTGGGCCGCGCTCTCGGGCTTCTCGTACCCGCTCGGGCTACTGGTCGCGACGCGCTTCGATCCCGAGCTCGCCGCGCAGCTCGCCGACACGCAGGCGGTGACGGTCTTCCTCGTCTACACCGCCGTGCTGCTCGCCGGCGTGATCGTCGTCGTCTGGGGCAGTCACGTGATGTGGTCGCTGCGCCAGAGCGTGTTCGAGAGCCGCAAGCTCGGTCGCTATCGGCTGCACAAGCGGATCGGCCAGGGCGGCATGGGCGAGGTGTGGCGCGCCGAGGATCGCGCGCTGCGCCGCAACGTCGCGCTCAAGATCCTGTCGCCGGAGCACGGCAGGAAGCCATCGCGCGTCGCGCGCTTCGAGCGCGAGATTCAAGCCACTGCCGCGATCACGCATCCCAACGT
>JAEYYY010000021.1 GCA_023430775.1 Pseudomonadota bacterium
CGACCAGCGCGGGACCATCGAGCGTGGGCAGGAACACCGGACCACCGGAATCGCCGAAGCACGAGCCGGTGCCACCGCCGCCGGCCACGAACTCGCCATGCGGCGCGATCGTCTGCTGGCAGCTGTCATCGCTGGTGCAGTTCGGATCGACGACGCGAACATCGACCTCGTGCATCTGCGTGTTGGAATCGACGGTCTCCGACTGCAAGCCGAAGCCGACGAGGTGGAGCATCGCGCCCTCGCGCAGCCCCTGCTTCGCCGCGCACGCCGGCGCGATCATCCGCGGCTTCCCGCGCGCGACGTGGTCCAGCATGATCACGCCGATGTCGTACTTGCTTTCCCAGTCCGGGTACGCGCGATACGACTTCACCTTGATCCGATCGCCGCGCGGCGTGGCGTAATCGACGGTGTCCGTCCACACCTCGTAGGGCTCGCCCTCGAGGCAATGCGCGGCGGTGAGCACGATGTCCGGCGCGATCAGCGTGCCGGTGCACGTGCTCTCGGCGCTGACCACGAGCACGACATCGCGCCACTTACCTTCGGGCACGACGCTGCCACCGATGACAGCGGAGGTGGTTTCGCCGGTGGACGGCGAAGGTTGATCGCTTCCCGCTGCGAACGCGGAAGGCGAGACGAGGAGACACATCGATAGAGCCAGGCGAGGCGACATGGTGAGGCGGGAGCAGCAAGCTCCGCGCCACGCGTTCGACAAGCGATGTCGGCGACTTGCACGCGTTTGTCCGGCCAGTTACCGGACCGCTGTCCGCCCGTCGGATTTCACGGACAAGATCACCCCCGCAAACGCCGCGAGCGGCAGCGCACTTCGCGACAGCGGCGCGCAAAGAAAACGGCCGATCGAAAAAATGGGGCCGTCTTCACTCAGTGCGCGAGCAAGAACTTGTCGAGCGCCTTCGAGAAGGCGGCGAAGTCATCGTGCATCACGAAGTGCTTGGTGCCGGTGAGCACGACGATCTCGCGCGTCTTCACCGGCCTCATCTGATCGCTGATCCACTTCACGAGCTTGTCCTCGCGTGGCGTCCCGGCGTGCGCGAACATCAGCAGGGTCGGCGCGGTGATCTTGGCGACCTGCGGCCGGAGATCGATCGTCGAGATCTCGTAGTACGCGTCGGCGTACGCCTTCTGATCGGACTTCGCGACCAGCGCGAGGATCGCGTCGTGCGCCGGCTTCTTCGGATCGGTGAACATCGGCGAGAACCGCTCGCGGATCGTCGCCTCGAACTTCTGCGCCGTCATCGCCTTGTACTGATCGCGCCGCGCCTTCGCGAACGGGATCATGTCCGGATCGCCGCCGCCGAGCGTCGGTCCCGAATCGACGACGATCAGCGCGCCGATCAGCTCCGGCGCGGTCTCGGCGATCCAGATCGCGACCCAGCCACCCATGCTGTGACCGACCACGACCGGCTTCTCGAGCTGCTTGTCCTTGATGTACGCGATGACGTCGTCCTTCACCGCGGAGGGGATCGTGCGATCGATCGGCGCGTTGCCGGCGAACCCGGCGAGGTGCAGCACGTGGACCTGGTAGCTCTTCTCGAGGTGCGCGGCGGTGCCTTTCCACACCGAGCCCGGGCAGCCGAGACCGGGGATCAGGATCACCGCCCTGCCCGTCCCGGTGACCTCCGCCGTGAACGACGGCGCCGCCGCGGCGACTCCGCACAGCAGCATCAGGGCCAGGGCGACGCGGAACATGTCCCGACAGCTTAGCGTCCCGATCGCAAAGTTGCGAAAGTCCGGACATGGACCCCGAGAATCCGGCGCCCATCGACATCCCAACCCTCGCCGACCAGGGCGGCGACACCTGGCCGTCGGTGGCTCCGATCGACACGCTCGACGCGACGTCGACCTCGCTGCTGCGCTTCAAGCTCGGCGCGATGCTCGGCCGCGGCGGCATGGGTGAGGTGGTGTCGGCGCGCGATGACGTGATCGGCCGCGCCGTCGCGGTCAAGAAGCTGCGCACCGACAAGCCGACGCCGCAGGCCCGCGAGCGGTTCCTCCGCGAGGCCAAGATCCAGGGCCGCCTCGAGCATCCGGCGGTGCTCCCCGTCCACGAGCTCCACACCGACGAGCACGGCAACCCGTTCTTCGTCATGAAGCGCGCGATCGGCGTCACCCTGTCCGATGTCCTCAAGCGGCTCGCGCTCGGCGACAAGGAGGCGACCAGGCGGTTCTCGCGCCGCCGCTTGCTGTCGGCGTTCGCCGATGTCTGCCTCGCGATCGAGTTCGCCCACAGCCGCGGCGTCGTCCACCGCGACCTGAAGCCCGCCAACATCATCCTCGGCGACTACGGCGAGGTCTACGTCATCGACTGGGGCATCGCCCACGTGATGCCGACCGCGATCGAGTTCGCCGATGTTCACACCGTCGACGAGCACATCATGCAGGACGGCATGATCCTCGGCTCGCCGGGCTACATGTCGCCCGAGCAGATCAAGGTCGACAAGACGCTCGACGGCCGCTCCGACGTCTACGCGCTCGGCTGCATCCTGTTCGAGATCCTGACGCTGCAACCGATCCGCGAGTCCGGCATCGCCGGCATCGCACTCGCGCTGCTGCCGACGGCGAAGGACACGCGGCCATCGGCGCGCGCGCCCGATCGCGATATCCCGCCCGAGCTCGATGTCATCACCCAGATCGCGACGCGCCCCGATCGCGAGGAGCGCTACGAATCGGCGCGCGCGCTCCACGATGCCGTCCAGCACTACCTCGACGGCGATCGCGACGTCGCGCTCCGCAAGGAGCTCGCCGCGGCACAGCTCGCCGATGCGCGCTCCGCGATGACCCGCGGCAAGGGCGTCGAGACGCGTCGCGAGGCGCTGCAGGCCGCGTCGCGCGCGCTGGCGCTCGATCCCACCAGCAAGGAGCCTGCGGTGCTGGTCGGCCGCTTGATGCTCGAGCCGCCGACCGAGATCCCGAGCGAGGTCACCGACGCGCTCGATCGCGCCGATGACGACGCGCTGTTCGCCGCCCGCCGGCTGATCGTGATGGCGGCGATCGCGTACCTCGCGTTCATCCCCATCCTCTACGTGATCGGGTTCTCCGATCCGTGGTTCCTCGGCGGCTGCGGCGTGGTCGCCAGCTGCATGTGGCTGTTCGCGGCGACGTCGAAGCGCGAGCGCGTGGGCGTCGTTGCCTATACCGGCCTGATCGGGAACTCGCTCATGACGCTGCTGTTCTCGCTGGTCGCGTCGCCGTTCTTCATCGCGCCGAGCCTCGGCGTGATCACCGCGATGTCGATCGCCACCCATCCGCGCGTCGCCAAGGTGCCGATGCTGGTCGGCATCGTCGCCACCAGCGTGCTGTTACCGCTCGTGCTCGAGCTCGCCGGCGTGTTGCCGCGAAGCATGACCGTCGCCGACGGCACGCTCTCGATCCACACCGCCGCGCGCGGCCTCGACTACACGACGACCACGATCGCGCTCGTCCTCTACGTGGTGTCGCTGCTCGCGATGGCCGTCATCCTCGCGAAGGCGCTGACCAGCGACCGCCGGCTCGCCCAGCGGACGGTCCAGGTCCAGTCGTGGCAGCTGCGGCAGCTGATGCCGTGACGAGGATTCGGAGGACCGTGCGCGGGCGCGCTGCGCATGCGAGAGACTTGGATCGGAAACCCCAGGCACGCGCGATGCACCACGACCCAACCATAGACTGGCTTATCAAGCCGCCCGCCGCGCCCTGGGTTCGTGGACCCGCCGGGATGAGGCGGGCGGTTCCCCTTTTCGGCGTCCTGGTCGGCCTCGCCTGCGCCGGGTGCTGGACGTCGGCGCCACAGTCGGTGAAAACCGAGACGGTGAAGCCTTCGGAGCCGACCGCCGCCGTCGAGGAGCTGCGCGCCACCGTGCGCATCGACGCGGCGCCGAGCGGGAAGAAGTTCCAGGGCGTGTGGCTCGAATTCGACGGCCAGGAGGGCAAGGACCGCCGCTGGGTCATCGACTACCGCCCGACGGAGATCTGGGCCGGGTTCGCCGACGAGGCAGTGATCGTGACCGGGCGTCGCTACCAGCCCTACGGACAGGCGATCAACGCGCCGCACTTCGAGGTCGCGACGATGCGGTTCGCCGGGCGACCGAGCCGCGCCGTGCCGTACCGCTCGCTCGGTCCCGAGCAGCTGCTTCGCGGCGAGCTGATCGAGGAAGTGTGGCCGGCGGGCACGAAGCTCGCGGGCGATGTCGAGAAGCAGTTCCGCACCGACGACGGCGCGATCTTTGGGCTCGCCAACGGCGTAACCGAATCCGGGAAGGTGGCCGTCACCGCGCGCGAGGTCGAGGTCGACCTGTCCTATGCCGCGACCACCGGGGGGCCGAAGCTGTTCGTGCTGCGCGTCCACGCGCACGACTACACGCCGGCTCCGCGCGGTATGCGATAACCGGCGCCGTGCAGCTGGCCTCGACGATCCGTGGAACACGCTACGTGTTCGGCTCGGTCAAGGAAGTGCTCGCGAAGGCGAACCCGCCCAAGAGCGGCGACGATCTCGCCGGGGTGTCCGCGCGCGATGCGGTCGAGCGAGTCGCCGCGCGTGCGGTGCTCGCGAACCTGACGCTGCGCGAGCTGCGCGAGAACCCGGTCGTCCCGTACGACCAGGACGAGCTGACTCGCCAGGTCGAGGACGAGCTCGACGATCAGGCGTTCCGCGCGGTCGGTCACCTCACCGTCGGCGAGTTCCGCGAGTGGCTGCTCGATATCGACACCACCGGGCCGACGCTGCGCGCGGTGTCACCGGGGCTGACGCCGGAGATCGTCGCCGCGGCGGCGAAGCTGATGTCGAACTTCGATCTGATGACCGTCGGCTCGAAGTGCCTGGTGGTCGTGCGCGCGAACAACACGCTCGGCTTGCCGGGCCGGCTGAGCTCGCGCTGCCAGCCCAATCACCCGACCGATGACGTGCAGGGGATCCTCGCGTCGATGCGCGAGGGCCTCGCGTACGGCTGCGGCGATGCGGTGATCGGCGTCAATCCCGCGACCGACACGCCGGAGTCGACCGCCGAGATCCTGACCGCGATCGACGACGTGCTTCGCCGCAATGAAGTGCCCACCCAGCACTGCGTGCTGTCGCACGTCACCGTGCAGATGCAGGCGCTCGAGAAGATCGGCTGCCCGATGGATCTGATGTTCCAGTCGGTCGCCGGCACCGAGGCCGCGAACAAGGCGTTCGGCATCAGCGTCAGGCTGCTCGACGAGGCGTGGGCGATGATGAAGGAGAAGGGCAGCACGCGCGGCCCGAACCGGATGTACTTCGAGACCGGCCAGGGCTCGGCGCTGTCGTCGGCGGCCAATCACGGCGCCGATCAGGTGACGATCGAGGCGCGCGCGTACGGCCTGGCGCGGCGCTACAAGCCGTTCCTCGTCAACACCGTGGTCGGCTTCATCGGTCCCGAGTACCTCGAGGACGGCCCGCAGATCACGCGCGCGGCGCTCGAGGACCACTGCATGGGCAAGCTGCTCGGGCTGCCGATGGGCTGCGACGCGTGCTTCACGTATCACGCGTCGATGAGCCAGGACGAGCTCGAGAGCCTCAAGGTCCTGCTCGGCGCCGCCGGCTGCACGTACCTGATGTCCCTGCCGGTCGGCGACGACATCATGCTGAACTACCAGTCGACCAGCTATCACGACATCCCGACCGTGCGGCGGCTCCTCGGAAAACGTCCCACGCCGGAGTTCGATGCCTGGCTCGATGCCAGGGAGATCTGGCGAGGCGAGTTGCCAGGGCCGCGCTTTGGCGACGTCGCGGCTGTCCGCTAGGTCACATTCCTCGACGGAACTGTGCTGCGTGCACGGCCCGAGGAGCCGAGTTCGCGATCACTGTGAAGTGGTTTGATGCATTTTCAGCGAGACACGGGCGCAGGATTGTGGTGAAACCCCCGCTTCGCAATAGCGCCACCCAGGAGCTCAAAGAAATGAAGTTGCGCAACCTGTCCCTTCTTCTGTTTGCTGCCGCCTGCGGTGGCGGTAAAGACCCCGACCCGATTCCAATCGATTCGCCCGCCGGCGACGGTGGCGGGTTCTTCCCCAACAGCCGCAACGATGTCTTCTACGTCACGTTCACCCCGACCGAGGGTTTGACGCCGGAGCTGACGCCGGACACGGGCGACGCGCCGGATAACGACACGGCGTTCTCGATCGGCGCCAACGGCACCGGTATCGCGGGCGAGATGGGGATCGCGGGCGACAAGTCGGACAGCTACGAAGAGCGCGACACCTACCTGCTCGCGACCGAGGCCGGTATCAACCAGGTGACCATCCGCATGGACTGGGACGGCGGAAACGCCGACCTGGACTACCTGTTCTTCGCGGAGCCGGCAGAGGGTGACACCGAGTTCCTGCAGTTCGGCAGCGGCACGGCGATCTCGAACGGCGTCGACGATGAAGGCAACCCGTCTCCCGAGTTCGCCACGTTCACCGTCGACCCGAGCCGGAACTACCTGCTGTGGGGTGGCGTGTTCGAGGAGAACGCCGACCCGGGTGGTTCGCCCACGCTGCCCAAGCCGTACGATCTGTCGATCTACGGCGAGAGCGTGACCACGGCCAACGTGCCGACGGATTGCGACTTCACCGAAGCGAACGATGCCGGCAACAACGCGATCACGCGGTTCGGCGGCACCGGCACGAAGGAGAACGCCAACATCACCGCGACGGGCACCAAGGTGTACTGCGGCACGCTCAACCCGACGACGTTCGTGCCGGATCCGGCCAACGCCATGGTCGGCACCGAGGACGTCGACAGCTTCACCATCAACGTCCCGCTCGAGGGTGACTACCTGCTGACCGTGATCGGCGCGACGGAGGCAGACCAGACCAAGATCAACACGCTCCTCGAGAAGGGCGTGCTGCAGGCCGGCGTCATGAACGACGCTTGCACTGCGGCGAGCTGCCCCGACGTCGACCCGAACACCGCGGGCATCCAGAAGCGTCTCGAGCAGTTCTTCGGGCTCGCCACGCACACCGGCACGCACGGTGTGGACGCGTACCTGTCGTTCGAGTCGACCCGCCTGGGTACCGGCGCTTCGGCGTCGGACGTGATCGGCCCGAAGGGCGTCTCGATCTTCGTCCGCGCGGAGGCGACGGATGCGCCCGTGCTGACCGAGACGATCAACTACAAGATCATCGTCAGCCAGGACAACCGCAACGTTCGCGCGGCGCGCAAGACCGGCGACAAGGCCGAAGCGAACGACAACTAGTCGTCACGCGAGTCTGCGAGACCGCCGGTGCCTGATGGGCCGGCGGTTTTTTCATTTTCGGTTTGCCGGCTTGCTGCTAGGTTCGACGCATGTTGCGCGCGCTGTTGCTGGTTTTTCTCGTCGCTGGCTGCAAGGACAAGGCGCCCGACCCCGCGCCCGCAAAGGTCGAGACCCGCGCCGAGCCGGCACCGGATCCTTCCCCCGCAGCGCGCAAGGCGCCGGAGGATCAGGGCTCGGGCTCCGGCTCCGGCTCGGACTCGGACAAGACCGACAAGGACGAGAAGCCGATGACGCACGCACAGCGCGTCAGGGAGAACGTGAAGAAGGCCGGTGTCGACATGAAGGGCGACGCTGCCGCCATCCCGCGGGGCCGCAACGCCAAGCAGCAGCCCAAGGAACCCTCGGCGCCGTAGCTACTGCGCGACGTAGGTCTCGCCGGCCCAGTCGAGCTGCAGCGAGATGGGATCGAACGTGCCGCGGATCATCCGCCCCGAGGCAGTGGCGGTGATCGTGTTGTCGACGCAGGTGACCTGACCGGCCTCGGAGACATCCGAGTAGGTCCACGCGAACTGGCTCACCGCCGCGGTGCCGATATCGAACGTCAGCTGCCAGCGGCAGGTGGCGATACCGTCGGGGGTGAGGCCGCACTCGAGCTCGTCGAGCGACGTGAACGTGCGGCCCTCGAGCGCGACGCACGCGCCCTGCGCGGTCTCGGCGAGCGGCGGCTCGTGGAGGTTGCTGGTACACGCCGCGACGGCGAGTCCTGCAGCTATCCCTGGCCAGCGCACGGCCGTAATTCTAACCGGGGTGGGCGGACTCTACAAAGGTGGCGGCTTGCGCGTTGCGGGATCGCCATGGTCACGTAGTGGCTGTGAGTCGCACCCGTCAGCTGATCGCCGCCCTGCGCGACGAGCTCGGGAGTAGCGATCCACTGCCGCCCCCGGTGCCGATGCCGGTGATTCCTGCGCCACCTGCGCGGGTTTACACGCCGCGGCCGGCCGTCAATCCATTCGCGGCCGAGGCGGCGAAGCACACCACGGCGTTGCTCGGGATCGGCCACGTCGGGACCCGCTATGCCACCGACGTGGTGCTCCAGTTCCAGGCCGAGCTGGCGGTCGCCCACGGCGCGGTCGCCGCCGAGCTGCCGGAGCGCTGGGGCGAGGAGCACGGCTTCGTCGCGGTGAAGTCGCGAGTGGCGAATCATCGCGAGTTCTTGCTGCGCCCCGATCTCGGGCGCCGCCTCGACGACGACTCGCTCGAGCTGGTGCGCGGCCGGTGCGTGAAGAACGTCG
>JAEYYY010000265.1 GCA_023430775.1 Pseudomonadota bacterium
GACCGGTGCCGGCGCGGGGGCAGGCGCTGGCGCCACGGGCACTGGCGCCGGCGCGGGTTGCGCTTCGGGCAACAGGTGCGCCGGCAGCGGCGAGATGCCCTTCGCCGTGGTGTTCGGCTTGAACGCCGGTACGCCGGTGTCGGGCGTGATGCCCATCTTCTGCATCACGCGCGAGACCGACGGTGGCGGCACGCTCTCGCGACGGCGCGCGACCTCGTCCTCCATCACCTCGCCGGTCTCGAGACCGCGCTTGAGCGCGTCGACCATGCGCGTGGTGGTGGCGAACCGGTTCTCCGGATCCTTCGCCAGCATCTTCGCGGCGGCGGCTTCCATCCACAGCGGCGTGCCGGAGCGGCGGGTCGGCAGCGGAGCGGGCGCCTCGGAGACCTGCTTGGTGAGGATGTCGAAGACCCGATTTCCCACGAATGGTGGTGCGCCGGTCAGCATCTCGTAGCAGACGCAGCCGAGCTGATAGATGTCGGCGCGGCGATCGATCCGATCACCACGCGCCTGCTCGGGAGACATGTAGCGCGGATCGCCGAACGTCATGCCGACGCTGGTCGACGCGGCCTGGGCGTCGGTGTCGACGAGCTTCGCGAGCCCGAAGTCGAGCAGCTTGACGAAGTTGGTCTTGCCGCGGCGGTTCGCGAGGTAGATGTTGCGCGGCCGCAGGTCGCGGTGGACGTAGCCGATCGCGTGCGCCTCCATCAGCGCCTCGCCGACCTGGATCAGGATGTCGGCGGCGCGCTCGAACGACAGCTGCTTCTCGCGGGCGAGCACGGCATCGAGGGTCTCGCCCTCGAGGAGCTCCATCGCGAGATAGAGCCGGCCGTCGGGCGTGCGACCGAAATCGTGGATCTCGACGATGTGCTCGTTATCGATCTCCGCGCCCGTGGTGGCCTCGCGACGGAACCGCTCGACGGCGAGGTCATCGCGCGACAGCTCGTCGTGGAGGATCTTGATCGCGACCTTGCGCCGGAGCGTGACGTGCTCGGCGCGATAGATGGTGCCGGAGCCGCCCTGCCCGATCATGTCGATGACCTGGAAGCGATCGCCGAGGAGCTTGCCGATCAGGCCATCGCTTGCACCACGAGCCTTCGGGCGTCCGCAGTTCGGGCAGAACAGCGCCGTCTCCGCGTACGCGTGCTGGCATCCAGTGCAGGTGATGGCGGTCATCTCATGAGCGGGCATGGGCTGCTTTGACGGACAGCCTAGGTCCCCGATGATAGCGCGGTATTCAAACCGTGCTGCTGGCAACCACTTATCCGCCGGAGGATTTCAGCTTGATCAACACCTCGGTCAGCTCGGCCTCGGTGATCACGCCTTTGCTGACGAGGAGCTGCACGAGGGCCCGGTACTGGAGCTCGAGGTCGTCGGGTGCCTGTAGCGCCGACAGCGGAATCTGGGCGGTGACCGAGATCTCGGATTCGACGTAGTTGATTGCCGAGTCGGAGGAGTCTTTGCCCTTTGCTGTGACGAACGACGCGGTCTTGACGTTGCCCACGCGCTTCACGGCCGTGTTGATTTGCCGGTAGCCCTTGTCGACGAGCTCCTCGATCGCCGACAGCGGCAGCGCGCATACGTCGATCTCGCAGTGGGTGATGTTCTCGATCTCGGCGAACGCGGTGGTATCGGTGGGATCGGCCATCGCGAGGCGCATGACCCTGGCGTTGCCGTCGGCGAGGACGGCGAGCGGCAGCACCCGGAGCCGCGCGCAGACATCGCGCGAGATCGTGCGCAGGGCATCGTGATCGATCCGGATGCTGGCGGGGTCGATCAGCGGAACCCGGGTCTGCTTGCCGAAGGCGGTGACCAGGGCGAGCTCGTCGACCTTGAGCTCGCGGACCAGCGCCACCACCAGTGGCTGCTTCTTTTCGTCCGCGATCTTGGCCGCTTTCGAGATGCTGGCCTTGGTTGCCAGGCCGGCGTCGATCGCGATCTCTGCGAGCGTTTTAGGCAACGAACATCCCCGCGTGCACCCGACAAGATTCGAACCTGTGACCTTTGGCTCCGGAGGCCAACGCTCTATCCAGCTGAGCTACGGGTGCGTAGGCAGGTTGTTTACCTGCCCTTGTCCTCGGAAACAAGCGTCAGACAGGTGGTGTAGAAGGCGGGGATGGCGATCGACTATGTCCTCGCAACGCCTTGCGGGCCACAGCGCGAGCTCGGCGTCGAACGTCTGGTGTCGCTGAACCGCACGCGCATCCTCGCCCGCTCCGCCCTCGAGCACATGAAGGCCGATGGCGAGGACCGGCCGGCCAGCGAGATCGAGGTCCAGCTCACCATGCGCAAGCCCGAGGGAGATTCGGCGCGCGGAGTCACGCTCCAGGACCTGCTCGACGAGGCCAAGCCGCTCGACGACGTCACCCCCGCGTGCAGCACCTGCCCCGCAGGGCTCTCGCGCGAGCTCGCCTGTCATCGCCGCATCCGGTACCCGATTCCGGAGCATGTCGAGGCGTGGCTGATGAGCCGGTTCCCCAAGAACCTGCAGTGCTCCGCCGGTGTGCTGCTCGCGCGCGGCATCGAGGAGTTCAAGTGGGACGGCGAGCCCACGCGCCGGCTGCGTGCGTCGGGCACCACGTACTTCGAGAGCCGGGCGCCGTACGGCGTGCGCTGGGAGGGCGAGAACGGCGTCCTCGAGATCTCGAGCGATCAGGTGTTCCAGATGCTGTTCATGGTCGGGCACATCTCTCCCACGCACGGCCTGATGCTCGCGCTGTTCACCGGCGTGATCCCGCACGACACGTCGCTGTTCGATCTCAAGGACAAGGGCGGTCGCGATCGCGTGCTCGCCGCAGCGAACCTGCCCACCGAGGCCGATCCGGATATCGAGCAGCTCGCGGCGTTCCTTCGCATGCTGGCCACCGCTGCGCGGCTCGAGACCACGATCCTCGTCGACGGCTGAGCGCTGCGGGATTCGCGCAGTTCTTGCGCTGCGTCTGATTGCCGCGCCTTCGCGCGCGAACGTTCGATTACGATGGGATCCCATGAACCGGCTGGCGTTGCTGTTCGTCGCCGCCTGTGCACCCGTCGGCGAAGCGAACCCCGATGGTCCTGCCGGTGGCACGCCCGGCACGTTGCAGCTCACCTACACGACGACGCCGTCACCCGGTCAGTACACGCCGCTCAACTGCTCGGTCGCGTGGATCGAGAGCCCGGGCGGCACGATCATCAAGACGATCGATCGCAAGTGCGGCATTCGCTCCGTCTACCTCATCGCGTGGCGAACCGCGTCCGGTGGTGACGGCGCCGACATGGATGCCGTCACCGGTGGCTCGCGGATCAATCACGAGACGCCGATCTCGATCACCTGGGATCTGAGAGATCGCATCGGCGGGATCGTCGCCGACGACACGTTCACGATCCGCATGGAGACCACCGAGGCCAACGTCACCAGCGCGGCGATGAACAACCAGGGCACGTTCACGTTCACCAAGGGCTCGCAGGTCGAGACGCGCAGCGGGCTATCGAACGGCGGCTTCGTCGACGTCTCGTTCACGTACACGCCACCCTGAGGTCCGCCCGCCGGACACGGACGAGGAGCGCGCGTGATTCCACCGGGATCGCGAGGCACGGCACTTGATAGGCCCGGTGCTACGCTGGCAGCGATGACCGCGCGCACCGAGGCACCGATCTCACCGGGGCTCTATCTGCCCACGGCGGATCAGCGCGTCGTGATGCTCGGTCGCAGCTGGGCTGATTACGAAGCCCAGCTTGCCCTCCAGGGGGATTCCAGCCGCCCGAAGCTGGCCTATCTCGACGGAGCGATCGAGCTGATGAGTCCCGCGCGCGATCACGAACGCATCAACTCTCGCATCGGTCGGGTGATCGATGCCTATCTCGTGCAGCGTGGTCTCCGCGGCATCCCTAACGGTGAATGGACGCTGAAGAACGCGGCGAAGGACGCCGGCTGCCAGCCGGACGAGTGCTACCTGTTCGGCGACAAGCCAGACGATCAAACCAGGCCGGACCTGGTCATCGAGATCAACTGGTCGCGCGGAGGGATCGACAAGCTCGAGATCTACCGTCGCCTCGAGATCCCCGAGGTGTGGTTCTGGGAGGACGACGCGATCGCGGTGTACGCCCTCGCCGGCGATGCCTACCAGCGACGCGAGCGCAGCACGTTCCTGCCCGATCTCGATCTCGGCTTCGTCTGCAGCATCCTCGACCTCGACAGTCTCTCGGCGATCCACGCTGCGATGGCCGAAAGGCTGCGAACCGAAGTTGACGGGTAGTTCGTTTGTCCGGCCATCGGACCTCGATCTGAAGGAGCTCGGCCGGATCGCGAACGGGCCGGCAATCAACAACCTCGAGCTCCGCGACACGGTCCGGGCACGCTTGCTTCCCCGCTGATTGCGCCAAAGCCGTCGGAGGACTAACGTCCGCCAATGGGGCGAAAGGAAGACGCGCTCGAGTATCACCGTCGAGGCCGTAAAGGAAAACTCGAGGTCGTTCCGACCAAGCCGCTGGTCAGCCAGCTCGATCTGTCGCTCGCATACACGCCGGGCGTCGCCGATCCGTGTCTCGAGATCGCGGCCGACGAGGACAAGAGCTGGGAGTACACGGCGCGCAGCAACCTCGTCGCGGTGATCTCGAACGGCACCGCGGTGCTCGGCCTCGGCGACATCGGCGCCGCGGCAGGCAAGCCGGTGATGGAGGGCAAGGCGTGCCTGTTCAAGAAGTTCGCCGACATCGACGTGTTCGACCTCGAGGTGAACGAGAAGAACGTCGACAAGTTCTGCGACATCGTCGCCGCGCTCGAGCCCACGTTCGGCGGCATCAACCTCGAGGACATCTCGGCGCCGGCGTGCTTCGAGATCGAGGCCAAGCTCCGCGAGCGGATGCGCATCCCGGTGTTCCACGACGATCAGCACGGCACCGCGATCATCTCGGGTGCGGGGCTGCTGAACGCGGCGGAGCTCGCCGGCAAGAAGCTCGCCGACATCAAGCTGGTGGTCAGCGGCGCCGGTGCAGCCGCGATCGCGTGCGTCGAGTTCTTCATCCAGCTCGGCATCACGCGCGGCAACGTGGTGCTCGTCGATAGCAAGGGCGTGGTCCACAAGGGCCGCACGGATCTCAATCGCCAGAAGGCGTCGTTCGCGGTCGCCGACGACGGCCGCCGCACGCTGGCCGACGCGATGCGCGGCACCGACATGTTCATGGGCGTGTCGGTCGCCAACACGGTGACGGCCGAGATGCTGAAGACGATGGCGGAGCGACCGATCGTGTTCGCGCTCGCCAACCCCGACCCCGAGATCTCGTATCCCGCCGCGATCGCCGCGCGCCCCGACGCGATCGTCGCCACCGGCCGCAGCGACTTCCCGAACCAGGTCAACAACGTCCTCGGCTTCCCGTACATCTTCCGCGGCGCGCTCGATTGCCGCGCGACGACGATCAGCGAGGCGATGAAGCTGGCCGCGGCGCGCGCACTCGCCGAGCTGACGCGCGAGCCGGTGCCCGAGAGCGTGGTGATGGCGTACGGCGGCAAGGCGCTGCGGATGGGCCCCGACTACTTCATCCCGAAGCCGTTCGATCCGCGCGTGCTGTGGTGGGTGGCGCCTGCGGTGGCGCAGGCCGCGATGGAGAGCGGCGTCGCGCGCATCGAGTTCGACATCGAGGAGTACCGAGAGAAGTTGATGTCGAAGGGCAGCAACGCCGCGTACTCGATCATGCGCACGATCATCAGGGAGGCGCAGCGCGATCCGAAGCGCATCGTGTTCCCGCACGCCGCGCACCCGCGCCTGCTGCGCGCGATCCAGCAGATCGTCGACGAGGAGATCGCGAAGCCGATCCTGCTCGGCCGCCCCGCGGAGATCGAGAAGCTGTGCAACGACATGCAGCTCGATCTGATGTCGCGCGTCCAGATCATCGACCCGCGCAGCGAGCACAACGCGAAGTACGCCGACCGGATGTACGAGATGCGGCAGCGCAAGGGCCTGACGCCCGAGGCGGCGCGCGCGCTGATCCAGAAGAGCGACTACTACGGCGCGATCATGGTCGACCGCGGGGATGCCGACGGCATGGTCACCGGCCTCCGCCTCAACTACCCGGAGACGGTGCGCCCGGTGCTCGAGATCTTCGGGTTGTCGCCGGGCGCGAAGGTCGCGGTCGGCATGTACATGATGGTCCTGCAGAACGCGGTGAAGTTCTTCGGCGACACCGTGTTCAACATCTTCCCCGACGCCGAGATGCTCGCCGACATCACGGTGCAGATGGCCGATGCGGTGCAGGGCTTCGGCGTCACGCCGCGCGTCGCGATGATCTCGTACTCGAACTTCGGTGCCGTTCGTCATCCCGACGTCACCCGCATCCACCGCACGATCGAGATGGTGCGCGAGCGCCGGCCCACGCTCGAGATCGACGGCGAGATGCAGCCCGAGATGGCGCTCGACGGCGACATGCGCCAGCGCACGTTCGGGTTCTCGCGGCTGACGCGCAGCGCGAACGTGCTGGTGTTCAGCTCGCTGGCGTCGGGCAATGCCGCGTATCAGATCGCGAAGACGATCGGTGGTGCGTCGGCGGTCGGGCCGATCGTGCTCGGCGTCGGCAAGCCGGTCGCGGCGATGCAGAACGCGGCCACCGTCGAGGAGATCGTCAACATGACGTCGCACGTCGTGCTGCAAGCGCAGCAGCAACAGCAGCAGCTCCAGAAGCGCGCGTGATGGTCGCCCTCCCAGCGATCGCCGCGCTCGCCACCGAGGAGCCAGCGTGAACGTCCCGATCGGCATCGCGGCGATCGTCGGCTTCCTCGTGATCGCCGAGCTCGGTCGCCTGGTGGTCGCGAAGCTGTTCGGTTATCAGGCCGAGCGCCACGCGATCCCGATCATGAAGCTGCCGGGCTCGCGCGGCTCGCAGGGCTTTCGCCTCGCGCTGATCCTGGCCGGCCCGGTGACGATCTATCTGACCGTCGCGATCCTGGCGTTCTGCTTCTTCCGCTGCCAGACCACCGCGATTCCCGAGCAGGCAAGAACGATCGAGGGTGTCCTCGAAGGTCACGATGCCGCCGGCAAGCTCGTGCCCGGTGACGTGATCCTCGAGGTCGATGGCGCGCCGTTCGCGGGTGGTCCCGCGCGACTGCGCGACCTGGTCAACGCCAAGCAAGGTGCCGCGGTGACGATCGCGATCGAGCGCGCCGCCGCGAAGCAGACGGTCACGGTGATGCCGACACAGCGCGACGGTCGCTGGGTGCTCGGCGTCGCCCTCGCCCCGCTCCGCGAGCCTACCGGCACCGGCGCCGCGCTGAAGGAAGCCATCGTCTATCCGGCCGCCCAGGTCGCGCGTACGTTCCAGGGACTGATCGAGATCTTCAAGGGCAGCGATCGAGCCGAGGCCGGGGGGCCGGTGCGGATCGTCGACGAGTTTCGCACCGCGTTCGACGGCCCGTCGGGTGCCGGTCTGGTGCTGCTGACCGGAATGATCTTTGGCACCTGGGCGCTGATCGCGCTCTCGCTCTTCGATCTCGTCCGCGCGCTCTTACTCATCCTGTTCCGGAGCTGACACGATGGCGCGGCTCGACGATCAAGCCCTCCTCCACGCGGCAACGCGAGCCCTCGACGAGCTGACGCCGCGCGATCGCGACACGCTCGAGCAGGTGATCGTCGAGAACAAGCCGATCGACGAGCTCGCTCGCGCGAGCCTGATCTCGATCGAGCGCGCCTCGTTCTGGGTCGACGGCGCGCGCACCCAGTTTCGCGACAAGCTGCGTGCCCAGCTCGATCGCCTCGGCGCCGCCGAGCTCGCGCCACCCGAGATGCTCGACCTGCTTGCCAAGGCGTTGCGCCAGACCCGCAGGCCCGTCGTCGAGCAAGCCGCGATCGCGGTGCGCTGCCCGCAATGCGGCGCCGGCTTCGGCGATCCGCGCGGTCAGTTCGCGACCTACGCGAAGCTGGCGGAGGAGGGTCGCCTCGGCCTCATGATCGGCTGCACGACATGCAGCCTGCTTTTCGTTCCGTAGCGGCCTAACTGCGTGAAAACCGAGGGACACGGTTCTTGCGGGCTACCCCCCGTTTCCCTATAGTCGCGCGCGAAATGTCGAAACTTCTGCCCGTGATCGGCGGGCACGAGCAAGGGTTCTGCAAGACCCACCGCACCGACAACTGGAAGGGCGGCCCCGCGATCACGTTCGTCGTGTTCAGCCTGTTCGTCGTCTACACGACGTGGGCCGCGTTCCAGGGCAACCACTACTTCGTCGACCCGTACCTGTCACCGTTCTACTCGCCGGTGGTGCACGCGAAGGACCTCGGTCCCGGCGCCACCGAGGCGATGTACGCGGCGCAGGGCATGGTGCCTCCGAGTCATGCGTGGCTCGGCACGTTCCCGTCGTGGTGGCCCGCCGCGATCCCGATGTCGCCGGCGCTGCTGATCCTGATGTTCCCCGGCGGCTTCCGCTTCACCTGTTACTACTACCGCAAGGCGTACTACCGGTCGTTCGCGGGCTCGCCGCCGGCGTGTGCGGTCGGTCCGCTCGGCAAGAAGAAGTACTTCGGCGAGACCAAGCTCCTCATCATCCAGAACCTCCACCGCTACTTCCTGTATGCGGCGCTCGCGTTCATCTTCCTCCTCGGCAAGGACGCCGTGGAGGCGTTCTTCAAGGACGGCAAGTTCGGCGTCGGCCTCGGCTCGATCATCATCACGATCAACGTCGTGCTGATCGCTTGCTACACGTTCGGCTGCCACTCGTTCCGGCACCTGATCGGCGGCCGCAAGGATTACATGTGCGGCGGCGGCGGCTCGCCCACGCTCGGCCACTCGGCGTGGAAGCGCGCGACGTGGTTCAACGAGCGCCACATGCAGTTCGCGTGGGCATCCCTGCTGTGGGTGATGTTCACCGACCTCTACGTGCGCCTGCTCTCGATGGGCGTGATCAAAGACTTGAATACGTGGTGATGCCATGACGCTGGACGTCTCTGAAATTCAGACCATCGAGCACGACGTGCTCGTGATCGGTGCCGGCGGCGCCGGGCTTCGCGCGGCGATCGGCTGCAGCGCGCACCGGCTCTCGACGGGCGTGATCAGCAAGAGCTTGCTCGGCAAGGCCCACACGGTGATGGCCGAGGGCGGCATGGCCGCGGCGATGGGCAACGTCGACGCACGCGACAACTGGAAGGTGCACTTCCGCGACACCATGCGCGGCGGCAAGTTCTTGAACGTCTGGCGGATGGCCGAGCTCCACGCGAAGCAGGCGCCGGATCGCGTGCGCGAGCTCGAGGAGTGGGGCGCGGTGTTCGACCGCACCAAGGAAGGCCTGATCTCGCAGCGCAACTTCGGCGGTCACCGCTATCCGCGGCTGGCGCACGTCGGCGATCGCACCGGCCTCGAGCTGATCCGCTCGCTGCAGGATCACGGCATCCACCAGGGCATCAGCTTCCACATGGAGTGCACCGCCCTCGAGGTGCTGATGGACGGCCCGCGGGGCCGCGTCGCCGGCGTGCTCGCGTACTGGCGCGAGACCGGCCGCTTCGTCATCTTCAAGTGCAAGGCCGTCATCTTCGCCACCGGCGGCGGCGGCAAGGCGTGGCTGGTCACCAGCAACTCGTGGGAGTACACGGGCGACGGCATCGCGATGGCCTACGAGGCCGGCGCCGAGCTGATGGACCTCGAGTTCACCCAGTTCCATCCGACGGGCATGGTGTGGCCACTGTCCGTGCGCGGCATCCTCGTCACCGAGGGCGTGCGCGGCGACGGCGGCATCCTCAAGAACAGTGAAGGCAAGCGCTTCATGTTCAATTACATCTCCGAGCGGTTCGCGCCGGAGACCGCGGATACCGAGGAGGAAGCCGCGCGCTGGCTCGACGGCGACAAGAAGGCGCGCCGGCCTCCCGAGCTGCTGACCCGCGATGAAGTCGCGCGCGCGATCACCGCCGAGGTCAAGGCCGGTCGCGGCTCGCCGCACGGTGGCGTGTTCCTCGACATCGCGTCGCGGCGCCCCGCCGAGTTCATCAAGCGCAAGCTGCCGTCGATGTATCACCAGTTCAAGGAGCTGGCCGAGGTCGACATCACCAAGGAGCCGATGGAAGTCGGCCCCACGCTGCACTACTTCATGGGCGGCATTCGCGTCGACGCGGACACCCAGATGTCGACGGTGAACGGCCTGTTTGCCTGCGGCGAGTGCGCGGGCGGCATGCACGGCGCGAATCGGCTCGGCGGCAACTCGCTGTCGGATCTGATCGTGTTCGGCAAGCTCGCCGGCGATGGCGCCAACGCTTACGTCAAGGGCATGTCGAACAACCCCGAGCCCGACAAGGCGCAGATCGAGGCCGGCATTCGCCGCGCCACCGAGCTGCTCAACCGCGACAAGGGCACGAATCCGTATCTGCTGCACGAGAAGCTGCAGGACACGATGGGCAAGGGCGTCGGCATCGTTCGCAAGAAGGACGAGCTCGAGACCGCGATCAGCGAGATCGAGCAGCTCAAGGAAGATGCCAGGACGATGAAGGCGCCCGGCTCGAGCCAGTACAACCCGGGCTGGCACGAGGCGCTGTCGATGCGCTCGCTCCTGATCACCTCGGAGGCCGTCGCGCGCGCCGCGCTGATGCGCGAGGAGAGCCGCGGTGCACACACGCGGCTCGATCACCCCGGCGAGAGCCCCGAGTGGGTGAAGTACAACGTGATCCTGAAGAAGGGCGCCGACGGCAAGATGGAGGTCGAGAAGCGCCTCCGTCCCGACGGACCGCCCGAGCTGGTCGCCATCGCGAACGCGAAGATCGAGGACCTCGAATCCGGCAAGGTCGGCAAGGATGTTCAATGAGTAAGAGAACGTTCAGAGTCTGGCGCGGCAACAAGGAGGGCGGCGGCTTCGAGGAGTATCAGATCGAAGTCCAGCCCGGCATGGTCGTGCTCGACGTGCTCCACCGGATCCAGGCGACGCAGGCCGAGGACATGGCGCTGCGCTGGAACTGCAAGGCCGGCAAGTGCGGCAGCTGCTCGATGGAGATCAACGGCCGGCCACGCCTCGCGTGCATGACGCGCATGAACGTGTTCACCGAGGACGAGACCATCACCTGCCAGCCGCTCAAGACGTTCCCGGTGATCAAGGATCTCGTCACCGACGTCAGCTGGAACTACGCGCAGAACAAGCGCATCCCCAAGTTCAAGCCGAAGCCGCGCGAGAAAGACGGCACCTATCGGATGTTCCAGGAGGACGTCGATCGCGTGCAGGAGTTCCGCAAGTGCATCGAGTGCTACCTGTGCCAGGACGTCTGCCACGTGATCCGCGATCGCGATCGCAAGGACGCCTTTGTCGGGCCGCGCTTCATGATCCGGCTCGCCTCGCTCGAGATGCACCCGCTCGACACCGACGACCGCATCCCGGAGATCCGCAAGGAGTTCGGCTCGGGCCTGTGCAACATCACGCGGTGCTGCACCGAGGTCTGCCCGGAGCACATCGGCATCACCGATAACGGCATCATCCCGCTCAAGGAACGCGTGGTGGATCGCTACTTCGATCCGATCACGGTGATCGGCCGCAAGCTGTTCGGCATTCGCAAGCGCACCGAGGCGCGCCGCGAAGAGCAGGTCGACAAGGTCGAGACCACGGAGAAAGTGCGATGACGAGCGGAGCACGAGCACGATGACGAGTCGGGCCGATCTGAAGCTGAAGTCGATCAGCCCGGACGGCATTCCGCACGCGCTCGAGAAGGCCGAGCGCTATCGCCTGCTCAACGATCCGGCGCAGGCCGAGTCGATCTGCCGCGACGTGCTGGCCGTCGATCGCGACAACCAGGACGCGCTGCGCTGTCTGATCCTCGCCCTCACCGATCAGCTCGGCTCTCAGGGCGCCGGCCACGCGGCGCGCGAGGCGCGCGAGCACGTGATCCAGCTCGAGGACGAGTACGAGCGCGCGTACTACTCGGGCATCGTCGACGAGCGCGAGACGCGCGCGTACCTCGAGCGCAAGAATGTGGTGCGCAGCGAGGCGTACAACGGGTTTCGCCACGCGATGGACTGGTACGAGAAGGCCGAGGAGCTGCGGCCGCCGGGCAACGTCGATCCGATGCTGCGCTGGAACTCGTGCCTGCGAACGATCGAACGCGAGAAGCTCGAGCCCGAGCTCGAGACCTCCGACCGCGAGCTGCCCCTCGAATAAGCTTCGAGCCGCGCGTCGATCTCCGTTGATCATCGAGATCGGCGCTGCTAGACGTGAAGCGTGCGCTGTACGTGGCTCACCCTCGCTCTGGTCGGCTGCACGCCGATCTACGACGCGCAGTACAACGATCGCGCGGACGAGCTCGACGAGTTTCGCAAGGAGTTCCGGCCCGAGGCCGACGAGACCAAGCTGATCTCGAGCGGCGGCAGTCGCATCTACTGGGTCGACCAGGTGGCGCCGCAGAATCTGCTGTTCCTCCACTCGATGGTGCCGGGCGACCCGGCGAGCGAGGTCAAGTACGAGTGGTCGAGCGGCAAGAACGATCTCGACGAGTATCACTTCGGCGAGCAGCTGGTCGCGGAGTGCTCGTTCGGCACCTCGATCGCCTACGAGGTCGACATCCCGGCAACGACGGGCGAGATCGCGCGAACCAGCCGCGGTGCCGATGGCTGCGCGATCGATGGCCGCACCGTGTACTTCCTCGTCGGCGCCAAGGCGCTTCGCAAGTGGCAGCCGCCCGCGGATATCCCCGACCTCGACGGCGACAACAACGGCGACACCTTCATCGACTTCGAGGTCGATTCGGGAATCGTCGGCTCGATCGCCGGCTTCAGCGTGATCGGCAACCTCGCGCTGGTCGCCGAGCAGGACGGCGATCTCTACACCGTCGATCTGGTCACCAAGCAATCGAAGTGGCTGCGCAACGATCAGCCGTTCGTCGGCTCGGTGTTCTTCGACGAGCGCGGCGCGCTCTACGAGACGCAATCGGGTCCGCGCTACATCGAGTTCACCGATGCCGAGGATCCGCCCGACACCTCGTTCGACGACATGGTGCGCGACGGCGGCTATCACCTGAACTTCAAGCACGGCGATATCCAGCAGCCGTCGCGCAACGGCGAGTTCGTGATCCACAAGCGCCACATCATCTATCGCGGTGAGCGCGGCATCTTCGCGTACGGCCTCGACACCCATAACGTCATCGACCTGCTGCTCGATCGCGGCGAGGGCATCGATCTCGAGATCGCGTATCACCAGCCCGCGGTCACCACCGGCGACCAGCTGTTCGTGTTCGGCACCGACTCGATCGGGATCAACCTCAGCGGCGCGGTCTACCAGGTCGATCTGACCGAGCGCCTGCGCTAGCGATTCGCGGTCGGCAGCCTGAGTGGGATGTCGAACGCGATCCCGAGATCGATCGCGAACGCGAACGAATCGTTGATGTAGCTATCGACGACGGTGGAGGTCTCGTCGAAGCCGCCCTGGATGAAGCGGAACACCGCGGCGAGCTCGACCCGCCCCTGCTTGCCGAACCGGACGCCGCCACCCGCTTCGAGGCCGAGCGGCATCTTGGTGCTCGCATCGGACGAGTCATCCTGCTTCGCGTAGCCGATGGTGGCCGCACCGTGGAGGAACGGCTGCATGTACTCGGCCTTGGCGACCAGCACGCGCGCCATGCCACCGAGCGCGAGGTCGTTCTTGCCGAACTTGCCGAGGATGGCGTCGAATTCGATCCGGCCGGCGAGCTTGATGCCGCCGTGGGCGAGGTAGCGCTCGACCGGGGTGTCGCCGAAACCGAGGCCGTAGGACACGCCGGCGTGCCAGCGCGCCGGGGCGGGGACCGCCGGGGAGACGAACGGGTTGGCCGTCTTGCCGACGTCTCCGGTGACGCCGAACCCTTCGACCGGGTTGTCATCCTGCGCGGCGGCGCGGCCCTGGAAGTCGGTGATCTTGGCCCGCACCTCGTCGGCGTCGACGGCATCCTTGTCCGCCGTCAGGTACCGCGAGTAGTAGTCGGCGGCGTTCGCCCACTCGCCCTGCTTCTCGTAGCAGAGGGCGATGTTGAACAGCGCGTAGGGATGCGGGGCCAGCGCGTACGCACGCATGTACGCGGCGATCGCCTCCTTGTACTTGCCCGAAGCACGCGCGGACTCGCCCTTCTCGAAGTACTCGCCGGCCTCTTTCTGCGCCTGCGTCGGCTCGGAATCGGCGGGCTGCGCGGAGGCCACCCCGGTCCCCACGAGGACCGTCGCCAGCAAGGCACCCAGACGCATGCGCTGGCTTGTAGCACGCCAGCCCCCGCCCCCGCCGCGCCTTTGGTACTGTAGGCGCCGTGATCGAAGACGATGCGGGCCAGACGACCGAGCAGATCGATCGCGAGGCTCCGTTCGGGGATCGCGTGCTGCTCGTCATCGATGGCGCCGCGCTCCAGGTCATGCCGCTCCCGAGCGCCGGCACGTTGACGATCGGCCGCGCCAGCAAGTGCGACGTCGTGATCGATTCCGGTTCGGTGTCGCGGCATCACGCGAACTTGCTGGTCGCGACCGAGGTCGAGGTCGAGGATGTCGGCAGCTCGAACGGCACGTTCGTCGACGGCGCGAAGCTGCCTGCGAACAAGCGCGTCAAGCTGACGATCGGCGTGCCGTTCCTCGTGGGCGCCGTCACACTGATGGTCCAGACCCGCGCCGGCTCGCGCCGCGAGACCACGCCGCAGGCCAGCCAGCTCGCAGCCCTCGAGCAGTCGGCGGCGCGGATCGCGATCGGCCGGCTCGCCGTCGTCATCATCGGCGAGCACGGCGTCGGCAAGGA
>JAEYYY010000290.1 GCA_023430775.1 Pseudomonadota bacterium
CCCACGTCCGCGTGGTGTGGCACTGCTCGCAACCGGTCCCGTACTGCCCCTTGTGCACCGCGGGCTCGGGATGGCAGCCGTAGCAGGTCGCCGGCCGCGGCTTGAACGTCACCGACGGGTGGCAGTCGGCGCAGCGCACCTCGAGGTGTTTTCCGTCCAGGCGGAACTTCGACATCGTGTTGTGGTTGAACAGGTTGTCGCCGGTCTCGACGTGGCACTTCTCGCAGCCCTTGCCCAGGCGGCCCTTGTGAGCGTCGTCCTCGGCGTGGCAGCCCTCGGCGGCGCACGTGGTGGGCGCCTCGGTGAACTTGCGATCGGGGTGGCACGCCTCGCACTTGTTCTTCCGGTGCTCGCCCTTGAGCGGGTACTCCTTGAGCTCGCCCTTGGCATCCGGCGGGAACGGCTTGTCGTGATCGAAGCCGAGCGCATCCCACGTGCCGCTGACGTGGCACAGCATGCACTTCTGTCCGAGCGTGCCCTCGTGCAGCGCATCCTCGTGACACTGGCCTGCCGCGTTGCAGTTCGGCTTGAGGTTCGAGAATGACGTCTTGCCCTTCGCGTCGCGGCTCTTGTGGCAGTCCGCGCACGGCACGTTCTTGTGGTCCTTGATCAGCGGGAAGTTGCCCTTCGGCCCGTGGATCTCCTCGACGATCGCGTTGCTCTTGCCGACGCGAATGTTCGGGTTGCCCGGGTTCAAGTGACAGCCGAGGCACTGGCGGTTGGTGTACTTGCCCTTGGGGTGATCCTCGTCGGAGTGCACCGTGGCGTGCTTGTGGCACGACATGCACTCCTTGTTCGGATCGAAGCCGGTGAACCGCTCGAAGTCCTGCGGACCCTTGCCGCGGTGACACGACCGGCACGCCTGCTTCGCGTGCTCGAACACCAGCGGGAACTTGGTGCGCGAGCCGTGCGAGAACGCGTTCGGCGTGAACTTCGGACCGCCCGACGGGTGGCAGACCTGACAGGCCGGCGGGTCGCCGAACTGCTTGAAGCGGTCGCCGTGCTTGTTGTCCTTGGCGTGGCAGTTCGCCTGCGCACACGCGCCGTTCGGCTTGTTCTCGCCGAGCGACTTGGTGTGGCAGTCGTAGCACTTGATCTTGCGGTGCGCGGGGCCGAGGTCGAAGCGCGTGCGCTCGCTGTGATCGAAGACCTGCACCTGCTTGAGCGTCTTGAACGTCGGCGAGTGGCACCACTCGCAATCGCGGATGTTGTAGAGGTGGCCCTTGTGCGGGTTCTCCTTGTCGTGACAGCCGACGTTGCCGCAGCCCTTCGGATTGGCCGCCGGTAGATTGAACACCGCCTTGGGGTGGCACTTCGCGCACGCGACGGGACCGTGCGAGCCGAGGATCGGCATCGCAGCGTCCTTGCGATCGTTGTGATCGAACCGGAGCTGCGATTTCGGCGGCTTCCACACGGACTCGCCGTGGCAGCGCTCACACGCGAGCATGTCCTTGCGCTCGAACTTGTGCGGCTGATCGCTCTGGTGGCAGCCCGACGAACCGCACAGCCGATCGGTGTTCATGTAGACCTTGAGGCCGGCGCGGTTGCGCGCCTTGTGGCAGGCGGCGCAATCGGTGGTCTTGTGCTTGCCCTTGAGCTCCCAGCCGGTGTTGCCGTGATCGAAGCTGGTCTCGCCGCCGACGGCCTTCCAGCCCATCAGGTCGAAGCCCCTGCCCTTGTGGTCCTTGTGGCAGGTGATGCAGGACTTGCCCTTGACGTTGGCCGACGCGTGGTAGCCCTTGCCCGCCGCGATCCGGCTGCGCAGGTCATTATGATCGTGGCAGTCGAGGCACTTCTGGTTCGACACGTCGCGCGTGCCGTTGATGTGGCAGTCGTTGCACTTGTCCTGGCTGTCGAGCGCCGCGTGACTGGTCGCGAGCGGACCGGGCGACGTCGTGAAGAAATCATCGGCACCCGCGACGCCACAGAGCATCGCGAGCACCACCAGGACGAGTGGAAGACGACTACCAGAGCGCACGGGACCAACTGAGGAAGATGTGAGCGGTCGCAAAACCGGTGAGGAAGATGGTGAAGGGCACGTGAACTTTCTTCCAGGAGTGCAGCAGGAGCTGCGCCTTGGGGGCCACCACCTGCCGCCGCGCGATCACGATCATACGCGCTGCACGGCGCGCGAGGTCTTTTCGGGTGTGGCGATCGACACCGAGCTGCGCGAGACGACCGCGGCGCGCCCACGTGCGCGGGATCCGGCCGATGTCCTGGAACAGCAGCCACCACAGCGCGCGCAGGATCGAGGGCGACATCGCCACTCGATGCGCCTTCGCCCGCTGCTCGGCGAGCTCGCGATCGATCTCGGCCATCGGCACGGTGAGGATCGGCCGCGCCTTCTGGAACGCGCGCTCGTGATCCAGCTCCTCGAGCTCGACGCCGCTCGATAGCTCGGGCACCTGGGTATAGAGGTAGCGGCCGAGGAAGCCGCTGACGACGGTGATCACCATCGACCAGAACGCGGCGCTGACCCAGGAATCGAGGCGCAGCGCCGAGTGCAGCCCGACGAACATCGGCCCGACGGTGCCGGCCATCAGGTGGAAGTCGAACCACATCGTGTTCGACGCCAGCCAGCGGAACAGCTTGATGCGGCGGAAGATCGGATAGATCGCCGCGATGATCATCAGGCCGGTGCCGATCGCACCGGTCCACGTCGAGAGCTGATCGCCCGGCGTGTACTTGACGTCCTGGAGGATCGCGTCCTCGGCGAGGCCGGCGTACTTGAGGAGGCCGGTCTCGGGATCGACAGCTTCCTTGAGCTGCGTGTAGAGGTAGCTCATGTCCTTCGCGTAGCTGCGCAGCAGGACCTCGCCGAGCGCGACGAGGAACGCGAAGATGCCGACCATCCACATGAGCAGCGGCGCATAGCGACCGCGCTTGACCTTGGCCACGCCGCCCGAGCGCACCGCGAGCCCCTCGGTGAATGGCATCACCGGGAGCACCTCCTTGCGGTCTTTTCTCTTCAGATCGTCGGGGAAGCCGGACCGCGAGAGTTGCGCCATCTTCGGCGACCGCTCGCGGAACAGATCGTAGGCGTTGATCTCGATCAGCGACCCGGTCGGGCACGCCGACACGCACGCCTGATCGCCGTACGCGATGCAGTGATCGCACTTGTTCGCGATCCGGCGGGCGCGGGCGACGCGCGGCGTGCCGGGACCGAACTTCAGCGCGTCGCGCTTCTCTAGCCGCGCCTTGAAGTGCTTCTTGAACGTCGGCGCCTCGGGCTCGACCTCGATCATGTCGATCGCGCCGTACGGGCAGCTCTGCGCGCAGGCGGTGCAGCCGGTGCACGTCGATTCGTTGATCACGACCTCCATGCGGTCGGTGTCGAACTTGATCGAATCGTACGCGCACGGATCGATGCACCGCTGATCGGTGCACGTGCGGCACGTGTAGATGAAGTCGAGCATGCCGAGCTGGTAGCCACCGAGCGTCAGCCGCTTCGCGCCGTAGCGCTCCTCGCAGGCCTCTTCACACAGCTTGCAGTCGATGCAGAGGCCGAGCTGGCGCACGCGCACCATCTCGCCGCTGACCGAGATGCCCTGACGGACGAAGAAGTCGAGCAGCTCCTGCTTGACGCCCGACACCCACGCGAGGCGCTCCTTCGAGACCGAGAGCGCGCGGCGGAGCCGTTGCTCGAACACCGGGTGACGGACCGCGAGCTCGGCGATCCACCGTTGATCGATCGAGATCAGCACGCTCGGCGCCGTGGTGTAGAACGCGATCGGTTGTCCGCGTGCGGCCTGGAGCGCGCCGGAGTTGAACAGGTCGCCGTCCATGAACAGCGCGACGTTCTTGAGGGCGATGCGCGCCAGCGGCGGCGGCTTGATCAGCGACTCGGCCTCGCGCTCTTCCTTCGAGGCGTTCTCGTGAGCGACCTGCCAGGCGCGGCGCTCGGCGAGCTCGTTCTCCATGAACACGGCCGCGGCAACCTGCCCCGCGCCGACGTAGACGACCGGTGCGGCCTGGCCCTGGTTGAGCCCGATCGGATCGAGGACGAACATGTCGCGCTCGACGCGGCGGAGCTGGATGCCGCCCTGCTGCATCGCCATCGCGAGATCGGCGTCGACGATGCCCTCGAACAAAGGCAGCGTCCGGACCACTCCGTAGTCCGACTCGAGACCGGGTGGTAGCATCGAGTGCGGCTGGGCGACGCCGGGTGACGCGTGCTGGATGGCCAAGCTTCTGCCAGGTGGATGAAGGGACGGTTCGGACGAAGGCCGGACAATGGCGGACGAAACCGCCGGAACAAGCAAACTACGAGCCCGTGCACTCCCTAGCCCGTTTAGTGACTGATTCTACCAGGATGGAAGTTCGTTTTGGTGCGCCAAGCCACCTTGCTGTGGGCTCGTCGCCCCAGCGCTGCAACCTTCGTGTCCCCATCAAAAAACTGATGGTGATCGCGTGGTTGGTCGGCTCGGGGACTTTTGCAGCAGCCGACCCGGCCACCACGACTCCCGATCCACCACCAAGAAAAACGATCCCGCGGGTCGGTCCCTCGGGGTTTTCGCCGAGCTGGAACCTCGACGGACTCTATCTCTGGCTCGGTCCATCGGGTGCCGGTAGTCATGTAGACGGCGACTGGGACTCGACGTTCGGCGGTGACGTGGCGGTGGTGCGAATTCGCGAGGGCGAATCGATCGGTGCGATCGGCGGGACGTTCGGGGCGAGCAAGTGGACGGTGCGGGATGGCGGGCGGCTCTGGCTGGATGCGCTGATCGGGACGCGCGTGCTGGGGAAGATGGTCGGCGTGTCGGCGGGACCGATCGTCGAGCTGGCGGAGCTGGCCCACCCTCGGATCGGCGGGTCGATCGGGGTGTGGAGCTTCCTCGGCGTGACCCCGTTCGCCCGGGTCGGAACCGTCCAAGACCTCGGGATGTTCGGGGAGATCGGGGTCCATATTGCGTTGCCAGTGTTCCGGCGGCGTTGACAACCGAGTGCCCGCGGGGTAACTCAACGCTCCCTCCGGGGCGTAGCGCAGCCTGGTAGCGCACTTGGTTCGGGACCAAGGAGTCGCAGGTTCAAATCCTGTCGCCCCGACTAAACGGAGACCTTCGGGTCTCCGTTGACGTTTGCGCAGGTTTTTCACGATTCCACGTAACCTTCCTGGCGTTTGATCAGGGGCGGTTTGCGGTATGGTCGATTCGTGGTCGCGAGCGCCGCAGTGAAGACATCTTCGAAGTTGTCTGTCCTCGTCGTCGATGACGACCAGGACATTCGCGAGTATCTGCAGGACTTCTTGTCCGCGGAGGGCTTCGAGGTCACCACGCTCGCCGACCCGACGCTCGCGGTCGAGCGCATCCGCGACGAGGTGTTTCACCTGGTGGTGCTCGATCTGATGATGCCCAAGGTGTCGGGCATCGATCTGCTGGCGCAGATCCGATCGGTCGACGACGACATCGCGGTCATCATCCTCACCGGCTATCCGACGCTCGAGACCGCGTCGGCGTCGATCCAGCACGACGTCTCCGCGTACATCCACAAGCCGTTCACGCCGGCGGAGTTCCGCGACGTGATCGCGCGGATCGCGAAGAAGAAGGGCCTCGTGCTCCGCCGCGAGGACGAGCTGCACGCCGCGATCGGCCGCCAGATCCGCGACCTTCGCAAGGCGCGCGGGCTGACGCTCAAGCAGATGGCGCGACGCACGAACCTCAGCGTGTCGCTGCTCTCGCAGATCGAGCGCGCCGAGTCGTCGGCGTCGGTGTCGTCGCTGTTCAAGGTGGCGACCGCGCTCGACGTGCCGCTGACCGATCTGTTCGGCGGCTATTGAGCCCCCGGATCACGTGGTCGCCCGACGGGCGGCGCGTTCTGGTTTGCCAGCGCGAGACGCTGCGCATCGTCGACATCGCGACCGGCGAGACGGTGCGCGAGCTGGCACCGCGTCAGATCCAGCTCGGCACCTCCCCTCGCCACGGCGCTGCTCGCTCGATGGTGAATGCGACGTTCTTCGACGGATACTGGCTGCACGATGGCCGGATCGTCGCGATCGACATCTTCGGCACGCTGGTCCAGTTCACGATGACCGGCGCGCAGTACAGCGATCCGGCGATGCCGCCGAATCCGTGGCACATCGATTTCGCGGCGCTGTCGGGCGATGGCCAGGAGCTGGTGACGTTTCATCTCCGCAATCGCGTGATCGTCTCGACCGGCGAACGGGATCGCTGGGAGCTGGGCGATCGAACCCGGTACGGCATCGCGGGCGGGAGCCACGCCCATGCGAGGCTGTCGTACGATGGCGGGGCGATCGCGATCGCGTGCGCGCTCGAGTACCGAAACGCCGAGGGCCGCACCACGATCTTCGACCACGCGTGGTTGGCGCTCGACCTCCGCACGCGATCACGCGTCGCCCCGATCCTCGGCCGTGGCTGGGGCGAGGCCAGCGTCCTGGTCTTCGATCGGCTCGCGCGGCGCTTGCTGATCGGGAGCTCGACCGAGACCAAGGTCGTCCGTCTCGGCTCCGACTTCGCACCGCACCACTTCGTCAATCGCTCCGCCGACCAGCTCGCCGCTCTCGTTCATCACGAACCGCCGCGCTGCGCGGCGCTCGACGATCGCGGCCTCCGCGCGGTCTACGGGTTCGCCTCTCGCAGCGAGCTCCGGGTCGACTATCTGTCGCCGAAGCGAACGGGCGCGCTGGATGTCGAGGTGCTGGATCAGCAGCAGATCGCTGCGTCGTTCGCGCCGGTCGCGCTGGCGCTGGATACCGAAGGCACGCGGATCGCGTGTCTCGCTGATGACGGTCGCGTCGAGATCGTGCCGGTGCCGTGATAGCGTCGCCGCGATGGGCAAGCGGGCGATCAAGATCTCTCCGTCGATTCTCTCCGCCGATTTCGGTCGGCTCGCCGAGGACATCAAGGCGATCGGCTCGGCAGACTACGTGCACGTCGACGTCATGGACGGTCACTTCGTACCGAACATGACGATCGGACCGATCGTCGTCGAGGCGGTGAAGCGAGCGACCAGCCTGCCGCTCGACGTTCACCTGATGATCGAGGATGCCGAGTACTGGGTCCCGGCGTACGCCAAGGCCGGCGCCGATCTGATCGGCGTGCACGTCGAGGCGTGCCCGCACCTGCATCGCACGCTGTCCCAGATCAAGTCGCTCGGCAAGAAGCCGTTCGTGGTGCTCAACCCGGCGACGCCGCCGGAGTCGATCGAGTACGTGCTCGGCGATGTCGCGCAGGTGCTGGTGATGAGCGTCAACCCCGGTTTCGGCGGGCAGTCGTTCATCCCGTCGGCGCTGGACAAGATCAGGAAGCTGCGAAAGATGATCGTCGACCGCAACCTCGACGTCGATATCGAGGTCGATGGCGGCGTCAAGCTCGAGAACGTCGCCGAGGTGTGCGCCGCGGGCGCCAACGTGATCGTGTCGGGCTCCGGCGTGTTCGGCACCAAGGACTGGAACGCGACGATCAACGAGATGCGCAAGCGTGGCGAGGCCGCGTTCCCCAGCTGATCAGCGGACCGCGTAGCCGATCCACGCCGCGACCCCGATCCACAGACACGCGAGCCACGGCCGCACGCCGCGCTTCGCCAGCCGCACCACGACCACCGGGCTGACGCCCCTCGCGGCCGGTCTTCGCAAGCGCGCGTTCTCGGCGCGCAGGTATGCGACCTCGGCCTCGAGCGCGGCGATGCGAGCGGCGTCGTCACTCATCTCGCCAGCCTAGCGCACGGTCGCGAGCCGTCGACTCGGAGATTGACCCGGCGATCGGGCGGGACATACGATCGCGTCATGTCCAGGTTCGCGGTGGTCGTGCTCCTGTTCGGCAGTGCGGGCTGCCGTGAGCTGCTCGGCTTCGAGAACGCGGTCGTTGCCGACGACGCCGCGCTACCCATCCCGGACGCCGGGCCGTGCAGCACCCTGACCTCGGCGTGCGTCGGCGACACGCTGCGCACGTGCACCGCGGTCGGCGAGCTGCCCGTCGATACGCCGTGCGAGTGGGGCTGCATCGACGACAGCGACGATTCACATTGCGGCCGGCAGATCCCCGCCGGCGGTGCGGTGCTCCCCGAGGACGTCGATCCCGACGAGCTCGCCGGGCTCCCCGACCTGATCCTGACCGGCACGCTATCCACCGACGCCGGGACGCTAAACGGTATCGCGCTCCCCGGCGACTTCAACGCGGTCGGCAACGTCGGCGTGCTGCGCGCGAAGTCGATCCGCGTCAGCGGTCCGCTCCAGCTCGTCGGGACGCGCGCGCTCGCGATGGTCGCGACCGACATCGTCGTCGACGGCGTGATCGATGCGCAGGGCTCGTGCAACGGCTCCAGCGCCGGCCCCGGCGGCTTCAGCGGTGGTGCCGTCGAACAGCCGGGGCTCGGTCCTGGTGGTGGTGGCGCCGGCGCGCTCGATCGCGGTGGTGGCGGCGGTGGCCACGGCGGCACCGGCGGTGCCGGTGGTACTGCTGACGGG
>JAEYYY010000300.1 GCA_023430775.1 Pseudomonadota bacterium
TTTTCGCGACATGTCTAGACGGTCTAGACGGTCTAGACATCTCGCCGAAAAGAGACCCCTGGTTGGGGCGGCGCAAGTGGTTGAGTCTGCGTGAGCGACTCGCGATCACGCTTCGACCAGCACCTGCCCTCGCGTGAACGCCGCAACCACCAGGCACCCTTCGAGCCAACGTGGCGACCTGCGAGTCGCGTCTGGCGGGCGGCAACTTCGCGATGGACAGGTCGGTCACGCGAGCTCCGCGAACAGCGACATCTGTTGCGGAGGGCCCAGAAACTTCGCGCGCTCGCCGAGCGCCTTGACGATCGCCTCGGCGGACGCGCCGGTGACGAAGATCTCCTTCGCGCGCGTTGCCTCGATCCACTCCAGTAACGACGCGCGATCTGCGGCGTGCGTCCACGGGAAGTGAATCTCTGTCGCCTGGTTCTCGCTCGGCGGGCGACCCGCGATCAGCGCGGCGGCGTGCGGGAGATCGGTGATGGTCCTCGGGGCATCGCGATGCGCGTCGAGCCACACCGTCGCGATCAGCTCCTTGGTGGGTGCCGCGATCGCGGGGACCGCGTGCGCGCTGCGACCGGAGGTGCCGTTCGTCGTCTTCTTGCGCAGCACCGCCGAGCTATCGAGCGCGGACATCCGAGCGGCGGTATCGCGGATCGGCTTCGCACCGGCGACCGCGAAGCCTTCGGCGGCGAGCACGTTCGCGACCTCGAGCCCGTCGAGCGCGCTGTCGACGAGCAGGATCGGACGCCGCGCGGCGGCGAGCTGCTTGCGCGTCCACGCGAGCACCTTGTCGATCACGTCGTCGAGCGCCGGGAACTTCTTCCTCGACGCACCGAACGGAGCATCGACCACCAGCGTGTCGCACGCGCGAACATCCGCCGCAGCGACGCGAGTGCCGTGGTAGGGGCGCACCGGGCCGGCATACAGCAGCTTGGTGCCGGCGCCCTCGACGTGGAGCGCGGCGGCGCCGGGCCCGCGTCCCGAGGCGATCAGCTCGAGCCGCAGCGTGCCGAGCGTGAAGCGCTGCCGCAGCGGTACGCCCAGGTTGCCGGCGCTGGCATCGAGCAGCGCGAGCGTCAGCGGCGTCGCGATCAGCTGGCCGTGGCCCGCCTTGCCGATCCGATCGGCGCTCGACACGAAGCAGACATCGCGACGACGACGTGAATCGCACCAGATCGCCGTCCCGGTGAGATGGACGCCATCGCGCCACGTCACCGGTGCGATCGCCGTACTTCGCGCGCGCCGGGCCACGCGCTACGGTGGCATTTACGTAGCCACATCGCAACGTTATGGCAGAGGCTACTCGATGACGTTGGTCGGCAGCCGACCGGCGAGCATGCCCTCTTCGAGCTCCTTGACGATCGCGATCAGGTCGGCGCGTAGCGCGTCGTCGAGCTCGAACACGATGCCCATGCCGGGCGGCTCTTCATCCTGGGCGAGGATGGTGTGCGAGACCTTGCCCATCACGGACAGGGGCTGCGCGCGCCCGGGGATCGCGACCAGCATGTGGATCTGCGAGGTCTCGGGGAGCGGCTTGTCGGTGAACAGGAACACGCCCTCCTCGTTGATGTCCTTGGTGAACGTGTTCGCGGGGCCCTCGATCGCGCCGTAGGTGACCTGGAGGCGGATCGGGAGGCGGCGCTTCTCTCGCAGGTTGAGAAGCCCGCCACGGACGAAGCCGTTGAGGTAGTTGATCTTGTCCCGCTCCGAGCCGCCGAGGGCGACCACCACGCCGCCATCGCGAGTGCCGACCACGGTGCCGCGAAGCGTGACCAGCCAGCCGCCGACGTCGAGGTCGACGCGGATCACCACGCCATTGGCGACATCCTCCCTGGTGGGAACGAAGATCGTCCAATCCCGCGGATCGAACATCTTCAGCCACTCGGACTGATTCGAGAGGCTCACCTCGAGGCGAACGGCGCCCACGGGGGCCATCCTAACAGGAACGCGGAGGAATCAGGCTTTCTTGGCTTCTTTGCCTTCGAGCTCCGAGAGATCGAGATCCTCGAGCTCCTTCAGATCTTCCGCCGTAAGACCGCCCATCGAGGCGGTGGCCGCGGAGCCGAGGTCTTCCTTGTCCTTGGACTCGGTCTTGGCACCGGCGCCGAGCTGCTTCGCTTCGCCGCCCTTGGGCGCCTCGAGCAGGCCCATCTTGGCCTTGAGCTCGGCGAGGGCGTCGTCGTCGGAGCCGCCCGGCCCCTGCTCGAGCTGGAGGAACTTGCTCTCGAGCGTATCGCCCGACAGCTCGCCGGCGAGCTCGGCACCCGCCTCGGCCTCGGCTTCCATCAGCTGGATGCGCTCGGCCATGCGGTCGAAGGTGTCGAACGCCGAGGTATCGCCGAGACCCTGCATGGTGTTGGCGATCTGCTGCTGGGCCTCCGCCCGCTTCTTGCGAGCGATCAGGATGTTCTTCTTGCGCTTGGCTTCCTCGATCTTGTTGTTGAGGAGGCGCAGCGCGTCCTTGAGCTTCTCGACCGCCTGCTTCTGAGCGATCCACTGCTGCTGGAACTGCGTCGAGATGTTCTCGTGCTCTTGCTTGCGACCGAGGGCCTGGCGGGCCAGGTTGTCGTCGCCGGCGCGCACGGCAACCATCGCCTTGCGCTCCCACTCCTTGGCCTTGTCGGTCTCGGCGACGTACTGCTTCTGCAGCTTCTTCTCATCGGCGATCGCGACCGCCACGGCCTTCTTGGCCTCGACGAGCTGCTGCTGCATCTCGAGAAGGACCTGCGACAGCATCTTCTCGGGATCTTCGGCCTTCGTGATGAGGTCGTTGATGTTCGACTTCATCAGCGTGCCGAGTCTGGAAAAGATGCCCATGGCTTCTCACGAGCGTACGGGATCAGTGGTGCCGTTGCAACGCACGCCGGGTGCGTGCTACTCGCGACGGTGAAGAGCGAATCGCTCGCGATATTCCCCGCATGTCACTCGAGTCTCTGCCGCGCCACGTCGGCATCATCATGGACGGCAACGGCCGGTGGGCACAGAACCGCGGTCAGCCGCGCCTCGAGGGCCATCGCGCGGGTGCCGATTCTGTCCGCGACGTCACCCGGTACGCCCGCGAGATCGGCATCGAGGCCCTGACGCTCTATGCCTTTTCGTCTCAGAACTGGGCCCGCCCGATCGAGGAGGTGCGCGGCCTGATGGACCTGCTGCGCGAGTACCTGATCGGCGAGCGCTCCGAGATCCTCGAC
The DNA here is from genome assembly GCA_023430775.1 of Pseudomonadota bacterium. Lineage (GTDB taxonomy): Bacteria > Myxococcota_A > Polyangia > Haliangiales > Haliangiaceae > JABFXX01. The sequence goes on from JAEYYY010000300.1 coordinate 3,189, forward strand.
AACCAGATCCGCCTCGATGCGATCGGCGACATCGACAAGCTGCCGCCCTCGGTCACCGAGCCGCTGAACGAGCTGCGCGCCGCCAGTGCACAGCACACGAAGATGACCCTGACCCTCGCGCTGTCGTACGGTGGCCGCGAGTCGATCGCGCGCGCGGTTCGCGAGGTCGCGCGCGATGCCGCGGCCGGCAAGCTGTCGCCCGACGCGATCGATATCGACGTGTTCGGCAACTATCTCCCGACCCATCGCCTACCGCCCGTCGATCTGCTCATCCGCACCAGCGGCGAGCAGCGGATCTCGAACTTCCTGCTGTGGGAGATCGCGTACGCGGAGCTGATCTTCGCGGACGTCCAGTGGCCGGAGTTCCGGCGCACCCACCTGCAAGCCTGCCTCGACGAGTACGCCGCGCGCGAGCGTCGGTTCGGTCTGACCTCGGCGCAGCTCGCCTCTGACGTGGAGTCGTAATGGCACTCGGCAACCTCGCACAACGGTTTCTCGTCGCGGTGGTCGCAGTGCCGCTGCTGCTGCTGCTACTCAGCTATCACCGGCCCGAGCCGACCTGGGCGGTGATCTTCCTCGCGTCGCTGATCGCGATGCACGAGCTGTTCGCGATGGTGCTCCCCAAGGAGGACCGGATGGCGGCGCTCGTCATGGGCGCGCTCGCGTGTGCCGCGTTCTACTGGCTCGACGACCGCACGATCGCGATGGTCGCGCCGTCGGGTGTCGGCCCCACCGGCATGGTCTCGGAACCGCTGACCGCGCCCGCGGGCACCGAGATCTCCGGTGGCATCAAGGTGCTGTTCGCCGCGGTCGCCGCGAAGCACGCGATCCTGCTGCTGCTCGCGGTCGTCGTGCCGATGCTCTACTTCCTGTTCCGGTTTCGCGACATGCCGACGGTCGCCAACCGGATCACCGGCACGATCATGGGCATCGTCTACGCTGGCCTGCTGACGACGTTCCTCGCGATCCTCAAGCGCAGCGATCCGCAGCAAGGCGCGTCGACGGTGCTGATCGTCCTGATCGTCGCCTGGGTCGCCGACACCGGCGGCTACTTCGCCGGCCGCTTCCTCGGCAAGGCCAAGCTCTACGAGGCGGTCAGCCCGAAGAAGACGTGGGCCGGCGCCTTTGGCGGACTCGCAGGCTCGGTGCTCGGCCTGGTGGTCCTGAAGCTCGCCTACGCCGACTGGATGAGCTGGGTCGACGTGTTCGCGATCGCCATCCCCGGCGGCATGCTCGGCCAGATGGGCGACCTCTGCGAGTCGCTGATCAAACGCTCCACGGGCGTCAAGGACTCGGGTGCGCTGCTGCCTGGTCACGGCGGCATCCTCGACCGCATCGACGCGGTGCTGTTCATCGCTCCGTACGTCTACGCGTACCTCCAGTTCAGCACCGCCCTCGGCTGAACGGGGGAGAGTGGCGACTGCAGCCACCGACGAAGTGGCCGTGCAGCTCGCCGATCCTCAGATCTTGCGTGGTTGCCGCGCAGCGATCGCCGGAGGTGGCGTAGGACGCGTGGGGTCGCTTACGTGGAAGCCGGCGCGTCTCTTGTACGTAACTTCAGCGATGTCCATGCGCGGTCCCCGCTCGTCCTCGCTCCGTCGTCTCGTCAATCTGTTCCGGATCGCGCGCGAAGCCGAAGCGACCGGCATGTCGTCGGCCGAGGCCGTCGGCAAGGCGCGCGAGGCGGCGCTGAATCGCCGCACGTTCCTCGGTGGTGTCGGTGCCGCCGCCGCTCTGGTGGCCGCGCCGAAGGTCGCGCGTGCGGGCAAGAAGCCACCGGCGGTCGACGTCGGCATCGTTGGCGCCGGACTCGCCGGCCTGCAGTGCGCGTACAACCTCGGCGCCGCCGGCATGACGCCGACGCTCTACGATGCGAGCAATCGCGTCGGTGGCCGTCAGTTCTCGCTGCGCGGCACGTTCCCGGGGCAGGCCGCCGAGCGCGGTGGCGAGCTGATCGACAACCTCCACAAGACGATGCTCGGCTGGGTCAACACCCTCGGCCTCACCCGCGAGGACATCACCCGGTCCGCCGGCGACGAGCGCTACTACTTCGATGGCCAGCTGATCCCCGAGGAGACGATCGTCGACGAGTACCGGGCGTTCGTCGCGGCGATGCGCGCCGATCTGCGCGCGAGCAGCGGTGCTCCCACGGCCGACACGTACAACGCCGCCGATCGCGCGCTCGACCTGACGTCGCTCTCCGACTACCTGACCTCGCGCGGCTGCGGCCGCTACGCGCGCAAGGCGATCGAGGAAGCGTACGTGGCCGAGTACGGTCGCGAGTGCAGCGAGCAGAGCTCCCTCAACTTCCTGCTCTTCATCCACGCCGACAAGCGCTCGAAGTTCACTCCGTTCGGCGTGTTCTCCGACGAGCGGTTCCACGTTGTTGAGGGCAACGACAGGATCGCGACCGGCATCGCCGATCGCCTACCGCGTGCCCCCGAGCTCGGCATGCGGCTCGAGGCGATCCGCAAGACCTCGGGTGGGCGCATCGAGCTGAGCTTCCGCAGCGGCAATCGCTCGGTCACCCGCACCCACGACAAGGTGGTGCTCGCGATCCCGTTCACCGTGCTGCGCGGCGTCGCGCTCGATTCGAGCCTCGCGATCCCGGCGTGGAAGAAGACCGCGATCGACACCCTCGGCTACGGCGACAACGCGAAGCTGATGGTCGGCTTCAAGGGCCCGTACTGGGCTGAGCTCGGCGCGACCGGCGCGAGCTACTCGGACCTGACCAATCACCAGACGACCTGGGAGACCAGCCCGACGACCGCCACCAGCGAGCACGCGATCCTCACCGACTACAGCGGCGGCACGCGCGGCAAGAACCTGTCGAGCAACACGCAGCAGGAGACCAGTCGCTTCCTCGCCGATCTCGAGCGCGTGATGCCGGGCGCTGCCGCGAACGTCAAGCGCACCGGCAACAGCTACCTCGCGCACCTCGAGCACTGGCCGAGCAACCCGCTCACCAAGGGCAGCTACACCAGCTACCTGCCGGGGCAGTTCACGACCATCGCAGGCAACGAGGGCAAGTCGGTCGGCAACCTGCTGTTCGCCGGCGAGCACACCAACTCGTTCTACGAGTGGCAGGGCTTCATGGAAGGCGCGCTGCTGTCGGGCATCGACGCGGCTGAAGAGATCCTCAAACCCTGAGGCTCTCTGCTCAGCGGGTGAAGAACAGCAGCACGATCGCCGCGATCACGATGATCACGGGCTCCCAGAAGCGATCGTAGCGGTCGTCTCGACTCATCGTCCCCTCCCCAGATCCCCCGATCAGGGGACGAACAGCAGCACGGCGGCTGCGAGCACGATGAAGGTCGGTTCCCAGAAGCGGTCGTAGCGAGTCATGTCGTCTGGTTCGGACGAGGCGACCGGCGGCAGGTCGCAGGACGTGTCCACACGTGGTCAATCGCGTGGTGGTGCGCGAGCTAGATCGCTGATTTCGTTCGCGACCGCGGGCGGTCCAGCGCTTGCCCAGGACGCGCGCGAGGGAGGCAACGAACTGTTGCCGTCCTGTAACTTGAATGTTGAACTTCTAACTTTCGACAAGTAGGTTGCGCCCGATGAGATTCGCGCTGACTGCCATTCTTCTGCTCGCAGCCTGTGGCCCGACCGCCCGCGATAACCCGGGTGGCGACGATGCGCCGGGCCCCGACTCGATGGTCGAGCCGCCGCCACCGCCGCCGGGCGATGGCGGCAGCCAGGTCGGCTGCTCGGGGATCGACGTGCTGTTCGTGATCGACAACTCCGGCTCGATGCAGCAGGAGCAGGACAACCTGGTCGCCAACTTTCCGCAGTTCGTCGGCGTGCTCGAGGCCTCGGGGCTCGATTACCGGATCGGCGTGACCACCACCGGCCGCGACTACGAGTGGACGATGGCGTCGCCGATCGGCGGCGGGCTGCCGATGGACCAGGACGGCGGCGACAACGGCACGCTGCTGAAGACCGGCGCGATGACGAAGCGCTGGATCGAGAAGACCGATCCGGACGTCAGCGGCACGTTCTCGAGCCTCGCCAACGTCGGCGTCGGGGGCCCGAGCCGCGAGATGCCGCTCGCCGCGATCCGCGATGCGTTCGAGGACCGGATCGCCGACGGCACCAACGTCGGCTTCCACCGCCCCGAGGCGCTGCTCGCGGTGGTGATCCTCACCGACGAGGATGATTGCTCGCACGAGCAGCCGGTCAGCCTCGGCTTCGGCCAGGACCTGTGCAGCGGCGGCTCGTCGGAGTCGGTCGGCAATTACATCCAGTTTCTCGACCAGTTCACGGGCAATCACACCCGCTGGGCGACGGCGGTGATCGCGGGCCCGAACGACTGCGAGTCGAGCTTCGGCGAGGCCAACGAGGCCGAGCGGCTCGAGGACTTCGTCAATCAGGTCGGCACCAATGGGCGGTTCTCGTCGATCTGCGAGGGTGACCTGTCGATCGGGCTCGCCGAGGCGCTCGAGCTGTTCGATAGCGCCTGCGGCGGCGTCATCCTGTGATCGAGCCCGTCGCGAATCGCGGGGGCTCGTGGCGCGATCGCGAAACCGCAAAAAATCTTCTTCACTCTGCGGAGACGGCGGTACCTTCGCCTCGCATTTCGCAGGGGGAAAGCAAGTGCGCTCGTTCGTCCTCGGACTCTCACTCCTGATCGCTTGTGGCCCGACTCCGACTCGCAACGGCGACGGTGATACCGACGCGGCGGTGACACCCGATACGACGGTGACCCCGCTGCCCGACGGAGATCCTGGACCGGGCTGTCAGGCGATCGACGTGCTGTTCGTGATCGACAACTCCGGCTCGATGGGCCAGGAGCAGACGAACCTGATCGCGAACTTCCCCGGCTTCATCTCGGTGCTCGATCAGTCGGGCCTCGACTATCGCGTCGCCGTCACCACGACCGGCCGCGACTACAGCTACACGATGAGCTCGCCGATCGGCGGCGGCATCCCGATGAGCCAGGATGGCGGCGACAACGGCGCGATGCTGATGAACGGCGCGATGACCAAGCGCTGGATCGAGAAGACCGATCCCGATGTCAGCGGCACGTTCTCGACGCTCGCCAACGTCGGCGTCACCGGCCCGTCCGACGAGATGCCGCTGTCGGCGATGCGCGATGCCTTCGAGGAGCGGATGGCCGACGGTACGAACCAGGGCTTCCATCGCCCCGATGCGCTGCTCGCGATCGTGTTCCTCACCGACGAGGAGGATTGCTCGTACGAGCAGTCGGTGACGCTCGGCTTCGCGCAATCACTGTGCAGCGCGCAGATGGAGCCGGTCGCGAACTACGTCACCTTCCTCGACCAGTACACCGGCAATCACACGCGGTGGGCGGTGGCGGCGATCGCCGGTCCGGGCCCGGGCTCGTGCAGCTCCGATTTCGGCAACGCGGAGGAGGCCTCGCGGCTCAAGCAGTTCGTGCAGATGACCGGCGCGAACGCGACGATGTCGTCGATCTGCGAGGGCGATCTGTCGGTCGGCCTGATGCAGGCGCTCGATCTGTTCGAATCGGCCTGCGGCGGCATCCTGCTGTAGCGTGCGATCCTCGCGCCCGACGTACGCGGCGTGGGCGCATCCGTCAGACGTGCTGCAGGAACGAGCGCGCGTGATCGGCCCAGTCGCTGCCGGTGTCGAGCTCGAGGTAGCGCTCGAGGTGCGTGCGCGCCTGGGCGGAGCCACCGACCTGCGCGAGCATGATGCCGAGGTTGTAGTGCGCGTCCGCGAAGTCCGGTGACATCGCGCAGACGCGGCGGAGCTCGGCGATCGCGAGCTCGACCTCGCCGAGGTCCTCGAGGACGTTGGCGAGGTTGTAGCGAGCCTCGGGTTGGACCGGATCGCACTCGAGCGCGCGCTCGTAGAACCGGCGCGCCTCGGCCATCTCGCCCTGGCGATACATCAGGTTGCCGAGGTTGGTCAGCGCGGCGGCCATCGCCGGCTCGAGATCGATCGCCTGGCGGAACAGGTGCTCGGCGGATTCGGAGTCGCCGCGATCCTCGGCGGCGCACGCCTCGACGAAGTAGCGGTACGCGGTGACGCCGCAGTTCGCGTCGGTCGGGTTGTCGACGACGGGAGACGGCGTCGGGCCGGAGGTCTCTGCTTCCAGCTCGGGGGATGGCTCGACGCGCGGCATCGCCAGCGTGGCGATCACGTGCTCGCCGAAGCTCGGCAGCGTGAACGCCATCACGACCTGCCCGCCGATCGGCTGGAACGCGACGTCCTCGTCGAGTGCGACGATGGTCTCGCCGTCGCAGCAGATCCGCAGCTTCATCATCGGCGACGTGTCTTCGGGCAGCGCCTTGCGGAGCGCGTCGACGTGCTTGCGGATCTTCTGCATCGACATGCCACCGTCGAGCAGGTCCTTCGCCGACTTGGTCGCGACGAGATCGCAGAACGTGTAGTAGAAGCGGCCGCCCTTGCGGACGGTCGGGCCGACGAACCCGGTCTGCATCCAGTAGCGGAGGCGGGACTCGGGCAGGCCGAGGATCTTCGAGGCATCGCGAACGCTGTACAGCTCCATCATTGAATCCCCCGGCGAGCCTCGACATCGAGGCTCAAGTGAACTTCGGTTCCATGCGATCGGCTCTCGAGGTCGATCAGCGGTGCGGTCAGATCGCAACCGGCGACCCGGCGCGCTTCCTCGACGGCGAGCCGGCGCGCTTCGACGCGGCACCGCTCGTCGCTCGCGTAGAGCACGGCGACCTTCAGCGCGGTGGTGGCATCGGGCGGATCGCTGATCCGATCCGCGGCGCGCGCCAGATCGACGGTCAGCATCGTCGACCCGGTGTACTGGTTGCCGCTGATCGAGCCCTCGGTCAGGACGCGCGCGGCGCCATGAATCAGCTCGACGGCAACCGGTGCCAGGCGCACGGACACCTCGCGTTCGAACAGCGACACCCGGCGCGCCATGGCGACCGGTTTGCGCGGTGGGCGTCTCCAGACCGCACGCCTGCGACGAGAAGGCATACCGAAAATGCTAACCAACCCAGCTTTCGGGCCCAACTTTTCGGACCTGGTCGCCCGCGGACTGGCATTCCGGGCGCAGTCGCTAGGGATCATGAAACTTCCGACCTACCTGGTCGTGATCCTGACGATCGGCGCGCTGGCCGTGTTCGTGCCGCTCGCGCCGTGGATCGCGCTCGCGGTGTGGATCGGACTGTACGCGAGGCCGTTTCACCGCCGGCTCGCCCGGCGCCTGCACGGGCGCCAGGGCGTCGCCGCGACGATCGTGGTCAGCCTGCTGATCGCGATCGCGATCCCGATCATCGCGGTCGTCACCTCGATCGTGATCGATGCCGTGGCGCTGGTGCGCGAGCTCTACGCCACGCCGGAGTCGCAGGCCGTGCTGGTCAAGCTGGTGCAGACCGATCCGACGCCCGCGGATCCGAAGACCGAGGTCACCGGCGCGATGGATCTGCTGATCAGCCAGGGCGACCGCGCGTGGGCGATCGGACGCGAGCTCGCCGGTGCCGCGGCGAGCATGGTGATCGGCCTGCTGGTCATGGTGAGCGGCATCTACGGTGTCCTCGTCAACGGCGAGAGCTGGTATCGCTGGGTCGAGCGCCACTCGCCTCTCGACGAGCGTCACTTCGTGCGGTTTCGCGATGCGTTCGTCGAGACCGGGCGCGGGCTGTGGTTCGGCATCGTCGGGGCGGGCCTCGTCCAGTCGGTGGTCGCGACGATTGCCTATCTCGTCCTCGGCGTGCCCTCGGCCCTCGCCCTCGGCATGCTGACGTTGCTGTTCTCGGTGATTCCCGCGGTCGGGACCGCGCTGGTGTGGGCGCCGGTCGCGGCGGGCCTCGCGCTGACGGGCCGCCCCGGCGCCGCGATCGCGCTCGCCGTGATCGGCATCGGCGTGGTCAGCACCGTCGACAATCTGGCGCGCCCCTGGCTCGCGCGGCGCGGCCACCTCCATCTGCCGACCTGGGTGCTGCTGATCGCGATGTTCGGCGGCGTCGAGATCATGGGGGCGTGGGGCCTCCTGATGGGCCCGCTCGTGGTGCGGCTCGCCAAGGAGGCGCTCGTCATCGCGAAGGGCGACAACGCACAGGTGGCAACATCTGCCGAAGCCGTCACACGACCTGGCTCGTCGTGATACACGTTGAGGGCCCGGTGGCCCGATGACGCTCGACGTGAAGCGCTATCCCATCCTCGTCGTCGACGACGAGCAGGACAACCTCGACGCGTTCCGGTTCAACTTCCGCAAGACGTTCGACATCATCACGGCCAACAGCGGCCCCGAGGCGCTGCAGGTGCTGGCCGAGAAGGAAGTCGCGGTCGTCGTCACCGATCAGCGAATGCCGAAGATGACCGGCGTCGAGCTGCTGCGCGAGGTGCGCAACAATCAGCCCGACACCGTCGGCATCATCCTCACCGCGTTCACCGACGTCGACGTGCTGATCGAGGCCATCAACCTCGGCCAGGTCTATCGCTACATCACCAAGCCGTGGGACGCGAAGGAGGTCCGCGGCGTCCTGCAGTACGCGATCGAGCGCTTCCACCTGCAGCGCGAGAACAAGAAGCTGGTCGCGCAGCTCGCCGAGTACACCGGCTACCTCAACCAGCAGCTCCACGGCGAGTTCGACTTCGGCAACATCATCGGCGAGAGCGCCGCGTTGCGCGAGGTGCTCTCCAAGGTCGAGCAGGTCGCGCCCACCGCCTCCACCGTGCTGTTGCGCGGCGAGACCGGCACCGGCAAGGAGCTGGTCGCCCACGCGATCCACATCAACTCGCCGCGCGAGGAGAAGCCGTTCGTCCGCGTCAACTGCGCGGCGCTCGCTCCCGGCATCCTCGAGTCCGAGCTGTTCGGCCACGAGAAGGGCAGCTTCACCGGCGCGATGGCGCGGCGCCCCGGCCGCTTCGAGCTCGCCGACGGCGGCACGCTGTTCCTCGACGAGGTCGGCGATCTGCCGATGGAAGTCCAGATCAAGCTGCTGCGCACGCTGCAGGAGCGCGAGTTCGAGCGCGTCGGCGGTCACGAGACGATCAAGGTCGACGTCCGCCTGGTCAGCGCCACCAACCGCAACCTCGAGAAGATGATCGAGGACGGCGAGTTCCGCGAGGACCTCTACTACCGGCTCAACGTCTTCCCGATCAACCTGCCGCCGCTGCGCGATCGCCTCGACGATCTGCCGGTGCTGACTGGTCACTTCGTCGCCAAGTTCGCGCGCCAGATGGGCGTCCAGCCGGCGTCGCCGTCGACCGAAGCGATCGCGAAGCTGCGCGAGTACAACTGGCCCGGCAACGTTCGCGAGCTCGAGAACATCATCGAGCGCGCGATGATCCTCGCGAAGGGCGCGCCCCTCGGTGCCACCCACCTCGATTTCGGTCGCCGCGCGCAGCAGAGTCCCGTCGCCGGTTCCGGCCCGGTCGTGGTGCCCACCATCAGCGCGCAGACCAGCTCGGGCGCGATGGCCCCGCAGGGCGACGATGGCAAGAGCCTCGCCGAGCGCCTGCTCGATAGCGAGCGCAAGGAGATCGTCGCCGCCGTCGAGAAGTCGCGCGGCAACATCGCGAGCGCCGCACGCATCCTCGGCATCAATCGCTCCACGCTGTACTACCGGCTGCGCAAGCACGGCCTCGAGCACCTGCTGCCGACGAAGGTCCAGGT